>JAGWOC010000153.1 GCA_028872875.1 Chloroflexota bacterium | reverse complement strand
AGCGTCATCGGCGAGACCGAGCCGTTGGTCTGCACGATGATGTAGGTGTTGCCGACGTTGCCGGTGTCGAGGTTGATCTGGCCGCCGCTGGCGGTCTGGACCGCGGTCAGCGTCGACCCCAGCAGCGTCTGCACGCCAGCCGGTGTCCATGTCGGAGCCGTGCCGATGACGGCGGTGGCGACGTTCGCGTTCACCACCCAGACGGTGGCCGGGGCGGCGGAGGCCTGCGGGGCCGCCAGGCTCCCGAATCCGACGATGGCGAGCGCGAGCGCCGCCACCGCCAATACGATCTTCTTCAACTGTGTTTCCTCCTGATTGGGTTGCGCCGGGCTATCCTCAAGCTCCAGCGCGTTCGGCCGAATGTGTCCCTCATGGTCGTTTGTGCTTCTTGCCTCGCGGCGGACGGCTCCTGCCCGGTGTCCGCGTCGTCCTCGGCCGAGTGATCACGACGCGGGCGGGCGGACGAGGTCAGTCTCCGCTGCTCGGCCTCCTGCCCTCCTTTCTTCCGTCATCGCTGGCGGGGGCTGTCCCGCTTCCGTGCGGGGTCGTAGACAACGCAGAACCCCTCGCAGGGGGCTCCACGCTGTAGAACGCCCGGGACGGGGGAAAGGTTAACCGGGGGTTGGGCGGTTTTACATCAGGGAACACCCTCGGTTCGGGCGGTAGGAGGAGGCCGGAGGTGGGAGGGGAGGCGTATGATGGAGGAGGGTGAGGCCCGGCGCGAGGTTGGATGTTCGAGGTTGGATGTTGGTGAGGCCGCGCTTATGTCGAGTTGCTGGCGGATAGCGGCCTGGGCCAGACGGGCGTGGTGGGCGGTGGCGCTTGCCGCCGTCCTGGGGCTCGGCATCGGGGCGGGCTCCTTCGCGTACGGCCACCGGGGCGGCGGCGGGCCGCCGCGCGCGGTGATCATCGACCAGCTCGCCTCAACGGACCCGAACCCGGCGTTCGTGCGCGACGCGACGGCGCTGCTCGACGCGGCGGGGTATCGCGTCGACTACGTGCCGGCCAAGGACGTGACGGTGGACTTCTATCGCGACCTGCCGAGCCACGGCTACTCCTTCCTGCTGCTGCGCAGCCACTCGTACGGCAACCGCGGCTTTCGCGACCCGGTGACGGGCGCGCCGCGCGTCCTCCGGCAGGTCGGCCTGTTCACGACCGAGCCCTACACCACGACGGCGCACGTCGAGCTGCAGGCCCGGAGCGTGGTCGACGTCGGGCTCTACAACGGCGCCCCCGGCCCGACGTTCGGCATCGCGCCGGGCTTCGTGACGGCCGACATGCGCGGGCGGTTCGACGGGGCGACGCTGCTGCTGATGGGCTGCGACGGCCTGAGCACGCCCACGCTGGCGAGCGCGTTCCAGGCGCGCGGCGTGCGCCGGTTCATCGGCTGGGACAGCGACGTCACGGCGCAGCACACGGACGCGGCGACGATGGCGCTGCTGCGGGCGCTGTTCGTCGCGCATCAGAGCGCCGCGGCGGCGGTCGCCAGGGTGGCGGCAAGCGCGGGGCCGGACCCGGTGTACGGCGGGCGGCTGCGGCTGTTCCCGAATCCATAGCCGCAGGGCTTCAACTCCGCGCGCGTCCGTGCGGGCGTTTCCGCTCCATACCCGCGCCGCGTCGCCAGCACCGCGTCGTAGCGGCGGAGCTTCAGGTCCGCTCTGGCGCGATGCCCCGCGCAACCCGCCGCCGCTCGTCGCCGCCAACCCGCAGCCCCGGAGCTTCAGCTCCTCCGCACCGCTCCAGCCGCGGGGAGGAAGAAGCGGCGCCCTTGCGGGGCGCCGCTTCTGTCGTGCCGATGCGTGACCCTACCGCACGCGTTTCAGCGCGCGGCGGGTGCCGGCGAGGGTCAGGGCCGCGCCGGCGAGCGCGAGCGCCGGCCACCAGCTC
>JAGWOC010000152.1 GCA_028872875.1 Chloroflexota bacterium | reverse complement strand
CAGCCACGCCGAGCGCGGCGAGGCTGGCAAGGAAGATCAGGGCGCGGCGTTCACCCGTGGTCGGCATGGGGGCACGATACGGCCGGCGACGGCGGCGTCCGTCATCGCCGCGTCGCGAGGCGGAGCGATTCGTGCCGCCGCGATCGCGCGCGGAGGCACCGACGCGCGCCCCCGGCGTCTCCTGACGCCGCTACGGGCGCACCAGCGTCAATGCCACGTCGCCGACGATCTTCAGCGACTTCGCCGAGATCTTGTCCATCGTGTCGCTCGTGGCGTGATGATACGACTGCCCGGCCATCACCGCCTCGTGGTCGGGATACTCGAGGTCGATCACGTCGATGACGCGCAGGCCGGCCTTGATGAGCGGGATGTGGTCGTCGGTGATGGGGTAGTCGCCGGCGCGCGGCACGAAGGTCGATTCGTAGCCGAGGTCCTTGGCCGTCGACCACACGCGCTGTACCACCTCGGGTGCCGCGTCGATCGAGTTCGGTTCCTGCTTGATCTCGAGTTCCTTGTCGCCGATCATGTCGAAGAGCACGCCGAAGAGGGGCTTGTACCCCGGTTCGGGGAGGTGCGCGGCGAAGTACTCCGACCCGATCAGCACGTCGATGTCGGGGGGGCCGAACGTGCCCCAGTCCTCGCCGTCCACGAGCAGCAGGTCCACACCGTAGGCGGGCGGCGTCTTCTTCAGCTGGTCGGCGAGCGCGAGAAAGAGTCCGACGCCGCTCGCGCCGTCGTTGGCTCCGTCGAACGGCTTGGTGCGATTGGCGGCGATCGGATCGGCATCGGCTTTTGGCCGCGTGTCCCAGTGCGTCAGGTAGAGCACGCGATTCTTCTCGTTGGGACGGAAGCGGGCGAGGATGTTGCGCAGGGGGAGTTTCTCCCCTTTCTGCGTGGTGTGCGTCCACTTCTGTTCGATGACCGTGTCGGCCGTCGCGCGCAGCCGCGCCACCATCCAGTCGCCGGCCTTGCGCGCCGCCTCGGTGCCCGGAATGCGGGGACCGAACGCCACCGTCTGGCGGGCATAGCTGAGCGCCGAGTCGCCGTTGAACGGCGTCTTCGCCGTCGCCTGCGGCGTCTTGTCGCCGCCACAGGCGATGACCCCTGCGGCGACGGCCACGGCGACGACGGACAACAGCGCCAGGGACGATCGGGACCACCGTTTCATCGAAGCTCTCCCGCGAAGAACGCGATCTGCAGCACCGTCGAGAACACGATCTGCGTGAACCGCCGGTTGAGGTTGTTGTCGAACGTCGTGATGTGGGCGCCCTGCAGCGAGAACGTCAGGTTCTCGGCGACGTCGGTGTCGGCATTCAAGCTAATCGAGCGGCGGCCGTTGTCGGCGAGGCGGCTCCGGGCGCCGGTGACGAGGTCGTTGATCAACCACGTCGTCGCGGACTGCTGCTGCCAGCCGAACCGCGTCCGCAGCGGGCTGCGCATCTGCCACGAAAGGGGGAGCGGAAACGTGCGCGACACGTCGGCGTTCATTTCGCGGGCCTTGCTGTCGGCGATCGTGCCGGGAAGCGAGTCGAGGCGGTAGGTGGTGCTGACGTTGAACGACGCGCGGAGCCGTCCCTGGTCGGCGAATTCGACGTTCGCGCCGAGCGGATAACTCAGCACGCGCGACGTGCGAATGTCGCCGGGGGTGCCGGCGGCGGACCCCGGCACCGCCGACCGCTGCCGCGTGAGCGCCACGCGCGCCGTCCAGCCGATGGTCGTGACGACGTTCTCGAGCGCCCGCGGGTGCATGGTGCCGCGCAGGGTGAGGTCGGGGAGCGTGACCTGTTCGCCGTCCACCACGCCCTGCGACTGGTCGGCGCGGCGAATCCAGTTGCGCGTGGCGACGCGGCGCGTGGCGGCGTCGACGACGATGCCCCACGGCAGGCGCAGCCCCGTGTGCAGCGAAAGCTGCGCGTTGCGGCCGGCCGTCGTGGCCAGGCGGTCGTGGTCGCT
>JAGWOC010000151.1 GCA_028872875.1 Chloroflexota bacterium | reverse complement strand
CGACGATCGAGACGGCGCTCCAGCTGCCGGCGATCAAGGACGCGGTCCCGCCCGGCAAGCGCATCCTGTGGGGCACCGACTCGGCCCAGATCGGCGCGCAGTGGTACCGTGCGCTGTACGTGACCGACGACAAGGCGATCATCACCGGGCAGTACATCAACGACGCCCGGCCCTCGCAGAGCCCGACCGACGGCACCGTGGTCGAGTTCACGCTCAACAACGAGGGCGGCCGCCGGTTCCGCAACGAGACGGCCAAGAACATCGGCAACTACATGGCGATCGTGCTCGACAACCGGGTGATGGGCCAGCCGCCCGTCATCCAGGGCGCGATCGGCACCCGCGGCCAGATCACGATGGGCGGCAAGGACCTCTCGGCGGCCCAGGACCTGTCGCTCGTGCTCCGCGCCGGCGCGCTCCCCGTGCCGCTCAAGGTGGCCGAGTCCGTCGTCATCGGCCCGCGCCTCGGCAAGGACTCGATCAACAAGGGGTTCCGGGCCGGGATCATCGCCCTCGTCCTGATCGTGCTGATCATGACGGTGTACTACCGGTTCTCCGGCCTCCTCGCCGTGTGCGGCCTGGCGATCTACGTGCTGTACACCCTCGCCGCGCTGGCCGGGTTCGACGCCGTGCTCACCTTGCCGGGACTGGCCGGTCTCGTGCTGTCGATCGGCATCGCGGTCGACGCCAACGTGCTCGTATTCGAGCGCATGCGTGAGGAGCTCGACCGCGGCAAGACCGTCCGCACGGCGATTGACGAGGGCTTCCGCCACGCCATGCCGGCCATCGTGGACTCCAACGTCTCCACGATCCTCACCGCGTCGGTGCTCTACCAGTGGGGCAGCGGGCCGGTGCGCGGGTTCGCCGTGACGCTCATCGCGGGCGTCGTGGCGTCCATGGTCGCCGCCATCTTCGTCGTCCGAACCTTCTTCCTCCTGTGGCTGAACCGCTCGCGCGGCGCCCAGACGCTGAGCATCTAGATGCTGCGCATTTTCCACAACACCACCTACGACTTCATCAAGTACTGGCGGCGCGCCGCCGTGATCACGATCGCGTTCATCGTGGTCGGGCTCACGGCGCTCCTCATCCGCGGCGCCCGGTACAGCATCGAGTTCACCGGCGGCACCACGATGCAGGTCGAGTTCGCCAAGGCGCCCAACCCCGACGCCATCCGGTCCACGGTCGACGGGGCCGGGTTCGCGGGCTCCACGATCCAGCAGTTCGGGTCGCCCACCGCGTACACGATCAACGCCCAGCCCAAGAGCGGCGCCGCGGTCAGTGCGACGTCCACCGACAGCACCGCGACGCAGATCGCGGCCGCGCTCCACGCCCAGTTCGGCGACACCTCGCAGGTCCGCGTGCTGTCGTCGCAGTACGTCGGCCCGCAGGTCGGCGCCGAGCTGCGCCGCAACGCCATGATCGCCGTCGCGATCTCGTTCCTCGTGACGCTGGTCTACCTCGCCATCCGGTTCGAGTGGCGGTTCGGCGTGGCCGCCGTCGTCGCCACGGCGCACGACATCTTCACCACACTGGCCTTCCTCGCCATGCTGCGCCTGGAGATCTCGCTCACCGTCGTCGCCGCCATCCTCACCGTGATCGGCTACTCGCTGAACGACACGATCATCATCTTCGACCGCGTCCGCGAGGACCTGCGCAAGCAGCGCAAGGAGCCGTTCCGCGACACGGTCAACCGCGCCATCAACGAGACGCTGCCGCGCTCGGTGCTGACCCACGTCACGACCCTCACCGCCACGCTGGCGCTGCTCTTCTTCGCCGGCGAGGTCATCCGGCCGTTCTCCTGGATCATGGCGTTCGGCATCTTCACCGGCACGTTCAGCTCGATCTACGTCGCCGGCGCGCTGCTCATCTGGATCGAGGCCAAGTGGCCGCCCGCCGTCGAAGGGCGGGGCGGGGCCGCAGCGGCCGCCGCGGCACGCCGGCGCCAGGTCGCCCCCTGACCCAC
>JAGWOC010000150.1 GCA_028872875.1 Chloroflexota bacterium | reverse complement strand
CATCGTAGGCCCTGGCCGCGTCCTCGTAACGGGCAGTCGCATCCTCGACCGCGACTCGCGATTCGCGAGAGGGTGCGCGGACGTAGGCGAGCTGGATGCGGTCACGGTCGGCGCGGGCGTCGTCCATGAGTCGGCGCGCGCTGTCGAGCGGCGACGCCTCGGGGTCGAGGGCCGCGACGAGCTCGCGCTCGAAGACGGCGACGCGCCGGTCCGCTGGCACCGCCGGATCGTTCGCGGCCGCCTCGGCGACGGCGATGGCGCGCAGGTGCACGGGCTCGGACTCAGGCGCCGTCGCCGCGGCTTCCGCCGCGGCGCGCCGCTGGCGTGGCTTCCCGGTGGGCGGCTCGGGCTCGTCGAGCAGCGCGATCATGCCGTCCTCGTCGTACTCGACGGGCGATGCGGTCTGCGGGCTCGCTGTGTTCGCTGGCGCCATGTGCTCCCGCCGCAACACGTCAACGAACTCGCCGAACGTCTCAACTGTGCCGGACACGTACTGCGTCGGCGTGGGGTGCAGATCGTATGTGAGCCCCGGCACCGGCGACTCCCGCGTCAGCCGTCCGAGTGCGCGCACCTGCGCTTCGGTCAGTGGACGGTAGGCATCGACGAGCGGACCGCGCGCCGATGTCTGAAGGTAGCGCACCCATCCGTAGTCCTGTGTGAGCGCGTAGAGGGGGGCGATGCCGAGCGGGCGGCGGCCACGCCCGTACGAGTCGGGGGCATCGGGGAGGATGGCGCGCGCCACGCGCTCGTGCTCGAAGTAGCGATCGGTGCCGCCGATCCACCGGCCCTCGCGGTCGATGAACCGCACGAGTGACGGATTGTCCGTCAGGTACTCCGGTGGCACCGTCGGTGCGTCTGCAATCGTCTGCCCAGCGGCCTCGCCTTCCCTCGCCGGCTCACGGTCCTCGAGGACTGCGGACGCAAGAGCGGCCCGGAGCGTCTGCTCGTACACCCGCAGCGAGTCGAGCGGCACGTCGGCGAAGCCGGTGCGATTGAGCTCGCGCCGGAGCGGCGGCTGGTTCTGCACCCGTGCGCGCATCTGGGGGCTGTCGCGCAGCTCGAGCGCGTGGCCGGCCATGTCGGCGTCCTCGGCCATGTCGTCGAAGAGCACGAAGGGGTCGCCGCCGCTGGCGTCGAGCGACCGGCGCATGCTGCGCAGCGCCAGCAGTTGCCCGAGCTCGCGCTGAAGCGCGGCGTTCGCCTTGTTGCGCCGCGGCTGGTTCCCCGTGTCGTAGACGATCGCGCGCTCCCGCTGGTCGATCATCTTCGCGATGATGTCGGCCGGCGGCACGTCCGTCGAGTCGACGAACGTCGAGGCCAGCACGAGCTCGGGACGGATGCGCTGCGCCTTACCGCCGATCCGCTCGCGGACCATAGCGACGGCCTTGAGGATGCCGTCGTTGTGGAGCAGCGCGTTCCGCGCCGTGTGCATGCGCTCCTCGCGGTGCTGCGCGAGGTGCGCTGCGTCCTTGCCGGGCGGCGGAGTGCCGACGCCGGCGGCGAGGATGGCCTCGTCCGTCTCATGCTGACGCAGCGCGCGGATGCGGATCGCATCGAGCTGTTGCACGGCGTGATTGCGCGGGATGATCGGCAGCAGCTTGTCGATCTCGGCGAGCGACTCGTCGACGAGTGCGGGGTCGGGCTGATACCGGCCGCTGCCCGCCGGTGCGTGATCGGGCGGGGTGAGCCAGTCGCCGAGCTGGTAGATGGCCTTCCACAGTTCGACCGTGGCTACCCGTTGTCGTGGCGTGATGGCGCGGTCGCGCCGATATGCCTCGCGTGTCTCGGCCATGCGCCGTCGCCGCTCGTCCGCCGTCTCCGCACGGATCAGTTCTGGATCGCGCTGAGCGCGCGCCCCGCGTGCTGCGGCCGCGACGATCCGGCGGTGCGGCCACGCGGGGTCGTCGTGGTGGGCCGCGGACAGCTCGCGGATGTTCTCGCTGATGCTCGGGCCGAGCGGCACGGGCGCT
>JAGWOC010000016.1 GCA_028872875.1 Chloroflexota bacterium | reverse complement strand
GCCCCCGGTGCCGCCCGCACCGCCGTTGGCCGCGCCCCCGGCGTCGCGTGCCGCGCCCGCGCCGTCTCGCGTCCCATCATCGCTGATGAAGATCACCCCGTGCACATGATTCGGCATCACCACGAACGCGTCCGTCTCGATCATGCTGAACCGTGCTGTAAGCGCATCCCACACCATGTGCACGGCGAGCCCCGCGGCGCTCGGGCGCATCTCGTCGTTCACGATCTGACCGAACAGCGGCACGCGGCCACGGGTCACAATTGTGAAGAAATACGCGCCGGGTTGCGCATAGTCGTATTCAGGAAGACGGATCGACCGTCGGTTGTGCGTCGATTCGGCGTCCGTCACCTGTACTCCATTTCGTGCAACACCCGAGCGGCGGGCGCGGCAAGCAGCGCCCCTACTGGCGGGCTAACGCGCGCCTTGCCGCGCACGCGCTCGATAGTACGCCTGCCCCTCGCGGAAGACCGCCAGCACATCGTCCATTTGCGCCTCCGAGACGAAGCGGCCCTCCGCGCGCGTCATCGCGATCAGGCGCTCGATCCATTCGACGAAGTACGCCGCGTCCTCGGCCCGCGCGACCGGCGCGCCGTCGACCGTCACGTAGATGGGGCTCGTGTGCGCGAACAAGGCGTCGCCGAGCACGAGGTCGTGCACCGGGCCCATCGCGCGCAGCGCGACCCAGCAGCTCTCGCGCGTGACGACCTCGTGCGTGAGCCGCGCGTAGCGGCCACCGTCCGTCGCATCGGCCGATGCGACCGCCTCGCCGTTGATGACCAGCTCGATGCGCTCCATCGGCGCGTACGACCCCGCCGACGCCTCGACCCGCAGCGCATCGCCGGCGCGCACCCGTAGCTCGGAGCCGATGCCGCGCCCGTTGACGCGCAAGTCCAGCATCGGCGCGTTCGTCACGAACGTCTCGCCGCGCCGCACACCGGCGCACCACGCCCCGGTCGTCAGCCCGCCGTCGACGCGCACGAAGACGCGGGCGCCGCCCGGCGGGCTGCTGAAGCACCGGCTGTGCATCGCCAGCAGCTCCGACGAGTCGTCCATGTTCATAAAGGTGTCCGTGCCCGCCGTCGCCGCCAGCCGCAGACCGCAGTTGAGCAGCCGGTACCAGAGGCGCGCCGTGTCCATGTCCTTCCCCGGGTACGACATGATGTCCACGGCGTCGATGCGCCCGAGCGCCGCGTCGACCGGCAGCTCCTTCGCCTCTACCGTCCGCGCCACCGAGAACATGCGGTCCAGGTCGATGCTGTCCTCCAGCACGGGGTGTGCGTAGCTCACCGTGCCGCCCGCCGCGCGCGCCGACGCGGCGATCGCGGCGTTCGCCGGCGAATCGTGCGGGTGCGCGCTGAACGCCACTCCCGTGCAGATCGGCTCGGCGAGCGCATCGATACCGAACAGGCACATGTGGCCGTAGAGGGCGTTGCGGAACTCCTCGCCCCACTGCAGGATGTGCTCGCCGTCGCTCAGGGCGTGCGGTGCGCCCGCGAAGAACTCGCGGTCGAGGACGCGCGCGCCATCGTTGCAGTTCGCGACCATCATGTGGAGGACGTGCAGGTCCTCGGCGCGCTGCGCCAGCGCCGCGTCTTCCGGCGTCAGCGCCAGCTCACCGCCGTAGTGCAGGTGCACGTGGACGTCACCGCTGCGCCAGCCGTCCGCCTCCATGTGGGACCAGCGCCGCAAGCGGACGTCCTCCGCCGTCAGCGCCTCCGACCGCACGCTGACGCCGAGCTCGACCGGCTCGTACTCGATACCGCGCACGACGCGCACGCGCGCGCGACCCGCGGCCGTTGCCTCGAAGCCGCCTTCGGCATGGAACCAGGCGTTGCCGTGCCGGTCGCGGCGCAGCGTCACGCCTGCGGGTGCCACCGGTCCGGCGTCGTCCGCGCAGTACACCCGCGCGGCCACGGGCTCGCCCGATGCGTCATCGACGATCCGCACGGTGAGCGTGCCCGACGCCGCGCACTCGATGGGCAGGTCGAGCGTCGTTACGCGCCCGTTGGCGACGAGCATCAGCGGCAGCAGGTACGACCCCGCGGGCAGCGGCCCCGCGTCGAGCAGCAGCGCGCCGGCGCGGCGCCGCGCCACGGCCATGCCGATGCCCTCGCCGCGCGCTTCCGCCGAGAACTCGGCATCCGCGTCCGTCTCGTTTGACGCGACCACGAGCAGCGCGAGCCGCTCGCCCTCCCGCAGCGCGATCGGCCCGCGCTCGCGCGCGGCCTGCGGGTCGCCGCCGGCGCTGATCCGCGCCTGCACCACGCGCGTGCCGCGCACCGCGCGCCACAGCGCGTCGAGCAGCGCCGCGAGCGACGCGTCCTCCTGCGACCGCATGAAGTCCGCCGCCCGTCCTTCATACGCCGCCCACACGTCCGAGAGGTCGAGGCCGAACCCGAGCGCGGCGCGCAGCTCGCTCAGGGTTGGGCTCACGTCTCCCTCCAGCGCCCGCAACCGGCCGGCGATCGCGTCGGGCATCGGCACCGTGTCGTGGAGCCACGTCGCGAACGTGATCCCGCGCACGCCGGCGGCGTCGGAC
Source organism: Chloroflexota bacterium (assembly GCA_028872875.1). Classification (GTDB taxonomy): domain Bacteria; phylum Chloroflexota; class Dehalococcoidia; order DSTF01; family JACRBR01; genus JADMII01. The sequence goes on along the minus strand of JAGWOC010000016.1, from coordinate 49,690 downwards.
GGCAGCCCGGAAACGCTTGTCATCGCGGAAGGCTAACAGACCTTGTGACGATAGAGGACAGACTACAGACGACAGAGGACAGGGGGCCACGAGCGCGATGCTGCCGGCCGACAGTCTGCCGTCCGGCGCCTGCCGTCTGCCGTGCGCCGTGCCTCCCACCCCGTGCCGCGGTGCGGCTGCACGGCGTCTGCTGTTTGCCATGTGCTGTTTGCTGTTTGCTGTCTGCTGTCGCTTGTCTCCGTTGTCCCCCGCAGGCACCCCTGCTAACCTTTGTATAGCGGTGCATTCCATCGTGCGCCCATCACCGCGCCGGACGGTATCCTTGGACATGGCCGCTGACCGACTCCGCGACATCGACCACACGGCGCCGCCGTTCGCCGCGGACCGCATCGCGCACGCGATCCGCGAGATCATCGAGGCCGTCGGCGAGGACCCGGGCCGCCAGGGGCTGCTCGACACGCCCGCACGCGTCGCGCGGATGTACGAAGAGCTGTTCGAGGGGCTGCGCATCGACCCGCGCGACTACCTCGCCGTTGGCTTCGACGTCGCCCACGACGAGATGATCGTGCTCAAGGACATCCCGTTCTACAGCGTCTGCGAGCATCACTTCATGCCGTTCCACGGCGTCGCCGCCGTCGGCTACCTGCCCGATGGGCGCGTCGTCGGCCTGAGCAAGCTCGCGCGCCTCGTCGAGGGCTACGCGCGCCGCCCCCAGCTCCAGGAACTCCTGACCGGCCAGATCGCCGACGCCATCATGGATGTCCTCCAGCCGGACGGTGTCGCCGTCGTCATCGAGGCAGAGCACCTCTGCATGACGGCGCGCGGCATCCAGAAGCCCGGCAGCCGCATGGTCACCTCGGCGACGCGAGGCGCTTTTCGCAAGAACGCGGTTACGCGCGCCGAGTTTCTGTCACTGGTGCGCGGCTCGTGACCTCGCTCGCGCTCCGCGACGAGGCCTTCGACCGCGTCCGTGGCGAGTGGGCCGGGCTCCTCGCGCAGACGGCGCTGCCGGTGCCGTTCGTCACGCCCGCCTGGCAGCGCGTCTGGCTCGACCACTTCCAGGGCGACCGGCGGCTACGGGTCCTCACCGCCCGTGACGGCGAGCGGCTGATCGGCGTGGCGCCGCTGCTCGTGGAGGGCGACCGCGCCGAGCTCGTCGGCCACTACTCGATCTGCGACTACATGGACGTCGTCGTGACGCCGGGGTTCGAGGCGGCGTTTTTCGCGCGGCTGCTCGATGAGCTGGCCGCTGACGGCGTCCGCACGCTGGACATGCGTGGCATCCGCATCGGGTCGCCCACGCTGGTTGCCGTCTCCGGCGCCGGCGCCGCCGGCTTCACCTGCACGCGCGAGCATGAGGCGCTCTCGCCGTGTGTCGAGCTGCCGGCCACGTGGGAGGAGTACCTCGGGCGGCTCTCGAAGAAGGACCGCCACGAGCTGCGCCGCAAGCTGCGCCGCCTCGGCTCCGGCGGCGACATCGCCCTCCGTGTCGTGACGGCCCCCGACGAGGCGTCCGGCCTGCTCGACACGCTCTTCCACCTCATGCGCCTGAGCTCCCACCACAAGGAGGAGTTCCTCGCCCGCCCCGGCATGGAGGCGTTCTTCCGCGAGATGGTGCGCGTGATGGCGGAAGAGAGCATGCTCCGCTTCTATCTCTTGACGCTCGACGGCCAGCCCGTCGCCGCCGTGCTCAATTTCGATCTCGGGGGCGTGCTGTACATGTACAATAGTGGCTACGACCCCCAGTACGCGCACTACGCGGTCGGCCTCATGTCGAAGGCGCTGCTCGTCAAGGACGCGATCGAATCCGGCCGCACGTGCGTAGACTTCTTGCGGGGAGATGAGAGCTACAAGTACGACCTGGGAGGCACGGATCAGCCGGTGTACCACCTGGTCCTGACGCGATGACGATGCTGAAGCACCACACGAAGCCCGCGGCTGCCGGGCGCCGCATCGCGGTGCTGAGCGTGCACACCTCCCCGCTCGCCGCCCCCGGCGGACGCGAGACCGGCGGCATGAACGTCTATGTCCGCGAGCTCAGCCGCGAGCTCGGCGCGCGCGGCTACGCTGTCGATGTCTTCACGCGCCGCACCTCGCCGCAGGCGCCCGAGACGCAGCCCATCGGCCCGAACGCCCGCGTGGTCAACATCGACGCGGGCCCGGCGGAAATGATCGAGAAGGACGCGATCGCCGCGCACCTCCCGGAGTTCGAGGATGGCGTGCGCGCGTTCGCCGCGCGCGAGGGGCTCGCGTACGACATCGTCCACAGCCACTACTGGATGTCCGGCGCCGTCGGCGCGCCGCTCGCGCGGCGCTGGGGCGCGCGGCACGTCGCGATGTTCCACACGCTCGGCGAGGTGAAGAACCGCGCGCGCATCACCGAGCACGAGACCGCGCGCCGCATCGACGCCGAGCGCGCCATCGCCGCATCGGCCGATGCCATCGTCGTCGCCAGCGAGCACGAGCGGCAGTTGCTCGCGTCGTTCTACGGCGTTGATGGCTCGCGCGTCAGCGTCGTGCCCTGCGGCGTCGACCTCGACCTCTTCACGCCGATGGACAAGGACGCGGCGCGGCGCCGCCTGCGCCTGCGCGACGGCGAGCGCATCATCCTCTTCGTCGGCCGCATCGAGCCGCTCAAGGGGATCGACGTGCTGATCGGCGCCGCCGCGCAGCTCCATGACGACGAGAACTTCCGCGTGCTCATCGTCGGCGGCGACTCCCGGACGGCGGCCGAAGTGGCGCAGCTCCGCTCGCTCGCGACGCACCTCGGTGTCGACCACCACATTGCCTTCGTCGGCGCCGTCGCCCACGAAGAGCTGCCGCTCTACTACAACGCCGCAGACGTCTGCGTCGTGCCCTCGTACTACGAGAGCTTCGGCATGGTCGCGGTCGAGTCGATGGCGTGCGGGACGCCCGTCGTCGCGTCCCGCGTCGGCGGCCTCGCCAGCACGGTCCGCGACGGCGAGACCGGCTACCTGATCTCGTGGCGCTGCCCGGAGCCGTTCGCCGAGCGCCTCGAACTGCTGCTCGGCAACGACGAGCTGCGTGCCTCCTTCGGCCGCGCCGCGCGCGAAGCCGTCGAGCGCTTCCGCTGGGCGAACGTCGCCGACGCCGTCTCGTCCCTCTACGCCCGCCTGTTCGAAGGTCCCGCGGCGAGCGTCGATGCCATCCCCGCGGATCTCCGCCGCACCCCCCTGTAGGGGCGCTGCTTGCCGCGCCCCAGCGCACGACGACCCGTCGCGCCCCCCGCTGCTTGCCGCGCCCCAGCGCACAGCGACCCGTCGCGCCCCCTGCCGCTTGCCGCGCCTCTGCCCGCCCGACGTCCGACCTGCCCGTGGTACCATTCAAGGGCTCTATCGACACGATTGACCGCCCGAATACTATGCGGGGCGTCGCAGACGGTGGCCAGGGCGGCACGGATGCGGCGCCGGAGCGAAGGAGCAACTCCCCATGAGCAGCGGCACCGGCCTCAAGGGCGTCGTACTCGACGAGTCGCGCATCTGCCTCATCGATGGCGATGCCGGCAAGCTCGTCTACCGCGGCTACAACATCCACGACCTCGCGCAGCACGCGTCCTTCGAGGAGGTCGCGTACCTGCTGCTCTACGGCAAGCTCCCGAAGCGCGACGAGCTGCGCGCCTTCGAGGGCGCGTTGAAGTCCGCGCGCCACATCCCGGAGTCCGTCATCGAGATCATGGAGCGCGTCAAGGCCGCCCACCCGATGGACATCCTGCGGACGGCCGTCTCCGCCGCCGTCGCGCTCGACGAGAACAGCCACGAGGCCACCGTCGAGGTCGGCCTCCCCGCCGGCATCAAGCTCATCTCGCAGGTCGCGACGATCGTCGCCACCATGCACCGCCAGCGTCTGGGCCTCGACCCCGTCGCGCCGCGCGACGACCTGAGCCACGCCGCCAACTTCCTCTACATGATGTTCGGGAAGGAGCCCTCGCGCGAAGACGCGAAGATCATCGACCTCGACCTCGTCCTGCACGCCGAGCACAGCTCGAACGCGTCGACGTTCGCCGCCCGCGTCGCCGCCGGCACCGCTGCCGACCTCGGCTCCGCGATCGTCGCCGCCATCGCCACGCTCAAGGGCCCGCTGCACGGCGGCGCCGCCGAGGCCGTGCAGAAGACCGTCGAGGAGATCGGCGACCCCGACAAGGCCGTCGAGTACATCCGCGAGAAGATCGAGGCCGGCGAGAAGGTGATGGGCTTCGGCCACCGCGTCTACAAGACCGACGACCCGCGCGCCCTCGAGCTGCGCGGCGTCGCCCGCGACCTCGGCCACAAGATGGGCAACGACCGCTGGTTCCAGGTGCTCCAGCAGATCGAGAAGGCGATGGAGCCCTACCGCGCGAAGGGCATCTACCCCAACGTCGACTTCTACGCCGGCGCCGTCTACTCGCTCCTCGGCATCCCCGACGAGCAGTTCATCCCGATGTTCGCCGTCGGCCGCATGCCCGGCTGGATCGCCAACGTCCTGGAGCAGTACGAGGACAACGTCCTCATCCGTCCGCTGCTCGAGTACACCGGCCCCCGCCACCTCAAGTACGTCCCCATCGACGACCGCTGACCTGCGCCCGTCGCCCGAGGCTGACGGCTACCGGTCCCGACCGGACGGCATACGCCGTCTCACCGCGTACGTGGCGCGCTGCTCCGCTCGCCGGCGACGCGCGCGGCCGCATCGCCCGCTGCGTCTCTCCGCCGCGGCCCCGTCTCGCCCCGCAGCAGCAGCCAGAGCGCCGCGAGGCTGCTCACCGCGATCGCGGCGTTCACCGGCTGGCGCAGGAACTCGATGACGCGGCCGCCCGCCGGCACGCGCGCCCACACCGCGCCCTCGACCTGCGCGGGGCGCGGGCGCCAGAGATCCGGCGACGGGTTGTTATCGCCCTGCGTGACGAAGCCCTGCGCCGCGTCGCCGCCGACGATGCGGTGGATCACCTCGCCCTCCGGCACGCGAAAGGCGATCACGTCGCCGACGCGGTACGTGTCCTGCCTGCGGACGATCGCAAGGTCGTGCATCCACAGCGTCGACTCCATGCTGCGGCCGGCGACGATCACGTACGACGCCGGGCCGCCGAGCGAGGCTGGCCGGAAGACGACGAACCACGCCGCCGCCAAGGCGATGCCGACCAGCGCGGGCAGGGCCTTCAGCATGATAAGCCGGCCGATGCGTGCCATGCGCCCCCGTCTGCTACTTGATCAGTACGTGCACGTCCGTCAGGTTCGCCGCGTCCGGCTTTTGCGACGCCGGAATGGGGAACGTGACGGTCGGGCCGCTGATCGTCTGCGATCCGAGGTCGATGAAGGCGCCCGCCGGCGGGGCGAGCGTCAGCACGAGGTAGACGCTGTGCGCGCCCGCCAGCGGCGACGCCATACAGGCCGGCGCCAGGCCGTTGACGTTCGCGGCGTCAACGATGAAGGCTGAGACGGAGCCGTCCCAGTGCTTCGTGAAGGTGACATCGACAGGCGCGGCGCCCTGGCAGCCGCTGATATCGACGCCGCCGGCTTGCAGCCCTTGGCTGGTGACGTTGAGCAGCGCCGCGCTAGCGAACGCCGCGCTGGCCAGGACGCCAACCACCACGAGCGATGCGATGAGCTTCCAGATCCGCACCGCGCACCTCCTTACGCTGGGGCGGGCGGCCGCCGGCGCCGTGCCAACGGCCCCCCGGCCACGATGCGCTCTCTTCGCGCTACTTGATCACCACGTGCACGTCGGTCAGGTTCGTGGCGCTCGGCTGCAGTGCGGGCGGGATGCTGTACACGACAGGGGACGCGGTGATCGGCACCGTCCCAAGGTCTTGCGAGCAGACCGGCGCGCAGATGGCTGGCGGGCCGAACGTCAAGACCACCTGAATCGTGTGCGCTGGAGCGCCAGCAGGCGAGATGCAGGCCGGGTCAATCCCCGACACCGTGACCGTGTCCACCGCCATGAACCCGATGACGTTGTTGTAGTGCGTGCCGTAGGTCACGTTGACCGGCACGTCTCCCTGGCAGCCGCGGATGAGGGCGTTGCCGGCCTGCAGGCCCCCGGGGTTGATGTTGAGCATGGCCGCGCTGGCAAAGGCGGCGCTGGCGAGGACGCCGACGACCACCAGTGATGCGATGACTTTCCAGATCCTCAACTTGATCCTGCCTTTCTTCACCTTCAGACGGCTGCGGCAGCGCGCCGGGAGCACCTGGGGATGCGGCGCGCCGCGCTGCGCGCGTCACGCGTCGTCGTTCTTTCGACTGCGTTGTGTTCTATGGGCAACAACCTCCTCTCCTGCGATCCGTGCAGATGTGGAACGCAATCCATCAGGCGCGGGTGCCGGATGCAAGCTTCCCACCGCCGCGCTCCCGGACAACAGCCCAACGCTTGCTCAAGAATTGCTCGATCAATGCTCATCTGCGGCGCTTGACGTTTCGCGCGGCCAACCCGCGAGGTGGCGACGGCGAGTCAGCGATCTCTGGCACCTCGCGTCCAACGTGATCGGCGTGTGCCTGCGGGTGCGGGACGGGGGCCCGGGACGGCGAGCCGGCTATTCGGGGTGTGGCCCGTGGAGTTCGCGGCGCCAGAGCCACTCGGTGCAGCGCTGGATGCCGCTGGTCAGGTGCCGCCGGTACGTGCTGAAGGGTAGGTCAAGGCACTCGGCCGCTATCTCCTGCGTCGGCGCCGGCTCGATGTACGTGTGCCAGACGGCGCGGTAGAGCTTCTGATCCCTTGGATGGGTGTTCAGCGACTCCACAGCGGCCCTGAGCCGCGCCTGCAGCTCGGCAGGCGCGGCGGCCTCGCCACCGCTTTCCACCACCAGCCGCGAGCGCATCAGCGGGTTCGCCGCTAGCGCGTCGGGCCGCGCGTAGTCGCGCAGCGCGCGGCGCACGGCATCGCGGAACGCCTGCTCGGAGAGCACGACCACGGGCGCCGTCTCTGGCGGCTTGGGCGCGTCACGCGACACGAGGAACGCCTCCCGGCGCTCCACCATCTCGCGCCACCAGACCATGGGCGGCTCCGCTCGCCAGTCGTGCGCGACGGATCCGTAGCGGTGCCCCCCCACCGCAATGTCGGCGCCTTCCGCACCCTGGAAGTTGACGTAGCGAAACATCGGGAGCCAGAACTCCGGCTCGCGCAACACCACGAACGACCACGCGAGCCGCGCCTCTGTCATCCAGGACGATGTGGACAGGGTTGCGCCCATGTTGAACGCCGTCGGGTTCTGGTACCCCTCCCGGTCCATCCAGAACCGCACGACGCTGAACTGCTCGCCTGGCCGCAGGGGACCGTGGCGCTCGATGTACGTCCAGAGCGCGCCCACAGCGGGGTCGACGGCCGCGGCGTCCTCGTCCGCGCAGGCGAGGACAAGGTTGGCGACGAAGCCCGTCAGCTCGCCGCCGACGGAACGCAGGACGCTGAACCACTGCGGCCGGCGGTCGAACCAGTAGCTCGCGATGCGCGCCGATGCCGGCCCCTCGTGCCGTTCGACCATCGCGACGATCGCAGCCCGGTCTGCGGGGCGGGCCTCCTCGGCGTAGTTGTCGCCAAGCCCTGTCCAATCGTAGAACGGGCGCATCGATGGGTGGTGCCGCGTGACGAACAGCAGCGCCCACAGCGCCTGGTGCTGCTCATAGCCACGATGCGCGAAGAAGCGTCCCGCCTCGGCCGCGCTGATCCGCCTGACGAGCTGGCGCAGCAGGTCAGGATGCCGCCAGCGGAGGTCCTCGAAGATCACCTCGCGCACGAGATCATGCGGGAAGAGGCCGTGCGCGTCTCGTTCGATGAACGGCAGGCCGAGGAGCCACGCAAACAGCCCGAACGCGACGGCGTCTCCGACATCCAGGGCGCTCGCCAGAAGCGGCTGCGTCGTCCTTCGCGCGATCGCGGAAGCCTCCAGCGCGCGCCTGTGGCGCTCGCTCGGGACGCCGGCCACGAAACGCTCCAGCAGCCGCTGCACGACGTCGACGCCCGCGCTCGCCAGATCGACCGCCGTCCTGCCCTGCAGCGCAACCTCGGCCGCAAGGCAGAGGGCGAGCGGCTGGCCATACGTGTAGCCGAGGATCGCCTCGTGCTGGTCGCTCGCCACGCCGCGGGCGGAAAGCAGCACGCGGGTCTCCTCTGGCCCGAGATTGCGGAGCGGCACGATGCGCGTCAACGCCCCCCACCCCGGGTCGCTGCGCCACGCCTCGGCCGGAGCATTCCGCCCTGCAATCACCGTCAGGCTGTTCGCCGGTAGCAGTGGAAAGAGCCCGCTGCGCAGCCAGTCGTCGAGGGGCGCGATGGCCTCGAAGGTGTCGATGAGCAGCACCAGGCCATCCAGTGCGCCAAGGGCCTGCGAGGGATCCGTCCCGTCGGCAAGGCCGAGTGCCCGCGAGAGCGCGTGCGTGATACCGTGCGTGCTCGCCTGCACGTCGCGTCCGTCCAGTTGGAGTGTGGGCCGCCCCGCGTCCCTCGCCAGCAGCGCGTACTGGGCGAGCAGCGCCGTCTTGCCGATCCCGCCTGGCCCGTAGATGTGGAGCACCGCAACGCCCGCCGGCGTCTCCGACAGGGCCGCGCGAAAGAGGTCGAGCTCGCTGGCCCGCCCCACGAAGTGGCCGCGCCCGGCCTCGGCCAGGCGGTCGGCCAGGCGGTGTCCCCCCACGTGCGCCGCGTCGCGCTCATGCATCGTAGCGCTGATTCTATCACCGTCGGCCGCCACTGGGGCCGGTGCGCAGCGTTGGACATCGCCGCAGTGGCGCGGGACGCCGGCCCGCGCTACAGGCCGCGGTCCGCCCGCGCGCCCGGCCCGGCGACCGATGCCTCGTATCCCGGGTCGGCAGGCAGCCCGGCCTGGTGCGCGGCCGCGACCGCGAGCTGGTCGCATCGCTCATTGTCGGGGTTGCCCGCGTGCCCCCGCACCCAGCGGAACGTGACATCGTGCACCTGGCAGAGATCGAGGAGCCGCGCCCACAGGTCCCGGTTCGATGCCAGCTTCCGGCCCTCGCGGCGCCAGCCGTTCGCCCGCCAGCGCCGCGCCCAGCCCTCCGACATCCCCCGCACGACGTACGCCGAATCGCTGTACAGCGTCACCGTGCACGGCTCCTTCAGCGCCGCCAGCCCCTCGACCGCCGCTGTCAGCTCCATCCGGTTGTTGGTCGTCAGCCGGTATCCCCCCGACAGCTCCCGCCGGTGGCCCCCGTAGTCGAGGATGACGCCGTATCCGCCCGGCCCCGGGTTGCCGAGGCAGGCGCCGTCCGTGTGGATCGTCAGCTCCTTGCGGGGCGCAGACCGCTGTCCCGCCCCAGATCCGGTGGCCATGCGATGCGTGTCCGCGGTCTCGCTCATCCATCGCCCGCCGAGAACCGCGCCCGTACCGCCGCCGCCGCCCGCAGGCCCGACGTCAGCGCCCCCTCCGTATACGGCGCCACGAGATAGTCGCCCGCGAAGAAGAGCCGGCCGCTCCGCTCGCGCCGCCGCTGGAACGCCGCCAGCGAACGGATGTAGCCCGGGTAGAACTGCGGCACCAGCTCCGGCCAGCGGTGCACGGCGTGCGCCTCCGTCCGGTCGAGCCCGCGCAGCGGCAGTTTGCGCAGCTCGCCGTGCAGCGCCTCGACGATTGCGCCGTCCGTGCGCCCCATCAGCTCCGCCGCGTACTCCTCGCTGAAGGCGCAGTTGAACATCGTCTTCCCCGGCGGCACCGCGCCATCCTTCGGGTTCTCCATCGCCAGTCCATACAGGCGCACGCCCTCACGCCGGCTGATACCCACCCCGTACACGCCCGGGTCGGCCTCCGCCGTCGCGGTCATCACGAAGACGATGATGCTCGCCGCGTAGCGCACGCCCTCGAAGAAGCGCCGCTCTTCGGCCGTCAGCGTGTCGCACAACCGCGCGACGCGGCTGCCCGGCGTCGCGACGACGGCCGCGTCAGCATCGACCGTGCTGCCGTCGGCCAGCGTCACCGTCGCCGCGTCGGCGGTCTGCGCCACCCGCGCCGCCTCGACGCCGGTGCGCACGCGCAGCTTCGATGCCAGGGTCTGCGTCAACAGGCCGTTGCCCCCCTCGAACGCGTGCAGGCGGAAGCCCGAGAACAGGTACTGGACCGTCGCCAGCACGAACGCCCGCGAGAGATGCTCCGGCAGCACCGTGAACGTCGATGCGAACGGCGGCTCGATGATGTAGTCGAGCACCTCGCGGCCGAAGCGGCGCAGGGCCCAGTCGTACGCCGACGCATCGTCGATCGGCGCCGCCTTCTCGATCGCGTAGAAGTCGAGCAGGCGCCGGTTGCGGCGCAGGTCGTAGAGGATCAGCGGCAGCCGCAGCTTGCTCTCCAGGCGCAGGTCCTTCGCGTTCCAGATCGCCCGGAGCCCCGCGTAGTCCGAGGACACGAACCGGCCATCGCGCAGCACCGCGCCGCGGCCGGTTTTCAGACGCCGCACCTTCGCCGCGAGCCCAAGCTCATCGACCAGCGCCCGCATGTTGCGATAGCTGCTCGCCACGAACTGCGCGCCGCGGTCGACGACGAACTCGCCGTGCCGCTCGCTGCGCATCCGGCCGCCCGGCGTCCCCTCGCGTTCGAGCACCTGGACGTCGAAGCCGTCCTTCTGCAGCGTGTAGGCCGCGCTCAGCCCCGCGATGCCGCCACCGACGACGACGATCCGTTTGGTCACAGCGCCAGCATACGCCACCCCGGCTACGTGTCCCATCGACGCGCTCTCGGGTCAGACACGGGAAGATGGACGATGGGCGGTGCGAGGCGCGGTTGGCGCGCGGGCTGCCGTATGCGTATCGGGCGTTCACGCTGAAATCTGCGCGAAGCCAGGGCCAGGCGGCTCCTTGCTATAGCACATTCGTTCTACTAGACTGCTGGTATCTCCCCGCACGCCGCTGGAGCACACGATGCGCCTGGCCTGCGTCTCCGTCCCCCGTTTTGCGCTCGCCGTCGAGGCGCGGCTCGACCCGCGGCTGCTGCGCGCGCCTGCCATCGTCTACGACGGCAACCGGGTGCTCGAAGCCTCGCCTGAGCTGACCAACGCCACCGGCGTGCATCCCGGGCAGCCGCTGCGCCAGGCGCGCGCCGCGTATCCGGGCGCCGTCTGCGTCCCCGCCAACCTGCTGCTCTACCGCGAGATCTCCGGGGCGATGCTGCAGGCGCTGGGACAGGTGGGGCCGCAGGTCGAGCTGGCGGAACAGGGGCGCGCCTACGTCGACGTCGGCGGCCTCGACGCCGACGCCTTCGCGCTCGCCGGGAAGATCGCCGCTGTCGTACAACAGGCGACCGGCCTGCTGCCGTCGGTGGGGGTCGCCGAGGGCAAGTTCGTCGCGCGCGTCGCGGCGGCGTTGTGTCCGCCGGGCGATGCCGGCGTCGTGCCGCGCGGCCGCGAGCGCGACTTCCTGCGCGACAAGAGCGTCTCGCTGCTGCCGGCTGCGCCGGAGACCATCGAGCACCTGCAGACGCTCGCCCTGCACACGCTGGGCGACATCGCCGGGCTGCCGAAGACGGCCGTCGAAGCGCAGTTCGGCGGCAGCGGCGGCCGGCGCCTGTGGGAGCTGGCGCACGGCATCGACCGCGAACCGTTGCGGCCGCACCGGACAGAGGAGTCGCTGCGCGAGCGGCTGACGTTCGAAGGCCCCGTCGTCGCGAGCGAGGCGCTGGTCATGGCCGGCCGCCAGTTGCTCAGGCGGCTCGCCGGTAGGCTCGGCCGCCGTGCCGCCCGCACGATGCACCTGCAAGCCCTCGCCGGGGATCGGTTGCTCTGGGAGCGGCTGGAGACGTTCCGCGAGCCGACCGCCGACGAGGGGCGCATGGCGTTCATCCTCACGACGCGGCTGTCGTCACTTCAACTGACGGAGGCCGTCGATACGCTCGCGATTACGCTGGGCGGTATCGGCCGCGAGGCCGCGCGCCAGCCAAAGCTCATCGCGGAAGCCAGCCCGCAGATCGCGTCGCTCGCCGCTGCCATCCAGCAGGTCCGCGCCCGCTACGGCCGGCCGGTGGTGTGGCGCGCCGTGGAGGTGGACCCATGCTCACGACATCCGGAGGAACGGGCGGTCCTGATACCGTACGACGCCTGAACGTCCCGCAACCGCTACGCGTCGAGGCCGGTGACGACGGCACGCCCCGCCGCGTCCAGCACCGCGGCCAGACGGCCCGTCCGGGGCGCTGGCGCGCCGTCGACCAGGTGCGCGAGCGCTACCGGGTCGAGGACCGCTGGTGGACGTCCGAGCCGGTGGCGCGGGAGTACTTCGACCTGCTGCTGGATGGCGGCCTCCCGTTCGCCGTCTTCCGTGACCGCATCGACGGGCGCTGGTACGCGCAGCGGGACGGCTGATGTACGTCGAGCTGCACTGCCATAGCTGCTTCTCCTTCCGCGAGGGCGCGTCGAGCCCGGCGGAGCTGGTGCTGGCCGCGCGCGCGTTGGGCTACGAGGCGCTTGCGCTCACCGACCACGACAACCTGGCTGGCGCGATGGAGTTCGCGCAGGCCGCGAAGGAGTGGGGCGTCCGGCCGATCATCGGCGTGGAGATGACGCTGCGCCCAGACGGGCGCCCGTCGGGGCGCGGCGCGCCCGGCAGCGACGGCGCAGCCTCGCCGCCCACGCACCTCACGCTGCTCGCCGAGACGCCGCGCGGCTACGCGAACATCAGCCGCCTGCTCTCGCAGGCCCACCTGTCGAGCCCGCGCGACGCGCCGGCGCTCGATCCGGCAGAGTTGGCGCCGTGTGCCGAAGGCGTCATCGCGCTCTCCGGCTGCCGCAACGGCGAGGTCCCGCGCCTCGTGGGAGCCGGCGACGTCGAGGGCGCCTGCGAGGCCGCCGCCCGCTACGCCGCCATCTTCGGCAAGCGCAACTTCTACATCGAGCTGCAGGACAACTTCGTCCGTGGCGACCGCGCCCGCAACCGCGGCCTCGTCGCGCTGGCGCGCAGGCTCGGGCTCGGCGTCGTCGCCACGAACAACGTCCACTACCATGACCGCGCGCGGCACCGGCTGCAGGACGTGCTCGTGGCGGTCCGCCACCACAGCACGCTCGACGCGACCGAGCATGTGCGCCGCCAGAACGCCGAGTTCTCCCTGAAGCCGCCGGCGGAGATGGCGCGGCTCTTTGCCGAGCTGCCCGAGGCGGTCGCCAACACCCGCGCGATCGCCGCGCGCTGCACGTTCGACCTGACGCGCGACCTCACCTACCGCTTCCCCGACTTCCGGGCGCCCGATGGCCGCAGCGCCGACGCGTTCCTCGAGGCGGTCTGCTTCGATGCCGCGCGCGAGTATTACGGGCGCGTCACGCCCGACCTCGAACGGCGCATCCGCCACGAGCTGGAGCTGATCCGGCAGTCGGCGCAGGCCGGCTTCTTCCTGCGCAACTGGGAGATCATGCGCTACGCCCGTACGCACGGCCTGCCCGCCCGTGGCCGCGGCTCATCGGTCGGCTCGCTGGTCTGCTACCTGCTGGGGCTCTCCGGCATCGACCCCCTGAAGTACAACCTCTTCGTCGGCCGCTTCCTCAACGAGGCGCGCCGCAAGGAGGACGTGCCGGACATCGACATCGACTTCGCGCGTGAGGCGCGGGAGCGCATATTCGCGCACGTCTTCGCCACGTACGGCAGCGAGCACGCGGCGCTCGTCGCCAACGTCATCACCTACCGCTACCCGATGGCGGTCCGCGACGTCGGCAAGGCGCTGGGGCTGCCGGAGGCGGACATCGACAAGCTCGCCAAGCGGATGCGCGGCCGCTTCGCGCGCCCGCTCGCCGAGGAGATGCGCGCCATGCCGGAGTTCGCGTCGCGCATGGAGGCGCCGCCCTGGCGCGAGTTCGTGCGCCTCGTCGAGGAGCTGCGGGGGATGCCGCGGCACCTGGGCCAGCACGCCGGCGGCATCATCATCTCCGACACGCCGATCGTCGAACAGGTGCCCGTGCAGCCCTCGGCGATGGCCGGCCGCTACATCTGCCAGTGGGATAAGGACTCGGTCGCCGACGCCGGCTTCATCAAGATGGACTTCCTCGGCTACCCGAGCCTGGGCCATCTGTACCGCGCGCTCGCCCTGATCGAGGAGCGGCGCGGCCTGCGCATCGACCCCGTGCGCATCCCGCTCGACGACCCGGAGGTCTACGCGATGATCCGCCGCGGCGACATCCTGGGCATCGTCCAGATCCAGAGCAGGGCGCAGCTCCAGGCGATCCTGCGCCTCGACATCGCGTCGATCGAAGACCTCGTGGTGCAGGTGGCGCTGATCCGCCCCGGCCCCATCCAGGGCGGCGCCGTCAACCCGTACATCGCGCGCTGCCAGGGCCGCGAGCCCGTGACGTACGACCATCCCTGCCTGGAGCCGATCCTCGGCGAGACGAAGGGCGTGATCATCTTCCAGGAGCAGGTGCTGGAGGTGGCGATGGCGATCGCCGGCTTCACGGCGGGACAGGCGGAGTCGCTGCGGCGGGCGATGAGCCGCAAGCGTTCGCGCGAGGAGATGGAGAAGCTGCGGGACGCCTTCTTCGCCGGCGCCCGCGCGAAGGGCCTCGTCGACGACGCCACCGCCGCCGTGATCTTCGAGAAGATCGTCGCCTTCGCGGCGTTCGGCTTCCCCAAGGCGCACGCGGCGGCGATGGCGGAGACGGCGGGTAAGCTCGCCTGGGTGAAGCGCTACTACCCGGTCGAGTTCTACTGCGCGTGGCTCAACGAATGGCCGTTCGGCTTCTACAGCCCCGGCGTCATCGTCAACGAGGCGCGGCGCAACGGCATCGAGGTACTGGGTGTGGACGTCAACCGCAGCCGCGGGCTGTGCGTGATCGAGGACGACGCCGTACGGCTCGGCTACAACTACGTGCGCGGCATCGGCGCGCAGACACGGGCGCGGCTGGACGACGAGGCGCGGCACGGCCCGTACGTCTCGCTCTGGGACTTCTGGCGCCGCACGCGCATCGAGCGTATGCCGATCGAGCGGCTGGTCCGGCTCGGCGCGTTGGCCTTCACCGGCCTGCACGAGCGCGCGTTGCTCTGGCAGCTCGGCCTCTTCTACCGGCCGCTCGGCGCGCAGCTCCCGCTCGCGCTGCCGTACGAGGCCGACCTGGTGCCGCTCACCGAGATGACGGACGGCGAGCGCCTCGTGACGGACCTGCGGTTCATCGAGGGCGCGGTGACGACGCGCGGCCACATCATGGACCTCGCGCGCGGCGCCCTGCACGAGGGCGTCACGCCGAGCCACGTCGTCGACCGCATGGCGGACGGCGCGCCCGTCACCGTCGCCGGCTTCGTCGCCGTGCGGCAGGCGCCGGAGACGGCGAAGGGCTTCGTCTTCCACACGCTGGAGGACCGCTACGGGCTGATCAACGTGATCACGAAGCCGCATCTGGTGGCGCGCTACCAGCGCGTCATCGAGCACGCGGGCGCGCTCATCGTGCACGGCCACATCGAGCGGCAGGAGCGCGTCGTCAACGTCGTGACGGAGCGCATGGAGCTGCTGCCGCTCGCCGGTACGCGGCACCGGGCGCTGCGTCACGCGGCGCACAACTGGTGATTCGCCCGCCGCAGATCTTGTCGCGCTTGCCCTACGGGATCGGTTGGATGCGGTGACTCGCGAAACACGGAGGCGAACCTCGCACGCAGGACCGGCCCGACCTGACCGCCTCTACGACCTCCACCGCGGCCGTGGCGGGTTGGCGGGAAGTGCCGCTGACGACGATACTCGACGGCCTGCGCCGCGAGCTGGCGGCCCTACAGGCGGTCGTGCTCGCGCTCGGAGATGGCGTCCCACTGATCGACCTCTACACCCTCTACGACGGCCCGCACCCCGGCGGCGGATGCGATACGATAGCCCATGCCCTTCACCGATCGGCGCTCGCCGGACTACCTGCAGAACCTCTATGCCTACAACGAGTGGGCCAACCACCGCGTTCTCGCCGCTGCCGCGGTGATCGAAGAGCGGCTGCGGGACGAGGTGACGCCTGGTGCCTCTGCTCCGCTCGCCAACCTCATGCACGTCTTGCAGGCGCAGGCGAGCTGGCTCTCGTTCTGGCGCGGGGTCGAGCGCGAGCGGCTGCCCGCGGCGCCGGCTCACGGCGCCGCCGAATGGCTCCGCGACCAGTTCCAGCGCTCGCACGAGCAGCTGCGCCTGTTCGTCGATTCGCTCGGCGAACAAGATGTCGAGGGCGTGCTTGAGCACCGCGCCGGCGGCAAGACCCGGCGCTGGGCCCTTTGGCAGCTCATGATGCACGTCGTGAACCACGGTACGCAGCACCGGGCAGAGACGGCGCTCTCGCTGACGGCGCTGGGTAGCAGCCCGGGCGATCTCGATTACGGCCACTTCTGCGATGTGCGGGCGAGCCAAACGTCCGGGACGCTCGCGATGATGCGAACGCTGTACGCCTATAACGAGTGGGCGGACAACCGTATCGTCGAGGCGCTGTCCGGGCTGAGCGACAGCGAGCTGCTCCGGCCGCGCGGCCTCAGCCACGAGAGCCTCGGGATGGATCTCCTCCACCTGCTGCTGGCGCAGCGGGGTTGGCTCAGCATCTGGGAGGAAGGGGCGCCGGTCATCCCGCTTCCCGGCGCCGGCACCGGCCGCCATCTCGACAACCTGGTGGACGGACTCGCGCGCGCGCATGCGGCGATCCGCACCTTCATCGACGACCTCAGTGATGAGGAGCTCGGGCGACCGCGCGTCGACAATCCGGACGGAGCGAACCCGTCCGTTGTGGAAGGCCGGCGGCTGCCGCTCTGGGATATGATGGTGCACGTCGTCAACCACAGCACCCAGCATCGCGCGGAGGCCGCGACGGCGCTGACCGCCCTTGGCCGCTCGCCAAGGGACCTCGATCTCGACGACTTCCTCGTCAGGTCATAGCACTCAGCGGCGCCGACCTGCTACTGCTACTACGTGGAGATGGTGACGACCTAACGGGGAAATCGAGCAGATCGGTGGCCCGGATGCCGGGGCGCGCATGTGCTCGCCCGTTCAACCCACCGGTAGTCGCACCGTGAACTCGGTGCCTCGGCCGAGTTCGGAGTGCACGCTGATCGTGCCGCCTCGCGATTGGATGATGCCACGGGTGATGGCCAGGCCCAGGCCGGCGCCGTCGGACATCGCGCCCGAGCGGTTCCGCCAAGCGACGCCGCGTCGATGGCTGTAATCATTCTGTCGCCGGATCCTGAGCCGAGTAGGCGGCTCAAGAAGCTCATGAGAACCCCTTCGCCCTTGTTTCGGACGTTGCTGTGAAGAGAAGCGGGATCGAAGCAGACTATAGCGGTCGCGAAACCCTTCCAGCAAAGGAAGACTAGGCGGGCGAGCGACCGCGGCTATGCGCGAGGTGCTTCAGGGCGTGTTGCCGGCCGATGTCGGCGAGCGGTTTATCACCATTGAACAAACATCGGCATCACGACGTGGACGTAGTTGTCGTTGTCCAGCGGGCGGATCACGCCCGGCTGCGATGGCCCCGTCGTCTCCAGCGCCACGCGGCCGCCGTCGAGCACCTGGAGCACGTCCTGCAGGTAGCGGCCGTTGAAGGCGATCTTCGCCGGCTCGCCCTCGACCTGCGCGTCCAGCTCGCCCTGGTTGTCGCCGATCTCCTCCGCCCGCGCCGCGATCGTCATCCGCCCCGGCGTCCCGTCCTCGCCCGCCTGGAACGTGACCCGCACGATGCCGCTGCCGTCGCGCGCGAAGATCGAGGCGATCTTCGTCTCCTGCAGGAAGTCCCGCACCTCGACCACCGCCCTGCTGCCCCACTCCTTCGGCACGAGCCGGCTGTAGTCCGGGAACGTCCCCTGGATCAGTTGCGCCACCAGCTCCACGTCCTACAGCGCGAAGAGCACCTGCGTCTTGTTCGCGTTGAACGTCATCTTCACCGGGTCTTCCTGGTCCTGCAGCAGCCGGTTCAGCTCGGAGAGCGCGCGCGCCGGGACGATCACCTCCTGCCGGTCCGGCACCTTCTTCTTGAGCTGCAGGTGCCGCACCGCCAGCCGGAAGCCGTCCGCCGCCGCGAACGTCACGCGGTCGCCCTCGACCACGAGGTCGATGCCCGTCAGCACCGGCCGCGAGTCGTCGGTCGCCGCCGAGAACACTACCTGCGTGATCGCCTCGCGCAGCCCCTTCGCGTCGATCTCCAGCGTGTCGCCCTCCACCGCCGGGATCGGCGGGAAGTCGTCCGCGTCCATGCCGCCGATCGTCGCCTCGTTGCGCGCGCACGTTAGTTTGATCTGCTTCGCGCGCGGCGCCAGCGCCAGCGTGATCTTCTCCGGCGGCAGCGAGTTGACGAAGTCGCCGAGCAGCCGCGCCGGCACCGTGATCGCCCCCTCCTCCTCGATCTGGCCGCCGATCCAGCAGCTCAGCGCGATGTCGAGGTTCGTCGCCGCCAGCTTGATCCGCCCGTGGTCCGTCGCGATCAGCACGTTCGAGGTGATCGGCAGCGTGCTCCGCAGCGCCACCGCGCGGCCGACGATCCCGAGCCCTCTCGCCAGGTTCTCCTGGAGACATGTCACGTTCATAGCGCTCACCTGTGTAACCATTTGCCGACGAGTATACGGGAGCACCGGACAAGCGACAATAGATCAGAGCGCGTGATCAATTACCCGTACGGAGCGCTGCGCGCCGCACCCCGCCGCCCCGGCCGATGCTCGGTGCGCGTCCAACACTTGAGCAAGTCCAACTTTCGTGCGAGACTCGCGCGTGACGCATATCCCGCGGCGGGCGCCGCGCCGGACCGCACTGGAGGAACGTACACCATGCGCATGCTGCTCAAGGCCAACATCCCTACCGACGCCGGGAACGACGCCATCGAAGCCGGGAAGCTCGGCCCGACGCTGGAGAAGGTCCTCGCGGACCTCAAGCCCGAGGCCGCTTACTTCACGCTCGACGCCGGCATGCGGACGGCGTACATCGTGTTCGACCTGAAGGATGTGTCGGCCATCCCCCCGGCGCTGGAACCGCTCTTCATGGCGCTGGGCGCCGAGATTGACCTGACGCCCGCGATGACCGCCGAGGACCTGCGCAAGGGCCTGTCGCAGCTCGGCTAGGATCAACGACGTGCCGCGCGGTCGCGCATCGTAGGGGCGCTGCTTGCCGCGCCCGCGGCGTCCGTATTCATACGGACGCCGGGTGATCGCGCGTCCATCGCGCCGCCCGTTACCGCGCCGTAAACCCGCCATCGACGACGTACGCCGCGCCCGTCACGAACGACGCCTCATCCGACGCGAGGAACACCGCCACCGCCGCCACCTCCTCCGGCTTCCCCCAGCGCCCCATCGGCGTCTGCTGCTCGATCATCGTCCGGAACTGCTCGACCGCAACGATCGGCGCCGTCATGTTCGTCTCGATCCAGCCCGGGTTGATGCAGTTGACGCGCACGCCGCGCGGCGCCAGGTCGGTCGCGAACTGGCGCGTCAGCCCGACGACGCCGTGCTTACTCGCTGTGTAGGCGCCCGCGCCCGGGATGCTCACCAGCCCCAGCACCGACGACAGGTTGATGATCGAGCCGCCGCCGCGCTCCGCCATCGCCGCGCCGCCGTGCTTGAGCCCGTAGTAGACGCCGCTCAGGTTCACCGCGATCGTCTTCTCCCAGTCCGCGGCTGCGGCGATGCCGGCGTTGTTCACCAGCACGTCGATCGTGCCGAACGCGGCGACCGTCGCCTCGACCGCCGCCTGCACGTCGGCCTCGACCGACGTGTCGCAGTGGTCGGCCCGCGCCGCCGCGCCGATCTCCGCCGTCACAGCGGCCGCCGCCGCGTCGTCGATGTCCGACACCAGCACGCGCGCGCCCTCCGCCGCGAAGCGCAGCGCGATCGCCCGGCCGATGCCGCTCCCCGCGCCCGTCACGAGCGCCGCCTTCCCCCGCAGCCGGTCTCCCATCATCGTGCTCCTGTCGTCCGCCCGCGCCGATACCGCAGCCTACGCCCGCCCGCCCGCAGCCGAAAGCACATCGGCGCCGCGCGTACGCGGAGCCGCGTGTCACCGCGGCGGCTTGCTCACCGCCGCATTGCAATCCTCCGAGGTGTCTCCTAGTATGCGTGGTATGCGTGCAGCGAGGGAGGGGGAGGACATGGTGACGCGGGCCGAGACCCTCACGTCGCGCGAACTCGACATCTTGCGGCTCATCGCGTGCGGCTGCACCGACAAGGAGATCGCCGCGCGGCTCGGGCGCGCGCGCCGCACCGTCAACATTTCCCAACACTGGTCGGCCACGTGGACCGTCTATTAGGGCGGTAGCGTGAACTTGCGGACCGCAGGATCGTATGTGGAATACAGCTATCGTTGGGAGCAGCGATCTGACACGCAGTCCCAAAATGCTGGCTTCCTCCTCTCGTCGAGCGATCGCAATAGCCCATCATCGAACATACTCTACATCCGCGTGAAGAACTTCTCCGGAGGGACGAGGAACCTGGGCATCTTCGGCATATCGGGATCGCCTTCGTCTCCGTGTACTCCTCCAGCCCCTCGTGCCCCGGCTTAGGCCGCTCCCGCTTCGCTTGTAGCCGCTGCAGGGCGACGCGGTGAGCGCTGGTCGGCCCCCGCTACAGTCGTCGCGTCGCCAGGTTGTCCGGCGCGGGCTCGCCGGATACGATCGGGCGGGCGCCATCCGTCCGCGTCCCGTGCCGAGAGTCGCTACGCACCATGACGATCAGCTACTTCGTCTATAAGTTGCTCCCGCCTCGACCGACGTTCCCCGGCGACATGAGCGCCGAGGAGTCGGCGATCATGCACCAGCACGCCGGGTACTGGGGCGGGTTACTCACCCAGGGGCGGGTGGTTGTCTTCGGCCCCGTCGCGGATCCCGCAGGGGTGTGGGGATTGGCTGTGGTCGAGGCCCAGTCTGTCCACGACGTCCGCGCGCTCGGCGCCGAAGACCCCGCGGTCAAGTCCGGCATGACGACCTTCGACGTTTACCCCATGCCGGTGGCGACCGCGCGGCCCTGGCGTCCGTAGCGCCGCCGCCGATACCATGCGCGCGCCCGCGACGGACGCCCGCGGCCTACGCCAGCTTGAGCTGGATCGCCTTCGTCTCCATGTACTCCTCGAGCCCCTCGTGGCCCAGCTCGCGGCCGATGCCGCTCTGCTTGTAGCCGCCGTACGGCATGTACGGCAGCCCCGCGCTGTGGTACGCGTTCACCCACACCGTCCCCGCCTGGATCCCCTTCGCCATCTTGAACGCCGTGTCGATGTTCTTCGTCCACACCGCCGCCGCCAGCCCGTACACCGTGTCGTTCGCGATGCGCAGCGCCTCGTCGGCGTCCTTGAACGTCATCACAGACAGCACCGGCCCGAAGATCTCCTCCTGCGCGATCTGCATCGAGTTCTGGACGTGGTCGAAGATCGTCGGCTGCACATACAGGCCGCGGTCGTAGGCGTCGCCCGTCAGGCGGCCGCCGCCGCACAGCATCTGCGCGCCCTCCTCCTCGCCGAGGTGGACGTAGCGCACCACCTTCTCGAGCTGCGCCTCGTTGATCACCGGCCCCATCGTCGTTGACGGGTCTTCCGGGTTGCCGACCTTCACGGTCTTCGTGAAGGCCGTGAGCTTCGCCATGAACTCGTCCTTCACCGATTCCTGCACCAGCAGCCGCGAGCCCGCCTGGCACACTTGCCCCGTGTTCAGGTAGATGCCGAAGAACGAGCCGCCCACGGCCTGGTCGATGTTCGCGTCGGCGAAGACCACGTTCGGCGACTTGCCGCCCAGCTCGAGCGAGATCTTCTTGAGGTTGCCCGAGGCCGCCTGCATGATCGTCTTGCCGATCGCCGTCGAGCCCGTGAACGCCACCTTGTCCACCTTCGCGCTCGCCGCCAGCTCCGCGCCCACGACGTTGCCCGGCCCGGTGACGACGTTGATCACGCCGGCCGGTGCGCCCGCCTCCGCGATGATCCGCGCCAGCTCGAACGTCGTCCCCGCCGTGAACTCCGAAGGCTTCGCGACGACCGTGCAGCCCGCCGCCAGCGCTGGCGCCAGCTTCCAACTGATCAGCAGGAGCGGGAAGTTCCAGGGCGTGATCACGCCCACGACGCCGACCGGCTCGTGGACCGTCAGCCCGACCGCGTCCGGCGCGTAGTTCGTGATCGCGTCGCCCCGGATGTCCAGCGCCAGCCCGGCGTAGTAGTCGTACACGTCCGCCGCCATCGCCACCTCGGCGATCGCCATGTTCGTTGGCTTCCCGACCTCTTTCGAGAGGAGCTGCGCCAGCGGCAGCAGTTGCTCGCGCAGCTTCGCCGCAACCGTACGCAGCACCTGCGCGCGCTGCGCCGCCGGCGCCTTCGACCACGTGCCCGCGTCGAACGCCGCCCGCGCCGCGTCGATCCCCCTGCGCGCGTCCTCGACGCCGCCCCACGGGATCGTCTCGACGAGGTCGCCCGTCGCCGGGCTGCGGCGCTCGTACGTCTCCCCCGTCGCGCCCGCTACCCACTGCCCGCCGATGAACTGCTGGAACGCGCGGGCGCTCGGCGCGTCCGCGCCCTTCGTCTCGATCACCATCGATCACCTCCGGCCCGGCAAGGGCGTGCTGCGTGGTTATGCTGTCTACGGCATAACGCCTGGATACGAATGCGGCCGTCCCGGCGGCCGCTGATACCACTGTACGACGGCGCCCGCGCAAGGGTCAACGGTCCGCGCCTCCCGCCAGATCACCCGAACGACCGCAACTGCTTCCACAGCACATCGAACGGTTGCCGTGGCTCGCGGCACACGAAGATGCCGAGGCCGCGCTCCTCGTTGCTGACCCCCAGCGCGTTGCCGATCGTGCCAACCTGCGTCACCTGTCCGAAGTATCGGCGCAGGAAGGGCGCGTCGTAGCCAAGCACGATCACGGTCGATGGCTCGATCCCGCCCGGTTTCCAGTACCAGAACGTCAGCTCCGGGCTGACCACGGGCGGCAGCCCGCGCCCGTAGCGCAGCAGCGCACCGCCCTGCCCGAACTTCGATGCCAGGACGATGGCCCCCTCGCGCTCGCTGGCTGGCAGCCCGCGGTAGATCGTCTCCACCTGCGCGGCCAGCTCTCGCCAGCCCACCGTGTCCGCGAAGTCCTTGCGGACCGTGTCGAGATGGAAGCGCGCCATCGACGAGGGCGGCACGACCGGGAAGATGATCGGCGCCATGATCGCGCTGCCGAGCAGGGCCGCCCCGCCCGCCGCCGGCACCGCGTGCCGCCACCCCGCGCCGCGCTGCGCCAGCGATGCGATGCGGACGGCGCCCGCTGCCAGCACGAACGGGATCAGCGGTCCGGGGTAGTAGTACTTGCCCACCGGCAGGAACAGCAGGAACGCCACCGCGGCCGCGACGCCGAGCGGACGCACGTCGCGCTCGCGGAACAGGTGGTACCAGCCTGCAAGCCACAGTGGCACCGCGAGCACCCCGACGACCAGCGGCTGATACAAGAGGAACGGCACCGGACCGTCCTGCTGGATCCCGGCGCCGTGCGTCCGGATGTAGTCGAGGATCGGCCACCCGTGCATCGCCTGCCAGGCGAGGTTCGGCGCGAAGATCGCGAGGGCGATCGCGCCCCCCGCCCACGGCCACGGCGTCCTCAGGTGGCGGCGCGCGGGCGCGACGAGCAGCGCCGCCACGAGCCCGGCGCCGAGCGCGGCGATCGTCAGCTTCGTCTCCAGCCCGATGCCAGCCGCGATGCCGACCGCCAGCCACAGCCGCGGCTCGTCGCGCCGCACCGCCCGCGTCGCCAGCAGCAGCACCACCATCCAGGCGAGCTGGTCGAACGTCACATACTCGAACAGCCAGTTGGCGCCGAGCAGCATCGGGCTGGCGAGCGCGGCAACGGACGCGAGCACCTGCGCGCCGCGTCCGCCGCCGAGCTCCCGCGCGACGAGGCCCGCCAGCACGACGATGGCGGCGCCCGCAAGCGCCGGGAAGAGCCGCAGCGCCCACGGCGAATTGCCGAGCAGCAGCACATCCGCTCGTGCCAGCAGCGGCGTCACCGGCCCGAAGTCGACGTACCCGAACGCCAGATGGTGGCCGGCGGCGAGGTAGAACAGCTCGTCGCGGTGATACCCGTAGATCCCGTTCGTCGCGAGATGCAGCGCCAGCTTCAGCCCGCCGATGCACAGCAGCGCCGCGTTGTCGCTGTGCAACGATACGGCCCGCCACCGCCGCGCCTCGGCGCCCCGCGGTTCGGCGGCCTCTCCGGCCCGCTCCCGGGCGTCTGACACGCGCTGGACGCCGGCCGGTCTGGTCGACATGCTGCTGATGGTAGCCGTCGGGCGAGGGCGGCGGTAGGCGCGGCACCGGCGGTGCGCCATAGCCGCCAGGTGCGCCATGGCCGCCTTGACGGGCCCCCAGCCGTCGGATACGATGCGGACGACGAGAGAACGTGAGGGGCCATGCGTGGCCCGTCGTCCGGTGGCCTCGCTGCGGCGGGGTCGTTTCTACGCCGGGCGCAGCGCACAGCAGAGCCGCACCGCGCGAGCGCGGACCGTGAGCTAACCTGGCGCGCCGCCGTGTTTCCAAGTCAACAGTGGGAGCGTCGCAAGGCCGTCCGGGGGCGTTGGCCCGCGTGGTTGACACGCCTGGACGGCGGCGCTAGACTCTCTCGCCGCGGCCAACGGGCCGGCGGGGCACCTTAACAATTGGATAGTGGTAAGAAGCTAAGCGGGTGAGGGTTCTCCGTGTGAACTCGACTCACGCAAGTGAGTGGAATTGTCGGAGAGTTTGATCCTGGCTCAGGATAAACGCTGGCGGCGTGCCTTATGCATGCAAGTCGTACGAGGTCAGGGCTTCGGCCCGAAACCTAGTGGCGGACGGGTGAGTAACACGTACGTGACCTGTCCGGAAGTGGGGAATAACCAGCCGAAAGGTTGGCTAATACCGCATGTGGTTACCCCTTGGAAGGGGCAAACCAAAGTCGCAAGACGCTTCCGGAGGGGCGTGCGGCCGATTAGCTTGTTGGTGTGGTAACGGCGCACCAAGGCTGTGATCGGTAGCTGGTCTGAGAGGATGGTCAGCCACACTGGGACTGAGACACGGCCCAGACTCCTACGGGAGGCAGCAGCAGGGAATTTTGCGCAATGGGCGAAAGCCTGACGCAGCAACGCCGCGTGGGGGATGAAGGCTCTCGGGTCGTAAACCCCTTTTGCCGGGGAAGATCATGACGGTACCCGGCGAATAAGCCACGGCTAACTACGTGCCAGCAGCCGCGGTAATACGTAGGTGGCAAGCGTTGTCCGGATTTATTGGGCGTAAAGAGCGCGCAGGCGGTCCGTCAAGTCCGAGGTGAAATCTCCCGGCTCAACTGGGAGGGGTCTTCGGATACTGCCGGACTCGAGGAGAGCAGAGGTGAGTGGAATTCTGGGTGTAGTGGTGAAATGCGTAGATATCCAGAGGAACACCAGCGGCGAAGGCGGCTCACTGGGCTCCACCTGACGCTGAGGCGCGAAAGCGTGGGGAGCGAACCGGATTAGATACCCGGGTAGTCCACGCTGTAAACGATGGGCACTAGGTGTGGGGGGTATTGACCCCCTCCGTGCCGAAGCTAACGCAATAAGTGCCCCGCCTGGGGAGTACGGCCGCAAGGCTAAAACTCAAAGGAATTGACGGGGGCCCGCACAAGCAGCGGAGCGTGTGGTTTAATTCGACGCAACGCGAAGAACCTTACCAAGGCTTGACATGCTGGTAGTACCGATCCGAAAGGAAAGGGACCCTTCGGGGAGCCAGTGCAGGTGATGCATGGCTGTCGTCAGCTCGTGCCGTGAGGTGTTGGGTTAAGTCCCGCAACGAGCGCAACCCCTGTCGCCAGTTGTACTTTTCTGGCGAGACTGCTGAGACAAACTCAGAGGAAGGCGGGGATGAAGTCAAGTCAGCACGTCCCTTACGTCTTGGGCTACACACACGCTACAATGGCCGGTACAAAGGGTTGCGAAGGAGCGATCTGGAGCTAATCCCACAAAGCCGGCCCCAGTTCAGATTGCAGGCTGAAACTCGCCTGCATGAAGGCGGAGTTGCTAGTAACCGCAGGTCAGCACACTGCGGTGAATACGTTCCCGGGCCTTGTACACACCGCCCGTCACGCTATGGAAGCCGTCAACACCTGAAGCCGTTGTGCTAACCGCAAGGGGGCAGACGCCTAGGGTGGGGAGGGTAACTGGAGCGAAGTCGTAACAAGGTAGCCGTAGCGGAAGCTGCGGCTGGATCACCTCCTTTCTAGGGAGTGCCGCCGCCGCCCGCCACCTCGGTGGCAGCGGCGGCCACGACCAGGTCAATCGGTACACCCTCGCCGCGAGGCGGGGCTCCTACCGTAAGCCCGCGCCGGGGCCAATCGGCGCAACCAAGGACCCCAACCGCCGCTTCTTGCCACTATCCAAGGGTTAAGGCGAAGCCTGCGAGCGCCGCTTGCCTGGCCAGTCCGCGAGTGGTCGCCGCAAGGCAACACCGTACTGGACGCCGGGGGCATTAGCTCAGCTGGTTAGAGCGCAGTCCTGATAAGACTGAGGTCTCTGGTTCGAGTCCAGAATGCCCCACCACCTGCTCAGGCCTCCCGCGGAAACCGCCGGAGCGCGTGGCCCGCCCGCTGACCTCGTACCACCACCAGCCCAACCCACGCGGGGCCGTAGCTCAGTTGGGAGAGCACCTCCTTTGCAAGGAGGGGGTCAGGAGTTCGAGCCTCCTCGGCTCCACCAGCTCACCCGCTTGCAGGCCGCGAACCACGGCGGTACACTGGCGCAAGAACGGCGAGATTCACCGGCCACGGCCGCGACTTCGAGCGAATATGGCGAACCCGATCCGCGCAATCCCATAACGGCGCTCCTGATGACAGACCTCCGATCGGCCTGACACGTCAGGCCGATTTTGTTGCCGGGACGGGAT
This sequence comes from Chloroflexota bacterium, assembly GCA_028872875.1. Classification (GTDB taxonomy): domain Bacteria; phylum Chloroflexota; class Dehalococcoidia; order DSTF01; family JACRBR01; genus JADMII01. Next base: position 22,964 of record JAGWOC010000016.1, on the reverse strand, counting down.
CGCCGGCGCCACCGCCCACGCACCCGCCGGACGTCGGACCCTTCGCGACGATGCCTCCCAGCACATCGGCACGAAGGGTCGGCCGTCCGGCCGGCGCCCGCAGAGACCCCGCCCAGGCGGGGGAGGCTCAGCGGGCGGCGCACGTTACCAATCGAATAGGGAAGAAGAACGTTGGTACTTCAAGTATCGCGTGTGTGACTTAATGTAGGTCAAGCTACTAAGGGCGCGCGGTGGATGCCTTGGTATCACGGGCCGAAGAAGGGCGTAGCAAGACTGCGATAAGCCTCGGTCAGCCGTCTAACAGGCGTAGCCGGGGATTCCCGAATGAGGCAACTCACCTGGAGTCATGTCCAGGTACCGCGGATTGAACACATAGATCCGCCGGGGGGAACCCGGGGAACTGAACCATCTCAGTACCCGGAGGAACAGAAAACATTCCGCTAGTAGCGGCGAGCGAACGCGGAACAGCCCAAACCATCGATGACCGAACGGCCGGCAGGCCTATGCATCGGTGGGGTTGTACGACACGGCCGCGGACCCTGCCGGGTCCGCAGGGAGTTACCAAGCACCGTCGTAACAGAAGGTCTCTGGAACGGGCCACCACAGAGGGTGACAGTCCCGTATGTGAAACGATGGGTGCCTCCCGCCGATGTTCGTGAGTACCACGGGACACGAGAAATCCCGTGGGAAGCTAGGCAGACCACTGTCTAAGGCTAAATACCCGTGATGACCGATAGTGAACCAGTACCGTGAGGGAAAGGTGAAAAGCACCCCGGGAGGGGAATGAAATAGTCCCTGAAACCGCGTGCCTACAAGCAGTCGGAGGTCGCCTTCGGGCGGCTGACGGCGTGCCTATTGAAGAATGAGCCAACGAGTTACTTTCAGTAGCAAGGTTAAGTCAGGAGACTGACGGAGCCGCAGCGAAAGCGAGTCTGAACAGGGCGTCAAGTTGCTGGGAGTAGACCCGAAACCGGGTGATCTATCCATGGCCAGGGTGAAGCGAGAGTGATGTCTCGTGGAGGCCCGAACCTTCTAGCGTTGCAAAGCTATTGGATGAGCTGTGGATAGCGGTGAAATGCCAAACGAACCCGGAGATAGCTGGTTCTCCTCGAAATGCATTTAGGTGCAGCCTCGGGAAGTATCCACTGGAGGTAGAGCTCTGAATGGGCTAGGGGGTTAATCGCCTACCAAACCCAATCAAACTGCGAATGCCAGTGGAAGCACCCCGGGAGTGAGTCCGCGGGAGCTAAGTTTCGCGGTCGAGAGGGAAACAACCCAGACCACCAGCTAAGGCCCCTAAGTTCTGGCTAAGTGTCAAAGGATGTTGAGTTGCAGAAACAACCAGGATGTTGGCTTAGAAGCAGCCACCATTCAAAGAGTGCGTAATAGCTCACTGGTCGAGTGACTCTGCGCCGACAATGTACCGGGGCTCAAGCCAGACGCCGAAGCTGTGGACGCTCCGCAAGGGGCGTGGTAGAGGAGCGTTCCGTCCTGCTGTGAAGGCGCAGGGGTGACCCGCGTTGGAGCGGACGGAAGTGAGAATGTTGGCATGAGTAGCGTCATGGCGGTGAGAAACCGCCACACCGTAAACCTAAGGTTTCCTACGGAAGGTTTATCCGCGTAGGGTTAGTCGGGCCTAAGCCGAGGGCGAAAGCCGTAGGCGATGGACAGCTGGTTAGTATTCCAGCACCACGTGCGAAGCGTGTTAAGGTAAAGGCGTGACCCGGGAAGATAGGTGGAGCGGGCCCATTGGACATGGCCCGTCCCTGGTGCGTAGGCGTCTGGCGGCAGGCAAATCCGCCGCCAGGTGAAGCGGAGGCACCGGGGGAAGCAGCGACCTCGGTCAAAGCGATTCCATCGAGTCTACGCCGGCGAGAAAAGCGTCGTTGCTAGCGTCGCACGTGCCCGTACCGCAAACCGACACTGGTAGGTGGGGGTAAGTACCCCGAGGTGATCGAGAGAACCCTCGTTAAGGAACTCGGCAATCTAGCTCCGTAACTTCGGGAGAAGGAGCACCCCTGAGCGTGACCGGACTCGCTCCGCGAGCGCCCGGGGGTCGCAGTGAGCTGGCCCAGGCGACTGTTTAACAAAAACACAGGTCTCTGCTAACCCGTAAGGGGATGTATAGGGGCTGACGCCTGCCCAGTGCTGGAAGGTTAAGGGGAGGGCTTCACGGCCTGAACCGAAGCCCCAGTGAACGGCGGCCGTAACTATAACGGTCCTAAGGTAGCGAAATTCCTTGTCGGGTAAGTTCCGACCCGCACGAATGGCGTAACGATCTGGGCGCTGTCTCAACGAGGGACTCGGCGAAATTGAAGTACCCGTGAAGATGCGGGTTTCCCGCGCCAGGACAAAAAGACCCCGTGGAGCTTTACTGTAGCTTGGCACTGGAGCTGGGTCTGGAATGCGTAGGATAGGTGGGAGGCTGTGAAGCCGGGCTCTCGGGCTCGGTGGAGCCAACGTTGAAATACCACTCTTTCCTGATTTAACTTCTAACGTCTGATCAAGCAGACGGACAGTGCCTGGTAGGCAGTTTGACTGGGGCGGTCGCCTCCTAAAGAGTAACGGAGGCGTACAAAGGTCCCCTCAGGGTGGATGGAAATCACCCGTCGCGTGCATTGGCATAAGGGGGCTTGACTGTAAGGCCTACAAGCCGAGCAGGGACGAAAGTCGGTCAAAGTGATCCTACGGTCCCGAGTGGAAGGGCCGTGGCTTAACGGATATAAGCTACCCCGGGGATAACAGGCTTATCTTGCCCAAGCGTTCATAGCGACGGCAAGGTTTGGCACCTCGATGTCGGCTCGTCGCATCCTGGGGCTGAAGTAGGTCCCAAGGGTCCGGCTGTTCGCCGGTTAAAGCGGTACGCGAGCTGGGTTCAGAACGTCGTGAGACAGTTCGGTCTCTATCCGGCGTGGGCGAAGGAGATTTGCGAGGAGCTGCCCCTAGTACGAGAGGACCGGGGTGGACAGACCTCTGGTGTGCCGGTTGTTCCGCCAGGAGCATCGCCGGGTAGCCAAGTCTGGACGGGATAAGCGCTGAAGGCATCTAAGTGCGAAGCCCACCTCAAGATGAGATCTCCCACTGGGTCAACCAGGTAAGACCACGGGCAGACGACCCGTTTGATAGGCGGCAGGTGTACGTGCAGCAATGCACTCAGCTAAGCCGTACTAATGGTCGAGGGCTTGACCTACATTGAATCGCACACACGATCGCGCAGTACCACCGTACATCTTCCCTCTTCGAACAGCGTGCGCAGCAGCGCGGGGTGGAGCAGTGGCAGCTCGTCGGGCTCATAACCCGAAGGTCGGAGGTTCGAATCCTTCCCCCGCTACCAACGCACCGCATGCTGGACGCCGTACGCCAGGGCACCGGGATCACACCCGGCCGCCCGGCTCCCGGTGCCCGGCACTTCACAATCGCATATGCTCTGGTGGTCAGAGCGAGGTGGCCCCACCCGTTCCCATCCCGAACACGGAAGTGAAACGCCTCAGCGCCGACGATACTGGGGGAGCAATCCTCTGCGGAAAATAGGCCACTGCCAGGGTGTAGATGATGGACGCCCCACGTGAGAACGCGGGGCGTCCGCCATTCCCCCCGCGGCCGGCGCCGCCCCTCCAACATCGAACCTCCCATCCGCCCGCCGCCTCCCGTCTCCCGCCCGCAACCTCTACACTGCCCCCGATGCCCTCCCACGACCGCTCCCGCCAGATCTTCGAGCAGGCGCAGCAGCTCATGCCCGGCGGGGTCAACTCCCCCGTCCGGGCCTTCCGCGCTGTCGGTGGCGAGCCCGTCGTCATCGCCCGGGGCCGCGGCGCGCACATCTGGGACGTCGATGGCAACGACTACATCGACTACGTCGCCTCCTGGGGGCCGCTCATCCTCGGCCATGCCCATCCCTCCGTCGTCCAGGTCCTGCAGAAGGCAGCCGAGCGCGGCGCCAGCTTCGGCGCCCTCACCGAGCTCGAGGTCGAGCTCGCCCGCCTCGTCTGCGCCGCCGTCCCCTCCATCGAGCGCGTGCGCTTCGTCAACTCCGGCACCGAGGCGACGATGTCCGCGCTGCGCCTGGCGCGCGCCTTCACCGGCCGCGACAAGGTGCTGAAGTTCGAAGGCTGCTACCACGGCCACGCCGATGGCCTCCTGGCGAAGGCCGGCTCCGGCGTCGCCACCTTCGGCCTCCCCGACAGCGCCGGCGTCCCCGCGTCGTACACCGCCGAGACGCTCCTTGCGCCGTTCAACGACCCGGACGCCGTCAGCCGCGTCTTCGACGCGCATCCCGGCGAGATCGCCGCCGTGATCGTCGAGCCCGTCCCCGCGAACATGGGCGTCGTGCTGCCCGAGCCCGGCTACCTCCGTTTCCTGCGCGAGGCCACCGAGCGCGCCGGCGCCCTGCTCATCTTCGACGAGGTGATCACCGGCTTCCGCCTCGCCCTCGGCGGCGCGCAGATGTACTACGGCGTCGTGCCCGACCTGACCTGCCTCGGCAAGATCATCGGCGGCGGCCTGCCCGTCGGCGCCTACGGAGGCCGCGCCGACATCATGGCTCTCATCGCGCCCGAAGGCCCCGTCTACCAGGCCGGCACCCTCTCCGGCAACCCCATGGCCATGGCCGCCGGCATCATCACCCTCCGCATCCTGTCGAACGATGGCGTCTACCGCGGCCTCGACGTCATGGGCGCCGCCCTCGCCGACGGCCTGCGCGAGGCCGCGCGCGCCGCCGAATCGCCCGTCACCCTCACGCAGCTCGGGTCGATGATGACCGTCTTCTTCGCCAGCGACCCGCCGCGCGACTACGCCTCCGCGAAGCGCGCCGACGCCGCCCGTTACGCCCGCTTCTTCACGTCGATGCTCGATCAGGGCGTCTACCTGCCGCCCTCCCAGTTCGAGGCGATGTTCGTCTCCCTCGCCCACCTGCGCGCAGACTTCGACCGCACCCTCGACGCCGCCCGCACCGCCTTCGCCGCCGCGCGGTAAGGAGAGGTACGCGCCCCTCCAACCTCGAACATCCAACATCCAACCTCGCCCCGTCCCCCCGCTATACTGAGGGCAACGAGCAACCCCGGAGGCACGCCCCATGCTCAGCAACCTGATCGGCTCCGTCCGGCGCAACCACGCGCTCGAACACGCCACCATCGCCGTGCTGCTCGCCAAGCTCGGGCGCGAGGTCCGGATGGTCGGCCGGGCGACGCGCGACGGCTACTACCTGTACGCCGACATCCCGCCCGCCCTCCTCGACGAGTCGACGCACGAAGCGCTTGCGCGCCTCAAGTCCGGCGAGGGCTACCTCGCGGTCTCGCCGCTCTGCGGCACCAACATCGCCGTCGCCGGCGCCCTCACCGGCATCGTCTCCGTCGTGACGATGGGCCGTGCCCGCAAGATGGAGAACATGCCGAACGTCATCCTCGCGGCGATGCTCGCGGTGATCGCCGCCCAGCCGCTCGGCCGCGCGGTGCAGAAGTACCTCACCACCAGCCCTGACCTGGCCGATACCGAGATCGTCGGCATCAAGCGCGGCGGCCGCGGCGGCGGCAGATTCTTCAAGGTCCAGACCGCCCGCACCGGCGGCTGACGGCCGCGGCCGCGTGGCGGAGGCAGCCGCCGGTGTGCGGCGGGGCGGCTGGCCGCATGTCGGCGCCGGGCGTGCGGCGCGCGGGGGCAGGCTGCACGCGGCGGGCGCGATACACTGCCCGCGGCGCCCGCCGGCACCCCCCGGCTGCGCGATGGCACGTGCCCCCGTAGCTCAGTGGACAGAGCACCGGACTTCTAATCCGATGGTCGCAGGTTCGAATCCTGCCGGGGGTGCCAGCCAACCTCGGCCAGCCGAATCGCCTATGAGAGAGCTCAGGGGCGAGCGTACCGGTCTGGAGAACCGCAAACCTCACGCTATCGGTCAGCGCCTGCGGGGCTTCAATCCCGTCTGCCTAGCCTGGGCGTTTGGTAGAGCGCGCAGGGTGCGTGTTTTCGAGGTCTCCTGGTGCAACGTGGCGAGGGTAACGCGAAGATGCAGGCATCACAGGTTCCGCGTGCGGTAGCTGCGGCCATGTCGACCGCCTCAGCACTTGGCCTGAAGTCGACGAACGCGATCGTTCTTCACGACTCGAACAAGCTTGCGCTGCGCCTGCTGCCCTGTGACGTCCTTGCCCGAGTCGCACCTACAGCGCATCAGGTCGCAGAGTTTGAAATCGAGCTTGCTCAACGGCTCGCCGAAACCGAGAGCCCTGTGGCTGCTCTTGAACCTCGAGTGGAGCCGCGCGTCCACGAGCGTGACGGCTTCGTGATCACGCTGTGGACCTACTACGAACCTGTGACGCCTCGAGAAGTCTCACCAGCCGACTACGCGAATGCGCTCGAGCGGCTGCATGCCGGCATGCGGAAGCTCGATGTGACGACGCCGCACTTCACGGATCGAGTCGCGGAGGCTCAACAACTCGTTGCGAGCCGCGAATGCACGCCGGCGCTCGCCGACGCCGACCGGGAGCTTCTCGGCAACACGTTACGAAGCCTGAGACGAGCGGTCGGCGACCGCGGCGCCACCGAGCAACTGCTGCACGGCGAGCCGCACCCAGGCAACCTGCTCAGCACGAAGGACGGGCCGTTGTTCATAGACCTCGAGACATGTTGCCGTGGGCCTGTCGAATTCGACCTCGCCCACGTGCCCAAAGAGGTCAGCGAGCGCTATCGGGACGCTGATCAAGAACTGCTCGGCCAGTGCCGGGGCCTCGTTCTTGCGATGGTCGCAGCGTGGCGCTGGGATCTAGGCGACCAATTCCCGAATGGGCGACGAGCAGCGCGAGAACTCCTCAGCGCCCTACGCGAGGGTCCACCGTGGCCGGCGCTCGGCCGGTGATGCGCCCACTCACGACTGGGAGATTCGCCCGCAATACGCGCGGCCTCCAACCCCGCGCTGACACGCACCGCTGCAACCTCTCCGCGCGCCGGGCTATGCTCGTGACGCCATGACTGCGCTCACGGAGCCGCCCCGGAGGCGGGCAGCTCACACGGTGCAAGCTCCCCTTCCCCTGTTGTAGGGAAGGCCATACGCCCGGTTCGGGGGCAGGGGTTAGGTCCGCCGGCCGTCCCGGGACGTGAAAACTGCAGACCGAAATCGAAAACAGATTCGGATCACGCCGGCGATGGCGGGAGATGGCAGGAGCAACACGATGGCCGGATGAAGGGCTGCGCCGCGGGAGGACGGGGGTGTTCGCGCGCGAGGGACCTCGCGCCAGAGCCGCACGTCTTGTATACGTCCCTTCAAGATGCTTACGTTCACATGTATGACAACACCGTGACCGACTGGTCCCACATGCTGGCGGAGGCGCGCGGGCGGCTTGGCCTCACGCAGGGCGAGCTGGCCGCGCGTGCGCATATCTCCCCGTCCTCCCTCCGGGCGTATGAGTGTGGACGCCGCCACCCGTCCCGGCCGTACCTCGGCGCCCTGCTCGACGTCCTCAAGGTCGACCGCGCCGAGCGCAGCAAGATCCTCGGCGCCGCCGGCTACGCCACGGACTCGTTCGAACTCGGTCCCTGGGAGCTCAGCGGGTTCATGCTCACCCTCGACGAGGCGGCCGAACTCATCGCCGGCTACCGCTGGCCCGCGTTCGTCTTGAACGAGATGATGGAGCTCGCGGCGGCCAACGCCCCCGCCCAGCGCCTCTGGTCCGTCGACCTCACGACCGAATTCCTGCAGCCGGGCGCCCGCAACCTGCTCTCCGTCGCCAGTAACCCGCGTTTCGCCGCCCGCTGCGCCAACCTTCCCGAGATCCTGGAGATGATGGCCGCCGTGTTCAAGGGCCACCACCGGGGTTCCGAGGCGCTGGAGCGCCCGAGCCCCTACTTCGCCGCCGTGCTCGATCGGTTTCTCGCTGGCGATCCGCGGTACATCCAACCGTTCCTGGAGGCGTGGCAAGCGGCCGTGCCGCGCACGCCTAAGATCCGTTGGGAGTACCCGGTCGTCTGGGACGACCCCGACGTTGGTACGCTGCGCTTCCTTGGCATCGTCAACCCCGCATCGGAGCCTGACGGCCTCTCCTTGAACGACTGGATCCCGCTCGACGCCGAGACCTGGATCGCGCTCACCGAGCTGGAGCGCCTGCGCCGCTAACGGCGTGTCCTCCAGCGCCGCTGCGCACGAGACTGTGGCGCCGCTTGCACAGATGTTTGCGGTCGTGATCCGCGCATCCGGCCGGCCCGTGGATCGGGCGCTTGCGCCCGCAACCTCCCGCGACCGGCGTCTGGCGGCGCGATCGTGACGTCCGTCCCCTGCCAGCCTGTACTCGTGTTGACTAGGGTCAATGCATGAGGAGCACGCGCGCCGCCCTCCCGCTCGCCATCGGTGCAGCCGCGATCGCGCTCGCCCTCGTGACGCTCGCCGCGTTCTCGATGACGGCGATTGCACGCGGCGGCTTCGCGCAGGCCCGCGCCGTCGGGTCGCCCGGTTGTGCCGCCGGCAGCCGCCGCCATATGCTTGCGTCGATCGTGGCCTCGTAGCTCAGGGGACAGAGCAGCGGCTTTCTAATTCGCGGGGACGGAAGTTCGAATCTTCCCGAGGGCGCCAAATACCGCCGTTTGCTGCGGCGTACGAGGGGGCCGTCGGGAGTGCGCCAGCGTAGCGTTGACGGCGACCGGTTGCGGAAGGAATACTCCCACCGCGTCAGGCCATGACGGCTTTGCGGTTCATCTTGGCCGCCTGGCGAGTCTGTCGCCCGATCTCAGAGGCCGTCGTCCGTAAGGAGAAGGAGGTGAGGATGGCTAGGCTCGTGTTCGGAATGAACCAGTCCCTGGACGGCTACGTCGACCATACGGCGTTTGCGCCAGGCCCCACGTTGTTCCGCCACTTTATCGAGGAAGCTCAGGGGCAGGCGGGCTGCGTGTACGGTCGCCGAATGTATGAGGTCATGCGTTACTGGGACGACGATCATCCTGAATGGGACGCAGACGAGCGCGCCTTCGCAGTGGCGTGGCGGAAGCAGCCGAAATGGGTCGTCTCGCGCTCGTTGCAGTCGGTCGGCCCCAACGCCAGACTTGTTGAGGATGATCTTGAGCGTGCGATGCGCGAGCTGAAGGCCGAGCGCGACGGGGAGATCGAAGTCGCTGGCCCGGACTTGGCGCAAAGCCTCACCGAACTTGGCCTGATCGATGAGTATCGAATCTACCTGCATCCCGTCGTGCTTGGTCACGGCAAGCCATACTTCGCCGGACCCCGGCCGCCGCTTCGCCTTATGGCTCATGATCGGATTGGCGACGATGTGGTCAAGTTGACCTACGTTCCCGCTCAATCTCGCGACTCGCCGGATAGAAGTCGCCGCTGATGGACGGTCGCTACGGCGCGTGGGTTGGGCGCTTGCGCCCGCAACCTCCCGCGACCGGCGTCTGGCGGCGCGATCGTGACATCCGCCCCCTGCCAGCCTGCACGCGTGTTGGCTAGCGTCAGTGCATGAGAAGGACGCGCGCCGCCCTCCCGCTCGCCATCGGTGCAGCCGCGATCGCGCTCGCCCTCGTGATGCTCGCCGCGTTCTCGGTGGAGGCCGTCGGCCGCGGCGGCTTCGGCGGCTGGGGCATGGGCACGGGCATCCGCGACCATATGTCCCGGATGATGGGCGGCGGCACCGACGCGTCGAACGCCCCCGTCTCCGTCGGCGGCGCGGCGGCGAGCGTCGCCATCCGCGGCTTCGCGTTCTCGCCCGGCAACCTCCAGGTCCCCGGCGGCGCGAAGGTCACGTGGACGAACGACGAAAGCGCACCGCACACGGCCACGGCGAAGGACGGGAGCTGGGACACCGGCATGCTGAACCAGGGCCAGAGCGCCACGCTCACCTTCGACAGACCCGGCGACTACACCTACGATTGCAAGGTCCACCCGAACATGGTCGCGCGCCCTCACCGTGCGCTAACCTGACCCGCAGGAGTCGGGCGCCCATGGATGTCCTGCTGATCGTCAACGATGCCCCCTACGGCACCGAGAAGGCGTACAACGCCCTGCGGCTCGCCATGGCCCTCCAGCGTGAGCACGAAGGCGTCCGCGTGCGCATCTTCCTCCTCGCCGACGCCGTGACGTGCGCGCTCCCCGGCCAGTCGACGCCCCAGGGGTACTACAATATCGAGCGGATGCTGCGCGCCGTCATCGCGAAGGGCGCCGAGGTCAAGGCCTGCGGCTCCTGCTCGGAAGCGCGCGGCGTCGCGAAGCTGGCGCTGATCGACGGCGTCGAGATCAGCGACATGTCCCAGCTCACGCGCTGGGTCGTCGAATCCGGCAAGACCCTCACATTCTGAAGCAGAGGGAGGGCACGATGCCCGACACGCAGACCGTGGTCGTCCTCGGCGGTGGCATCGGCGGCGTGGTCGCCGCGCGCCGCCTGCGCGCGCTCGCCCCGCCCCAGACCCGCATCGTCCTCGTCGAGAAGAGCCTGCGGCAGTCGTACCCGCCCTCGTACACCTGGGTGATGACCGGCGAGCGCCGCCCCGACGCCATCACCCGTGACCTCGCGCGCCTGCGCCGCAAGGGCATCGAGGTCGTCGAAGCGGCCGTCGACGCCATCGACGCCGACGCGCGCACCGTCTCCGCGGGCGGCAAGGAGATCGCGTACGACCACCTCGTGGTCGCGCTTGGCGCCGACCTCGCGCCCGAGGCGGTGCCCGGCCTCGCCGGTCAGGCCTTCACCTACTATCAGGCGACGGAAGCCGAACGCCTGCACGGCGCGCTCGACGGCTTCACCGGCGGCCGCGTCGCGCTCGTCATCCCGTCGCTGCCCTACAAGTGCCCCGCCGCGCCTTACGAGGGCGCCATGCTGCTCGAGTCGCTGTTCCGGCGCCGCGGCATCCGCGCCCGCGTCGAGATCTCCCTCTCGACGCCGGAGCCGCAGCCGCTGCCCGTCGCCGGCCCGGCGCTGGGCGCGGCCGTCAGCGCGATGCTCGAGCAGAAGGGCATCGCCTACCACCCGAAGCGCAGGACGGTCGAGGTCGACCCCGGCGCACACGAGGTCGTCTTCGAGGATGGCGCTCGCGAGCCCTACGACCTGCTCGTCGCCGTGCCGCCGCACCGCCCGCCGGCCGTCGTGCGCACGTCCGCAATCGCCGGCGAGACCGGCTGGGCGAAGGTCGATGCGCGCACGCTCGCCACCGCGAAGGAGCGCGTCTACGCGATCGGCGACGTCACCGCGATCCCGCTGTTCGACGGGCTGCCGCTGCCCAAGGCGGGCGTCTTCGCACACCACGAGGCCGAGGTCGTCGCGCGCAACATCGCCGCCGAACTGCGCGGCACGACCGGCGGCCGCGGCTTCGACGGCCGCGGCTTCTGCTTCCTCGAGACCGGCGACGGCCGCGCCGGCATCGCCCGCGGCGACTTCTACGCGTCCCCGCGCGACATCCACATGCAGAACCCGAACCGCCTCTGGCGCCTCGGCAAGGCCGCCTTCGAGCGCTGGTGGCTCTACCGCTGGTACTGAGCGGGCACGCTCCCGGGCGTCCGAGTCGCGGGGCCATGCGCCCTCGCCCCATCGGGCGATCCGCACCACGCCACGCCTTCGCCAGGGCGGCCGCGCCGGATCCGTGACCGGCGCGCGTGCCGCCCGCCGCATCAGGAACACATCCGCAACACCTCACAGCTTCGGGTGCCGGTGTCGCTTCACCGTTCAGCAACACGCCCACGGCCCTGCTCCGGACACAATGGACGCAGTCGGAGGTGCGTCCATGTTGGACATGAAGAAGAACACCGGTGCGAAAGTGGGCACAGTGGTGGCGAGCATCGCGACGCTCGCCACGGTGTTCGGCCTGGTGCAGCGCAACCCGCCGCCTGCGTCTGTTGCGCAACCGGCGACACCGGCCGTCATCTCGAACAGCGTGCAGAGCGCGCCGTCGTCGCCGCTCGCACAGGCCGCGCAACAGACGCAGGCCGCGCCGCTCGTCCAGACGAGGACGCATGTCTCCTGAGCCGCGAGCGCTCGGAGAGCGGCGGCGCTGATCTCCGTCGCCACGCATGACGGCCCCGGCCCGCCGATGCGGGGCGTCGGCGATGGCGCGGCGTGTCCCCGGCGAGATGGTGTCTGGTGTGCGACGTACGGGACGTTTGGGACGCGCCGGACCGCGAGCGGTCGTGCTGCCCGGGCGCCTACGCCGCTTCCGACTCCGACGTGAGCGTCGCGAACAGCCGCTCGATCGCCGCGGCGTCCAGCGGCTCGTGGAAGTAGAAGCCCTGCCCCAGCTCGCACTCCAGCGCCTGCAACCGCGCGAGCTGGTCCGTGCGCTCGATGCCTTCCGCCACCAGCTCCAGGTCGAGGGTCTTCCCCAGCTCGATGATCGCGCTGGTCATCTCCCTGCGTCCGGCGACCCGGCCGACGTCGTCGATGAACGACTTGTCGATCTTCAGCAGGTCGAAGGGGAACTGCCGCAGGTAGCTCAGCGAAGAGTACCCGGTACCGAAATCGTCGATCGCCAGCCGCACGCCCAGCGCCTTGAGCTGGCGCAGACGCTCCATCGTCGATTCCATGTCGTGCATCATCACGCTCTCCGTGATTTCGAGGATCAGGCGGTGGGGGTCGAGCCGCGACTGCTTCAGCACGCGCGCGACCTCGCCCGCGAACGCGGGATGCTGGAGCTGTTTCACGGACACGTTGACGCTCATCGTCCAGGTCTGGCTCATCGGGTACTTCGTCTGCCACGCCTTCGCCTGCCGGCACGCTTCCTGCAGCACCCACACGCCGAGCGGCACGATGGCGCCCGACTCTTCGGCGAGCGGGATGAACTCCTTCGGCTGGATCTGCCCGCGCCGCGGGTGGTCCCAGCGCACCAGCGCCTCGACCCCGAACAGTTCGCCCGTCTTGAGCAGCATCACCGGCTGGTAGTGCAGCACGAACTCCTGCCGCTCGACCGCGCGCTGCAGGTCCGCCAGCAGCTCCAACCGCTCCATCATCGAGACTTGCATGCTGGGATCGAACACCTCGTAGCGCGCCTTGCCCTTCGACTTCGCGACATACATGGCCAGGTCGGCGTCGCGCAGCAGCGCATCGGCGTCGGCAGCCTGCCCGCCCTGCCCACCGACGGCGATGCCGACGCTGGCGCGCACCAGCAGCTCCTTGCCCTCGAGCTCGAACGGCGCGTCGAGCGCGGCAAAGATGCGCGTTGTGACCGCGGTCGCGTCGTCCACCGCGCCGACATCCTCGAGCAGGATCGCGAACTCGTCGCCTCCCAGCCGCGCCACCGTGTCGCCGGGCCGCAGGCACCCCTGCACGCGCTCGGCGACGGTCGTCAGCAGCAGGTCGCCCGCCGCGTGCCCCAGGCTGTCGTTCACGGCCTTGAAGTTGTCGAGGTCCATGAACAGCACCGCCACCATCTGGCCCGTGCGTGCCGCGCGGATCAGCGCGTGGTCCAGCCGGTCGGCGAAGCGCGTCCGGTTCGCGAGCTTCGTCAGTGGATCGTGGAGCGCCTGGTAGCGGAGCTGCCGTTCGAGGCTCTTGCGCTCCGTCACATCGCGGATGTTCAGCACCATGCCGCCGATCGCCGGGTTGTGGCGCTGGTCGGTGCCGATGAACTCCAGGCTGCGCCACGAGCCGTCGCTGTGGAGCATCCGCGCCTCTGCCACCGCGAGCCCATCGCCCTTGCTGACGACCTCGCTCAGCACCGCCAGCATCGACCCCACGTCGTCCGGGTGGACGAGGTCGGACAGCTTCGTCCCCACGATGTCTTCCGGTGCGCGGCCCAGCACGCGCGCGACCGACGGGCTCTGGTACCGGACGGTCGTGTCCGCATCGATCACCGTGATCATGTCCGAGGCGTGCTGGACCAGCGAGCGGAAGCGCTCCTCGCTCTGGCGCAGCGCCGCCTCCGCGTGCCAGCGCTCCGTCACGTCGTGCGAGTTGTGGACGACGCCGCGGACCGAAGGGATGTCGAGCAGGTTGTTCGCGGTCGTCTCGATATAGCGCCACGAGCCGTCCGCGTGCCGTACCCGCAACGTCGTCGGCGGGTGCACGCCCGGCTCCGCGATGACCGCGGCGAGCGACGCCGCGCCGCGCCCGACGTCGTCCGGGTGCAGCATCTCGATGAGGCTCCTCCCCAGCCACTCATCCCGCCCGTACCCCATCAGCCGCTCCACGGATGGGCTCGCGTACTGCAGGATCCCGTCCGCATCCACGATCGTGATCAGGTCCGAGGCGTTCTGCACGAGGGAGCGGAAGCGCTCCTCGCTCTGACGCAGCTCCTCCCGTGAAGCATCGAGCTCCGCATACAGGTGCACACCCTTGATGGTCGTGGCCGTCTGCGCGACCAGGGCACGGAGGAACTCCACCTCCTGCGCCTCGAAGCTCCGTGGCGTCGACGACGAAAACGCGATGAACCCCAGCGCCTTCTGCTGGAACACGATCGGGAACATCGCGAGCGAGAGGATGTGCGCGCGCTGCCAGTAGCGCTGCAATCCCTCCACCTCGCCGCGCATGGGGGCCAGTTCGTCGCGGTCGGCCAGCCCGGCCTCTCCCGCGTCCCGAATCAGGACGCAGCCACCCGTCTTCGCCAGCTCGTTGCCCATGCGCAGCTCTGCTATCGCCTGCGCGTTGTTGCTGCCACGGAAGCGCGCCGCCGTCTCCGTGTCCGAGTGACGCGCCACGTTCATCGCCCGGTCCACGATCTGGTCGCAGGCGTCGTTGTAGGTGGCGATGGTCACCCAGTCGAACCCCGACGCCTTCGCGACGGCCGTCGCAATCGCCGTCAGGATGTTGTCCGTCTCCCGCGCCTCGCTGAACGCCGCCGAGACGTTCGCGAGCGCTTCGAGCTGCTGCCGCTGTCGTGTGCGGCGCTCGGCGTCGAGCACGTTGCTCACCATGTGCGCGAGGATTGGCCGCGCCGTCGCCACGAACCCCACCTGCGCGCCGGACAGCCCGTCCGGCCACGGCCCGCGCACGATCAGCAGGTCGGAGTTGCTCTCATCGCCCGGGAGGATCGACGCGAGATGCGTCGCGGCCCTACCCGGCGTGAGCGCCGTCGCGTCCGAGACGATGCGGTCCCGCACGTCGAACAACGTGGCCGCGAGGAGAGGGCGTGTGGCGAGGCCGCGCCAGACCAGCCAATAGCCCTTCTGCTTGATCTCGTATGACGCCGGCTCGCAGTCACAACCGATACGGATGAAGGCGGGGTCGCCTGCGCGGATGACGTACGCGTCGTCTGCCCCGAGCGCACGGCGCACGACCCGGCACGCGGCCTCCAGTTCCGCCGGGCCGGGCGTGGGTTTCGTGGCGATTGTGGCCAGTTCGTGCAACTCGTCGAACACGCGGGTTCCCATCTCGAAGGGCGTACCGTCGAAGCCGTTGCGCCTTCTTATGAGAGCATCGGCGCGGCGTCGGCGCTGTTGAGCCCCATGGCGTTCCAATGTGCCTTGGAGTTCTCTCAGGCCAGGCCAGGCCATCCCGGCTCCGTGCCATCGTCCTCCGGCTATCGTAGACCTCCGGCTATCGTAGAATGGTGGCCGGCAGGCCGTACCCGGGAGTGTAGAGCGGAGACACGCATGAGCATCCTGATCAAGCGGGCGTACGAGCCACCGGCGGACAGCGACGGCTACCGCGTCCTAATCGACCGGCTGTGGCCACGGGGCGTGCGCAAGGACGCAGCCCGCATCGACGTCTGGGCGAAGGATCTGGCGCCGAGCACCGAGCTTCGCGCGTGGTTCGGCCACGATCCGGTGCGCTGGGACGAGTTCAGGCGAAGGTACGCGCGGGAGCTGCGCGCGCCGGCCGCCGCGGCGCTGCTCGACGACCTGACGCGGCGAGCACGGCGGGGCACCGTCACGCTGGTGTACGCGGCGAAGGACGCGGAGCATAGCAACGCGGCCGCGCTGCGAAGCAGGATCGCCCGTCGCCTGCGAGGCGTCGCGCCTGCCAGCGCGCGCCGCGGCTGATCGCGCGCACCTCCTCGTGCGCTGCCGCCGGTGTGATTATGACGCCGGCGCCAGCTCGCTCGTGCAGAACGCGCAGCGCCGTGCGGCGATCGGAATCTCGCTCAGGCACTCGGGGCACTGCCGGGTCGTCGGGTCTGTCGGACCCTCCTTCTTCCGCAGAGCGATCAGCCGATTGACTGGCATGATCACCACGAAGAACACGGCCATTGCGATCGTCACGAATGAGATCACGGCGTTCAGGAAGTCGCCATACCGGAACCGGCTGCCGTTGATCGTGAAGTCCAGCGCACCAAAGTCCGGCTTGCCGCCGATCGCGGCGATGATGGGCGTGATGATGTCGGCCACGAGCGCCGTCACCACCGCCCCGAACGCCACGCCGACGACGACCGCCACCGCGAGGTCGACGACGTTCCCGCGGAGCAAGAACTGCTTGAACTCCTTGACCATCTGACGTCCTCCTTTCAGGCCCCGACCCACAGCGAACACCATGATAGTCCCGCCCGAACCGCACGCACTGTCCCGCATGTCAAGCGCCATCACGACCGGCGCGACCACGCACCAACGCGCCCTGTCGCGCACTGGATGCGGCCGCTATACTTAGAAGATATATGTCGTTAGGCGATATAAAAGCTCTACCGCCCCGCGTGCGCACCGTGCCCAGGGACGAAGCGTGTCACGGGAGCCAGCATGGCTGACCTGCTGCGGCGCGCCATCGGCTTCTTGACCGACGCCGAGCCGCCGTCCAGGCCCGGCGACTTCAGCACCGCCCGTCGTGTGCTGCCCATCTCCGCCATGGCCATCGCCATCGGCGCACTGAGCGCCGTCGTCGCGCTCGCGTTGCTCCGGCTCATCGGCTTCTTCACCAACCTGTTCTTCTTTCTTCGCCTCGGCACGAGGCTCGTATCGCCGGCCGGGAGCCACCTCGGTCCGGTCCTGCTCATCGTGCCGGTGCTCGGGGGCCTCGTCGTTGGCCTCATGGCGCGCTACGGCTCCGAGCGTATCCGCGGCCACGGCATCCCCGAGGCGATCGAGGCGATCCTGATCAACGGCAGCAAGATGGAGCCGAAGGTCACCCTGCTGAAGCCCGTGTCCGCGGCGATCTCCATTGGTTCCGGCGGCCCGTTCGGCGCCGAGGGGCCGATCATCGTGACGGGCGGGGCGCTCGGTTCGATGATCGCGCAGTTCTTCCATCTCACCAGCGCCGAACGCCGCACACTCCTCGTCGCCGGCGCCGCGGGCGGCATGTCCGCAACGTTCGCCTCGCCCGTCGCGGCGGTCCTGCTCGCGGTCGAGGTGCTGTTGTTCGAGTGGAAGCCGCGCAGCCTGATCCCCGTGGCGCTCGCGAGCGCGACGGCCGCCCTGCTGCGGCCCTACCTCATCGGCCAGGGCCCGCTGTTTCCGGTACCGCACC
Organism: Chloroflexota bacterium; assembly: GCA_028872875.1. Classification (GTDB taxonomy): domain Bacteria; phylum Chloroflexota; class Dehalococcoidia; order DSTF01; family JACRBR01; genus JADMII01. Next base: position 5,682 of record JAGWOC010000016.1, on the reverse strand, counting down.
ATGCCGCCAGCCTGGGACCGGGTGCGCTCGCCGCATGCCTCCTCGTTGGCTTCCTCGCCGGCGCGCTCGCAGTTGTGCTCACGACTGCCGTGTACGCTGCCGAGGACGCCTTCCACCGCCTGCCCTTCCACTGGATGTGGTGGCCGGCGATCGGCGGCGTCGCCGTCGGCGCCGGCGGGCTCATCTTCCCCAGGGCGCTCGGCGTCGGCTACGACACGATCGGGGTGATGCTCCGCGGCGACAACACCGCCACGCTGATCGCGGGCGTGCTGCTGGTGAAGTCCACCATCTGGGCGGTGTCGCTCGGCTCCGGCACGTCGGGCGGCGTGCTCGCGCCGCTGCTGATGATGGGCGCGGCGCTCGGCGGCCTGGAAGCGCGCTTCCTGCCCGGCGAGGGCGCCGGCTTCTGGCCGCTCATCAGCATGGCCGCCGTCCTCGGCGGCACGATGCGCGCACCGTTCACCGGGGTCATCTTCGCCCTTGAACTGACGCACGATGTCAATGCGCTGCTGCCGCTGCTCGTCGCCGTGATCGTCGCTCACGCCGTCACCGTACTCGTGCTGCGCCGCTCGATCCTTACGGAGAAGGTGGCGCGGCGCGGCTACAACCTCGGCAGCGAGTACGCGCCCGACCCGCTCGAGCTGCTCCTCGTCCGTGAAGTGATGCAGACGGCGATCGTCGTACTCTCTCCGGACCTCACCCTGCGGGACGTCGCGTCGCGCCTCCATCGGAAGCTGCCGAGCCGGACGCAGCGCCTCTACCCGGTGGTCGATGCGAGCGGCGCGCTGCTCGGCATCGCCACGCGCGACTCGCTGCAGGACGGGATCGACCACCTCAGCGCCGATGGTGCGCCGGACGGACCGCATGGTGACACGTCTATCGCGCAACACATCGTGCGCGATCCGAGCGTGGCATTCGTTGATGAGCCGCTGGCCCAGGTCGCATTCCGCATGGCCGAAACAGGCTTCACCCGCCTGCCCGTCCTGGAACGCGGCCCGGCGCGGCGCGTCGTGGGCATGGTGTCGTTGGCCGACCTCCTGCGGGGGCGGTCGCGCGTGCTCGACGAGGAGCGCGTGCGCGAGCGGGTGATCCGCCTGCGGTGGCTGCTCCCCCGCCGCGGCCCGCGGCAGCCGCACGGAGAGGAAGGCGTACCGACAGCGCCAGCTCCGCCCACCGGCGCGTAGCCTTACGGTCGCCGGGCGCTGTCGGAACCCGCGGCAGGCTCAGGAGAACGCAGGACGACCTGGGAAGGTGCAGCAGTTCCCAGACGGGTCCGTGTACCGCAGCGGGTTGTCCGTCACGTAGCCGTAGATGTCCGTACCGTTGCTCCCCCGGCTGTCCGCGCTCACGAACCGCCCGACGAGCGTGCTGTAGAACCGCGCGTGGTAGTCGTACAGCCCGAGCGCGGCGGGGTCGCCCGGCTCCTGCCGCTGGCCGGTGTAGAGCTTGTCGGTCTGCGTGATGCTGGTGCTCGACCGCGCGGCGCCGTAGGGCCAGTAGCGCTGGTCCGCGACGACCGCGCCCGTGGCGTCGAGCACCATCGTCGTCGTCCCCAACTGGTCGGCGAGCAGGAACGAGAGCGTCCCCGGGCCGCCCGTCGCGGGCACCTGGCGCACGGCCACCGCCCGGCCGTAGGCCTGGTAATACTTCGTCACGCTGCCGTCCGAATGCGCCTCGTACACGCCGCCAATGTACACCGTCGACGTCTCCGCCACGCCAGACGCAATCTGCTCGCGCTTCAGCAGGGCGCCGTCACCGTCGCGGATGGAGCGCGTGCGCCGGCTCGCGCACGGCTTGCCGTAGGAGGCGCTCTCCAGGGACAGGCTGTTGACCGAGCCGCTCCAGTCGCTGACCAGACGGTGCACCACAGAGATGCTCGACCCATCTTCACCCATCAGGTAGGAACGTTATTAGTGCCTATGTTGGACGCTGCGGTCGGTAAAATAGACTCCTAGAACGACTGTGATGCAATACATAGGTGCCCCAATAACAATCGCCATGATCATGGCGAGCAAGGGGGCCCCTTGGTGTATCATGTACATCTCGAAAAGGCCGATAGTCACCACGCCTCCGCTTGAGAAGAAGAGGATCCGGTGCTCATTCAGCTTCGACCTAACACTTGTCAAAGGTCGGCCCCCCGTTCGTGAAGAATGCCTGACCAGCGACCGTGCCGTATCCCCAAGCGGTGACATAAACCACAACGGGTGCAGTGCTGCCACCGCTAACTATAATGACCAGGGTTCCGCCGCCCGCCGCCACCCATGGCGTCACCACGGAACCTACCTGCCACGCGCACTGCACGCCCGGTGCATTCCATACCTTTTGCGTCAGCTTGATCGGTGCTGTCGCCTCCCACTTCTGCAGGCGAATGTAGTCGGTTCCGGCCTGCTTGAGCGCACCACCGATGTCACTGCCCACGTGCTTCGCCTCACACAGCGAGAAGATGCCGCAGCCATCGCTTCCCGCCGCTGTTGATGACGCCATTGGGTCACCGTGCGATCCCCCCAGCGCCGCACACGCCTGCGGATCCGCTGCGCACGCCTGGAGGTCGCGCGCCCGTCGCGCCGCCTGCACCTTCTCCGGCGAGGTGAGGCCCGAGGCGGCGAGCAGCGCCAGGCCGGGGTCGACCTCGGCGGGCGTAGCGGGCGCCGCGGGCCACAGCGGGCAGCCGCCCCAGCACTCGCCCGGGTGGAAGGCGTTCCACGCCGCGATCTCCGCGCAGGCCAGATCGCCGCCGCAGCCGCCCCCGGGGCCCGTGTCCGTCAGCGCGTTCCCCGTCGGGTCCGTATAGCGCAGCGGGTTGTCCGTCACGTAGCCGTAGAGGTCCGTACCGTTGCTCCCCCGGCTGTCCGCGCTCACGAACCGCCCACCAGCGTGCTGTAGAACCGCGCGCGGTAGTCGTACAGCCCGAGCGCGGCGGGGTCGCCCGGCTCCTGGCGCCGAAACCGGCCGTACGGCTGGCCGGTGAAGAGCTTGTCCGTCTGGCTCACCTGGCTGTAGGTCGAGCCCGCGCGCACGGCGTCGTACGGCCAGTACGTCTGCAGCGCCTCGATGTCTCCCAGGGCGTCCATCACCCCCACCGTGCTGCCGAGGTCGTCGGCGAGCAGGTAGTATAGCGAGCCGGCGCTCCGCGCGGTGGCGCCCGGCGCCTGGCGTACGGCTCAGCGCAACGAAAGAACGAGCCAAATACGATCAGCACAACCACCAAGACCACGAGTGCGTATACAAGCCATGGGCCCCTCCCTTTGCGCATCTAATTCCACTGCACTACTAGGAGCCCTGTCATAACTAAGGCCAAGGAGACGAACATAAGACAATTCTCGCGAGGTGAAGCGCCGAACGTCACGCGCCTATCAGAGGATGGACTGTCCGCATGAAGCATCCATATCCCTGTAGCCATTGCGATTGCACCGCTGACAAGAAACAAAGGATACACGCTCGCAACAATGGCAGAGGTGACGAAGGGCATCGTTCCGAGTGCCACAAAGATGGCGGCTAGAAGGCGTCGGTTCGCAATCGCGGGGACTTGCGCTACCCCTCTCCATGCCAGGAAATACCAAGCGCTGCCAAACCAGAGGATGATGTCGCCCAACACAAGGACTAACACTGGCGAGTTGCTCCGACAGCTCCCGTGGTCGTATCCGCCGCAGCGGACACCCGGGCGACGTACCTTACAAAGTCGTTATCGATGCTGTAGCTTGCCCAGAAGTTGGTCAAGCCCCAAGCAAATGTAAACTGAGCTAGGGCGCAGTTGCTCGTGCCTCGTCCCAAAGCACCTTGCGCATGTGCCGCGTTCGCCTGCCAATTCTGCTCAACATGAGTCGAGAAGTGGAGCCCAAGAGGGCTTAGGGCCTTATTTATACCATTCGCCGCGGCGTCCCCCACATTGTGGATTCGACACCACGAGTCGCAGCCGACAGGCGATTCTCCCGGGAAGGCCGGAAGAGATGTTGGCATTGGACGGCTGCGCGAATTTCCAAGCGCCGCACACGCCTGCGGATCCGCTGTGCACGCCTGGAGGTCGCGCGCCCGTCGCGCCGCCTGCACCTTCTCCGGCGAGGTGAGTCCGAACGACGCCAGGTACTCCAGCTGCTGGCGGCTTTGGAACGCCGCCAGGTCCGCGAGAGAGTGGATATCGAGCGCGGCGAGCCGCTTGAGCCCGACGCAAGACGCGCTGCATGGCGCCGGGCCGCCGTTGTACGGGGTCTGATCGCCGCTCCCGTCGGCGTTGCCATTGCAGTCGATCACCTTGAGTGAACGGCCGTCGCCTTCAACCGGCATTTCCCGCCTACTCTTTGATGCCTAGACCGGCATGGGTCTCGTGTAACGAGACTTCGACAAGCGCATCATCGTCCACCTCCGATGTAAGATATTGGTGCCCTCGCCGATCGTTGACGAACGGCTCGAGCAGATCAACTAAGTTCAACCATGCATCAGACGTGCATCTCCAGATAAAGGCGCGCTCTGCAATCTGCACAAACTGCTTGAGCTCTCGCCTAGGCGCAAGCTGAAGTTCGAGCGACATAACATTCTGTAATCGTACTCGGGGCTGTGGGTAGACCACCACGGGCAACCGGCTCCGGGACACTCGCTCAAATGCGTCGGACAACAAGGTAGCTCCCTCTCGGGACTGAAACTCCAAGAGCAACGTCGGTCCGTACGCGCCCCCGTAGAAGTCACCCAGGATCAGCGCGTCTGCTCCGGGTGTCATGGGTAGATCTGCTGCCATTGGCTGTTACGCGCAACGTGCGGATTGTAATCGCAGTGACCCGTGTCGTGGTATTTGTCGGGCGCGTGCCAACGCCCTTCACCGCCCTGCGGATCCCAAAGATGGTCGCCTGGAACTGAAGGCCGGGAAGCTGGTGCCTGCCGCCACGTATTGGTATCGTAGCCCGGCGGTGCGGGCCAGCCCGACGGAAGATCCCGTGGCTCGGCCGGAGGTGCCTCCGGAGCTGGCTCCTCTACTGGATCCTCACCCCCACTCAGAACAACGAGAGCAAGTTCGGGATGGCGCTTGATGTAGTTGATGCGACCACCGACGTAGTTCGCGACCGCTCCGAAAGCCACTGCGGGTAACACCGCGACACTTGGTCCTCCGAGTTCGCACGGCGATGCCTCGCCGCACGGAAGTTCGACTGGGATGGGCGTCAAGGAGGGGACGGGAGTTCGCGCCACCGACGGTGTGGGTGAGCACCCCCAGCACTCCCCGGGGTGGAACGCCACCCACGCCGCGATCTCCGCGCAGGCCAGGTCGCAGACCGGTGCGACGTAAGGCGCCTGGTCGGGATGCGAGCCCGTGTAGCCAGAGTTGTCGCCCTCGTCGGTCCAGTGCTCCCCCGTCGGGTCCGTATAGCGCAGCGGGTTGTCCGTCACGTAGCCGTAGAGGTCCGTACCGTTGCTCCCCCGACTGTCCGCGCTCACGAAGCGCCCGACGAGCGTGCTGTAGAACCGCGCGTGGTAGTCGTACAGCCCGAGCGCGGCGGGGTCCCCCGGCTCCTGGCGCTGGCCGGTGTAGAGCTTGTCCGTCTGCGCGACGGCGCCGGCGCGGGTCGCGCCGTAGGGCCAGTAGCGCTGGTCCGCGACGACCGCGCCCGTGGCGTCGAGCACCATCGTCGTCGTCCCCAACTGGTCGGCGAGCAGGAACGAGAGCGTCCCCGGGCCGCCCGTCGCGGGCACCTGGCG
>JAGWOC010000086.1 GCA_028872875.1 Chloroflexota bacterium | reverse complement strand
ATCTTCTTCCACACCTCGGCCGTCCAGAGCGGCTCGTTCGACGACCTGAACGAAGGCCAGACGGTCGAGTTCGACAAGGCCGCCGACGAGCGTGACCCGCGCCGCAGCCGCGCCATCAACGTCCGCCCGGTCGCCTGACGGCGGCCGAAGGGGAACACAACGGGGCCCTCGCTACGGCGAGGGCCCCTTGTCGTCCATATCCGGCGCATCGGCCGCGCCGTCAGATCACCGCTCGCGCCAGCGCAGGCCGGCGACGCCGAGGCTGAGGCCGACCATGGTCATCGCGAGGAGCAGCAGCGCCTCGCCGCCGAACCCGCCGCGGCCCGAGAGGATGCTCTGCACGGCCTGCCCGGCGTGCGTGTACGGCGAGAAGCGCGCGACCCAGCGCAGCCACTCGGGCAGGCGGTCGATGGGGTAGTACACCGGCGAAAGGATCGTGAGCATGATGCCGAGCAGGTTCGCCATCATGCCGCCGGTCTCCATGCTGGGGCTCCACGTCGCGATGACCATGCCCAGGCCGGTCATCGAGATCGCGGTGAGCAGCAGCACGGGCACGAGCCAGAGGCTGAGGTGCACATGGATGCCGACGAGGGGCGCGAAGCTCAGCACCACGCCCGCCGTCACCATCCCCTGCGCCACCGAGAACGCGACGACGCCGAGCGCGTAAGACAGCGGATGGATGGGCGAGGTTACGATCAGCTTGAGCGTCAGCGTGAAGCGCTCCCACAGCATCACCTGGGCGAGGTTGTTGACGGTCATCATGCCGATGCCGAATACCAGCGAGCCGGTGATCAGGCGCGTCGCCACCGGCCCCGATAGCCCGGGCGGCAGGAGCGCCTTCGCGAAGAGCAGGAATCCCAGCGGCGCGACCACCACCGAGAGGAAGTACATCGGCCCCCACGCCCGCACCTTGCGGATCTCGATCTCGAAGACGACGAGCGCGTCGGACAGGAACTTGCGCACGATTACGCCTCCAGCGCCTCGTCGGTGAGCTCCATGTAGACGTCCTCGAGGCTCGTCTTGGCCAGTGAGAACTCCTCGATGCCGCGTCGCGCGAGATCCGCGAGCAGGTCGTCGGACGTTTGCCCGAAGAGCGCGTGGCGGCCGTTGCCGTCGCCGTAGGTCGCCTTGAAGCGGTTGCGGCACCGCGCGCGCAGCGCTTCCACTGTCCCCTGCACGCGCAGGCGGCCGGCGCTGATCAGGGCGACCTCGTCGCACAGTTCCTCGGCCTCTTCCATGTAGTGCGTGGTGATCAGCAGCGTACGGCCGCGACCGCGCAGGCTGCGCAGCAGCGCCCACACTTCGCGCCGTGCGTGCGGGTCGAGGCCGGTGGTCGGCTCATCGAGCACGAGCACGGGCGGGTCGCCGACGAGCGCGTTGCCGACGAGCAGCTTGCGCTTGAGGCCGCCCGAGAGCTCGCGCACGATCTTGCGGGCGTGCGGGCCAAGCCCCAGCAGGTCGATCAACTCGTCCGCCCGGCGACTCGCCTCGGCGCGGCTCAGCCCGCGCATGCGCGCGAAGAAGGCGAGATGCTCTCGCGGATGCAGATGGTCGTATGGCTGCGCCTCCTGCGGCACGACACCCATCAGCGCGCGGGCGACCGTGTGCGCGCTGACGACGTCGATGCCCATGACGCGCACGTTGCCGGACGTCGGTTCGAGCTCGCCTGTGATCTGGCGCACCAGCGTCGTCTTGCCCGCGCCGTTCCGTCCGAGCAGCCCGAGGGTCGCCCCCTGCGCCACGGAGAGCGTGATCCCGTCGTTGCCGAGCACTCCCGTCGCGTAGCGCTTCGTCAGCGCCGCGACCTCCACCGCCGGCGCCGTCGCGCCCGGGGTAAGGGGTGGTCCCGGCTGCGCGGTGCGATGGGGAGCGAGCAAGGCGGCCTCCTCGGATGTCCGCAAGTGCCGCCAGTATCGCGCTGCTGTAATGCCTGATGCGAGGGCCATTCGGCTGCGCTTTTCGCAGCGATCCCGCCCCGCATAGTGCCCGAGGTGTCACCGTCAGCCTTGCACGGCGGTACGATCACCAGCCTGCGGCCGCCCCCTCGCCGCGCGTGTCGCTGCCGCCGATGAGCGCCCCGGTCGCCGGGTCGATGATGATGCACTGGGCGCGGCCCGTCGGGCTGGTCTCGCGCGCGATCTCCCGCACGCGATGGCCGCGGCTGCGCAGGCCGGCCTGCGTCGCCACCGGCATCCCCGCCTCGACGAGCAGCTCGTCGGCGCTGTCGCCCCAGCGCGGCGCGTCGACCGCCGCCTGCGCGTCGAGCCCGTGGTCGATGATGGCGGTCAGCACCTGCAGGTTGGTCTGCACCTGGTAGTCGGCGCCCGGCGTGTTGCCGGCGATGTACGGCGCACCGTCGCGGAAGACCAGGTACGTGTTGAGCGTGTGCATCGTACGCTTGCCGGGCGCCAGCACGTTCGGGCTCGCGGGGTCGAGCGAGAAGCCGCACATCCGGTTGTTCATGATGATGCCGGTGCCGTCGATCGCCACGGCGGAGCCGAAGTGCGCGAAGATGCTCTGGATGAACGAGCAGACGTTGCCCTCGCCGTCGGCGACGACGAACGACGTCGTGTCCGACGACGCGGCGACGGTCGCGTCGCGCCGTGCGCGGCGCGGGTCGATCTCCGCGCGCCGCCGCGCCGCCCACTCCTTCGAGAGCAGCATCGACGGCTCGAAGCCCACGGACGCGGGGTCGCCGGCGAAGCGATGCCGGTCCTCGAATGCCAGCTTCTTCGCCTCGACCATCATGTGTACGGCGTCCGCGGAGAGATGCCCCATGCCCGCGAGGTCGAAGCCCTCGACGATGTTCAGCTCCTCGAGCAGGATCAACCCCTGAGAGTTCGGCGGCGTCTCGTAGACCGTGCAGCCCCGGTACTCCGTCGACAGCGGCTCCAGCACGTCCGCACGGTGCTGCGCGAGGTCGCCGGCGGTCATGCAGCCACCAGCCGCCTGCACGCCCTCGGCGATGCACCGCGCGATCGCACCCTGGTAGAACGCCGCACGGCCACCGGCGGCCACCGCCTCGAGCGTGCGCGCGAGGTCCGGCTGCCGCAGCGTCTGCCCGAAGGACGGCGGTGCATCGTCCACGTAGAGGGCCCGGGCGAGGCCGCGGTACTTCGTGAAGAGCCCCTGCGCGTACCGGAGCGTCAGCTCGAGCTCGCGCGAGACGGGGAAGCCGTCGCGCGCGCAGGCGATCGCGGGTGCGAGCAGCTCGGCGAACGGGCGCGTGCACCATCGTGCGTGCAACTCCTGCCACGCATCGACGAGCCCGGGTACCGCGCATGCGGCACCGCCGTGCCGCGCGATGCCGGCGGCGTAGCGGTCGCGCGTCGCCTCGGCGGGCGCCTTGCCGCCCGAGCAGATCGCCGTCACGCGCCCCTCGCGCTTCGGCCAGACGAGCACGTAGGCGTCGCCACCCAGGTGATTGCGGTGCGGTTTCACGACGGGCAGGAGCGCCGACATCGCCAGCGCGGCGTCGAAGGCGTTGCCGCCCCGGCGCAGCACGTCGACGCCCGTCTGCGTCACCAGCGGATGCTCCGACGCGACCATGCCGTGCGTGCCGAGCACCGGCCCGCGCACGGGCGGGATGCTGTCGGCGGTCGGCTGTGTCATGGCGCCTCCTCGCGGTCCACCGTTGCCGGATGCCGGGCGTGCCTGGCCTACCGGGCTGGCAGGAAATAACCCCGGAACGTGATCTCGCTGCCCCGCCTGCCGACGGTGAGCGTGCCGCCGGGATAGCGCGCCGTGACGCTCGCGGCGTCGCGCAGGTATTCGCCGAGGAAGACGAACGCGACGTTGCGGCCGGCCGGCGCATCGAAATTGAGCGGCTGGTCCTTCGGCACGGCGCCGAACTGGTGGGAGCGGTCCTCGCCCGTCGCACCGGGCGCGATGAAACGGCGCGTCTCGTAGTCGAAGGCCCAGCGGTCGCTGTAGAAGTACACCATCGTGCCCTTCGGCAGGCCGGCGATGTAGTGCGAGGCGGCATCGTCCTGATACGGATAGGTGTAGCGCATGACGTCGGTGCGCTGCGCCGGTCCGAAGTAGTCGCGCACGTTGCCCACGACCGGGACGGCGACGAGCAGGACGATCAGCGCCATCGCCCCGTAGCCGCGGAGGTCGCGGCGCCGCGCGGCGCGCTCCCAGAGCCACGCCAGCGGCAGCGCGGCGAGCAGCGCGACGAACGGCGCCAGGCCGAAGGTGCGCCGGAAGAGCCCGTCGCCCGTCGTCAGCAGCGCGCCGAACGGCAGCAGGACGACGGCCGCCAGCACGGTGGCATGCTCGGACCGCTGCCAGCGCCAGAGCGCGAAGCCGAGGCCAACGAGCGCGAGCGTCGCCGTCAGGGGGTCGACGACCGGCTGGCCCGGGGCCGCCAGCCCGTCGCCGTAGTCCGGGCGGCCGCCGCGCACGAGGCCGCGCAGCCACTCGTCGAACCGGTCACGCAGGATCTCCGCGCGCCCGCCGGCGCCGGCCGCGCGCCACTGCGCGGTGTAGATCACGCCGACCGCGTGCTCGTGCGAGCGGTAGGTCGCGCCGTTGCCGTTGATGTACAGCAGCATCGGCAGCGCGACGACGAGCGCCGCCGCCACGAGCGCGGCGACGCCGGCGGCGATGCGCAGGCCGTCGGCGCGCGTCGATACGGACAGGAGCGACCAGAGGAGGGCGACGGCAACGACCGGCACGAACAGCAGGTAGGCGTTGTAGGTGTAAATGCCGAGGCCGGTGAGCGCGCCCGCCAGCGCCAGCAGCGGCACGCTGCGCCGCCGGAGGCCGGCGAACAGCGCCCACAGTACCGCCATCTCGGCGAACGGCCAGGCGCCGATCATGAACCCTGTGCGCGTCAGTTGCAGATGCCACGTCATGACGGCGAGCAGCAGCGCCGCGAAGACGGCGGGCGTGCGGCCAAACATCGTGCGGAAGGCGAAGTACGCAAGCGGGATCGTGGCGATGCCAAAGGCCGCCATCGATGCACGGAGCGTGGACGTCGTCTGCGGCAGGAACTCGAACAGCAGCGCCGTGAAGTAGAGCGGCCCGGCGGGCTGGCCGAGCGCGCTCGTCACGTACGGGCCGATCCAGCCTTCGCGCAGGACGCGCCGCGCGTCCAGCCCGGTCCAGGCCTCGTCGCCGTGCAACCCGAGCGGCACGGTGCCCAGGTCCCAGAGCCGCAACACCGCCGCGAAGACCGTCACCGCCGCCACGACGGCGAGTTCCACGCGGGCCGCGTACGCCCGCTCGCGAGCCGTCGCCAGGGCGGCGGCGAGGCGCTGCCCGGGGGTGTAGCCCGCGCGCGCCGTCCTCACCTGTGCCATGTCACCGGCATCACGCGGCCATACTAGCGGGAGCAGCGGCACCCGCGCACGGTCCCGGGAGATATCGCGCGAGACGCGCCTTCGCTACGATGGGCGGTGATCGGGAGGACTGCGCCATGACCGAAAAGACCGCCAGATCGCTCCGCGTGCCGGTGAAGCGGCTGCGCCGCGCCTGCAACCCCAATCTCTTCCGGTTCAAGACGACGGACGATGTCCGCTTGCTCGAGGGGACAGTCGGGCAGGACCGCGCCGTGAGCGCGATGGACTTCGGGCTCAGCATCGAGGCGGCGGGCTACAACCTGTTCGTCGCCGGGCCGCCCGGCACCGGCCGCTCGACGGAGCTCCGGACGCAGGTCGGACGCGTCGCGGCGACGCGACCGCCGGCGCGCGACTGGTGCTACGTCTTCAACTTCCGGGAGCCCGCGCGGCCGCGCGCGCTGAGCCTGCCGGCCGGCCTCGGACACAAGCTCGGCCACGACATCGACGACCTCGTCGCGCACGTGCGGCGGGAGGTGCCGAAGGCCTTCGAAAGCGACGAGTACGCCCAGCGACGCGACCAGATCAACCGCGAGATGCAGCGCGAGCGGGAGCGCGTCTTCGAGGCGCTGCAGAAGGAGGCGGAGGCGCGCGATCTCACCGTGAGCGTGACGCCGATGGGCGTCACGACGCTGCCGGTCGTCGATGGCAAGCCTCTGACGAAGGAGCAGTACGACCTCCTGACGGACGAGCGCAAGCGTCAGATCCAGGAGCGCACCGCCGAACTGGAATCGATCGTCGCGCAGATGGCGCCGCAGATGCGCCGGCTCGACCGCGGCGGCGCGCAGCTCCTGGCGGAGCTGGACACGCAGGTCATGAAGCTCATCGCGACGCCACTGCTCGACGAGATGAAGCACGAGTATGCGGACGAGTCTGAGGTGGTCGCCTACATCGACCAGGTCGGCGCCGACATGATCGAGCACATCGACGCCTTTCGGGGCGCCGAGGACACGCCGCAGCAGGCGATGATCCCGATGCTCGCCGCTGCCCAGCGCGAGGTCGCCTTCGACCGTTACAAGGTGAACGTCGTGGTCACGCACGAAGGCGCCAAGACGGCGCCGTTCGTGTTCGAAGACAACCCGTCGTACTACCAGATCTTCGGCCGCGTCGACTTTCGGTCGAGTCTGGGCTCGATGGTGACCGACCACACGATGATCAAGCCGGGCGCGCTGCACCGCGCGAACGGCGGCTTCCTGGCGATCGACGCGCTCGACGCGCTGTCGCAGCCGCTCGTCTGGCAGACGCTCAAGCGCGCCCTGCGCACGAAGCAGGTGCGCATCGAGAACATTGGCGAGCAGCTCAGCATGCTGCCCGCGGCGACGCTGACGCCCGAGCCGATCCCGCTCGACGTGAAGGTGGCGATGATCGGCACGCCGCGCGTCTTCCAGATCCTGCAGACGGCCGACGACGACTTCCGCAAGCTCTTCAAGGTCAAGGCCGACTTCACCACGGATGTCGAACGGATCAACGGCCACGTCGAGCTGTACGCGCGCTTCATCGCCCGGCAGGTGAAGGAGAAGGGGATGCGCCCGTTCGACCGCGGCGGCGTCGCGCGCGTCGTGGAGCACAGCTCCCGCATGGCGGGGGACCAGAACAAGCTGTCGCTGCGCATGATGGAGGTCGTCGACCTGCTCGTCGAGGCCGACTACTGGGCGTGCAGCAGCGGCAGCGTCACCGTCACCTGCGACCACGTCGAGAAGGCGATCGAGGAGAAGGTCTACCGGTCGAGCCTGATCGAGGAGCGCATCCAGGAGTTCATCAACAACGGCACGCTCAAGGTCGATGTGACCGGCTCGGTCGTCGGGCAGGTGAACGGCCTGTCGGTGTACGACCTCGGCGACTACGCCTTCGGGCGTCCGTCACGCATTACCGCGCGCGTCAGCCTCGGCCGCGGGCAGGTGATCAACCTGGAGCGCGAGATCGGGCAGAGCGGCTCGTCGCACAGCAAGGGCTTCCTGATCATCACCGGCTACCTCAACGGCAAGTTCGCGCACCGTCAGCCCCTCTCCTTCGCCGCCAGCCTGACGTTCGAGCAGCTCTACGACGAGGTCGATGGCGACAGCGCCTCCTCGACCGAGCTGTACGCGTTGCTCTCGGCCATTACCGACGTCCCGCTCCGCCAGGACCTTGCCGTCACCGGCTCGGTGAACCAGCTCGGCGAGGTCCAGGCGATCGGCGGCGCGAACGAGAAGATCGAAGGGTTCTACGCCGTCTGCAAGGCCCGCGGGCTGACCGGCGACCAGGGCGTGATCATCCCGAAGGACAACGTGCGCAACCTCATGCTCAAGCGGGAGGTCGTGGACGCGATCAGCGAGGGCCGGTTCCACGTCTACGCCGTCTCGACCATCGAGCAGGGCATCGAACTGCTGACCGGCCTCCCCGCGGGCAGGCCCCGCAAAGCCGGGACGTACGCCGACGGCACCTTCTTCCGCAAGGTCACGGACTGTCTGGAGGCGATGACCCGCCGCGCGGTCGAGGTGAACCGCGCCGCCCAGCGTGAGCTGATGGCGCCGACGACGGCCAGCCCGGATGGCGCCCGGCGCCGCAAGGACAACGGCGCGGGCGCGCGGCGGCGCCATGGACGCGCGGACTGAGGTCTCCGCGGGGGGCGTCGTGTTCCGGACGCGCGCGGACGGGTACGAGGTCGCGCTGATCCGCACCCACGAGGACCGCTGGCAGCTCCCGAAGGGCTGGATCGAGGACGGCGAGGCGCCCGAGCAGACGGCCGTCCGCGAGGTGCGCGAGGAGGCCGGCGTCGATGCCGAGGTGGTCGCGCCGCTCGGCCGCATCGAATACTGGTACACCTCCACGTACGACGTCGAGCCCGTGCGCGTGCACAAGTTCGTGCACGTCTTCCTGCTGCGCTACCTCAGCGGCTCGACCGCGGACCACGACCACGAGGTGCGGGATGCGCGCTGGGTCGCGATCGGCGAGGCGGAGCGGATGCTCGCGTTCAAGGATGAGCGGCGCATGGTGCGTCTGGCGCGGGAGGCGCTGAAGGAGGCGTCGTAGCCCCGCGCCGGGTCTGGTTTGGACACAGATGCGGCCGCTGCTGTGAAGGGAGATTCGCCCCGCCCCCGGCACGCCATGCGCCCGCGGCTGAGCGCAAACGCCGCGTAGCGGCACGCGGCCTGGTGCCCCTATGGTGCCGCGCGGCGGCATTGGGCCTCTGCCGTTACCCTCCGGGTGCGGCGGCCCCTGGTTCGTCGCGCACGCGCAGGCGCGGGTCGTCGCCCGCATCGGCGGCCTGCCGCGGGGGCGCCTGCTGGCCCGCGGCGCCCGTTGGAAGCGTGAGCGTGAACACGGTGCCACCGCCCGCCTGCGGCTCGACGCGGATCTCGCCGCCGTGCGCCCGGACGATCTCGCGCGCGATCGCCAGCCCGAGGCCGTTGCCCGAACCCGATGCCTCGCCGCTTCCGCGATAGAAGCGGTCGAAGATGTGCGGCAGGTCCTGCGGTGGAATGCCGCTGCCGTTATCCGCGACGTACAGTTCTACCGTGCCGCCGCCCGGGCGGCGCACGCCTGCCTCGATGCGGCCGCCCTCGCGCGTGTGATGGAAGGCGTTATCGACGAGGTTGCCCAGCACTTGCTCGATGCGGTCGAAGTCGGCCACCACGGTGACGTCGTCGGCGGGCGGCTCGATGGCAAGCGTGACGCCGGCGTCCGCGGCGCGGATCGCGAAGACGTCGCGGATCTGCGAGAGCAGCTCGTTGACGCGCACATCGGCGAGCGCCATCCGCTGCTGCCCTGACTCGATCCGCGTCAGGTCCAGCAGTTCCTCAACCATGTGCAGCAGCCGCCGCGACTCGATGTCGATGACGCGTGCGGCCCGCGCCCGCTCGTCGGGCGTGTCGAGCGTCCCGTCGGTCATCGCCTGCGCGAAGCCGCGGATCGATGTCAGGGGCGTCTTCAGCTCGTGCGAGACGTTCCCCAGGAACTGGCGCAGGGTGCGCTGTGACGCCTGTACCGAATCCGCCATCGCGTTGACGTCCTCCGCCAGCGCGCGCACCTCACTCGGGCCGGAGACCGGCACCCGCTCCTTGTACCGGCCGCCAGCGACCGCGCGGATGCCCCTGGTGACGCGACCGAGCGGCCGGTAGAGCGAGGCCCACAGCACGATGCCGACGAGCGTCGCCGCGCCCAGGCCGACGAGCCCCGCGAACAGCAGGCGCGGCGCCACGTCGCGGAAGATCGACCCGGGCGTCGCCTCCGGCGCCGCCACCACGATCTCGCTGACCCCCGTTGGCGCCAGGCGCACGGCCCGCGGCATCGGGATGGTCACGTACAGGATCTGGCGGCCGTCGCTCGTCCTGCGCTTCTGCTCGGGCAGCGTGCGGAAGTTCGGGCCGCGGGCGGGGGGCGGCAGCACATCGAAGCGCTCGTTGAGCAGGCTCGTGTCCGTCGTGCTCTCCGGGATGACGCGGCCGTACCGGTCGATCAGCAGCACGGTGACGTGCGAGTCGCGCTGCTGCGCGCTCAGGTACGCCACGAGGTCGTTGCGCAGCTTCTGGCCGCCGTTCGCGGTCTGGCCGGGAGCGAACAACGTCAGGTTGTAGTAGATCGGCGCGCCCACCTCGCGCAGCGTGCTCGCCGTGAGCTGGTCGCGGTAGCCCCCCAGGCGCGCGAACAGCGCCAGGCCTGCCGTGAAGAGCGTGATGAACACGATGAGCACGAACGAGGCGATGAGGCGAGATCGAAGACTCTTGAACACGCGCTGGCTCTACCGCGCCGGTTCTTCCACCAGCTTGTACCCGACGCTGCGCACCGTGACGATGCTCAGCCCGCTGTCCGCGAGCCGTGCCCGCACGTGCTGCACGTGGACATCGACCGTGCGCGTCTCGCCGTAAAAATTGTACCCCCAGACCCGGTCCAGCAATTGCTCGCGCGTCAGCACGATGCCAGCGTTCTCGGCGAGCGTCGCCAGCAGGTCGAACTCCTTCGTGCGCAGCGTCAGTTCGCGCCCTCCGACCTTCACCTCACGCCGCTGCTTGTCGACCGTCAGCGCGCCCACGCGGATGACCGGCCCGGCCTTGCGCCCCGGCGACCCGTCGGACCGGCGCAGGATCGCCTTGACGCGCGCGACCAGCTCGCGCGGGTTGAACGGCTTGGTCAGATAGTCGTCGGCGCCGAGCTCCAGCCCGACGATCTTGTCGACGTCCTCGTTGCGCGCCGTGAGCATGATGATCGGCACGTCGCTCTCCCCCCGCACTTCCTTGCAGACCTCATAGCCGCTCTTGCCGGGCAGCATCAGGTCGAGCACGACCAGCACCGGCTTCACCTGCCGCACCTTCTCGGCCGCGCTGGTCCCGTCGACGGCGCATTCGACGTGGAAGCCCTCCTTGCCGAGGTAGATGGAAGCCAGCTCGCGGATGTGCTCGTCGTCGTCGATCACTACGATCGTGCCGCCTGCGCTCATCTGCTCCTCCGGACAGCGCTGGAGCCCCTACCAGTATCGTCGCAGGCCGCACGCGCGCACCTGTGTCGATGCTGTAAAACGTGCGGAAATTCGCCGCAAAGCCTGCGGGACGGCCCTCCCGGCAGCATCACCAGCGCGCTAGCGTGCAAGGGCAACCGCGCCGCGGTCCCCCACCTGCGCCCCGTCACGCAGGAAGTAGGGGATCTGCTGATGGCACACCCGCCCGGTGCGGAGCACGATGGCGCCATGATGGAGCAGCAACACACGACCACGACCGGACGGAAGCCCGTGCGGGGCCCCGCACGCGTCAGCGAGC
>JAGWOC010000085.1 GCA_028872875.1 Chloroflexota bacterium | reverse complement strand
CATCGCGCGCGGCGATCCTGGGAGCGCCGCAACCCTGGGCGGCGGGCACGTCCGCACGGCGCACCCACGTGTCACCGCCGTCGATCGAGACGTAGATGCGCGGGGGGCACTGCTCACTCGCCCCTTCGCACGATGGCGCCGTGGCGACCGCGAACAGCGACCCGACGAACGCGATCTGCGCGTGCGGCGCCGGCGGGCGCTGCTCGTACCACGTCACGCCGCCGTCGCGCGTGTGGAAGACCCTGTCGTCGTACGACGACACCAGCCATCCCGCCGCCGCGGACGTGAAGTCCAGCTCCGGTGTCGACAGCAGTACGGGCGTGGTGAACTGCCGCACCCACGTCGCGCCGCCGTCCGTGGTGTGCAGCACATCGAACACGCCGCACCAGGCGCTGGCCGGACAACTCAGCTCCAACCCCCAGCCTTCGTCCGCGGACACGAATGCGACGCCAACGAACGCGCGGCCGCTCACCGGCGCCCACGTCGCGCCCCCGTCGCGCGTGCGGAGCAGCTTCGACGCCGCGAACCAGCCGTCCTGCGCGTTCGCGAAGTCGAAGGCGCCCGACCCCACGGTCACAGGGAACTGCGCGCCATGCCAGGTGGCCCCATCGTCGGTCCATTGCGGCCCGGCAGATCCGGCCCAGACGCCGCGCGCCGTGCCGGCGAACGCGAGCACCGGCGCGTAGTCGCTCCCGCGCGAACCCGTCGCGCGCCACGTCGCGCCGCCGTCCGTGGTGCGCATGAGCTTGGTCGTCGTACACGGGGCGCCGGCCGCCGGCACGCCGCACGAGGTCTCAACCACGGCCGCCACCTTCGCGTCGAAGCCAACGATGTCCCCCAGGTAGCCGCTCTCGCTCAGCGCGCGCACCTCCGTCCACGTCGAGCCGCCGTCCGCCGTCCACACGACGACGGGGACGCAACGCACGCCACCTTCACAGCGATATCCTGTCGCCCAGCCCGTGGTCGCGTCCACGAACGCGATCCGTCGCAGGTCCGCGGACGTGTTGACGACGCCCCACGACGCGCCGCCGTCGTCGCTCCGGAACAGCGCCTGCTCGCGCGTACAGCCGGGCCCGGCGTTCGGGCCGGACGCGCACAGCCAACGCGCGCCCGCCATCCACCCGTGCCTGCCATCGGGCAGGAAGGTGACCGTGCTGATCTCGTAGTCCGGGGCGATGCGCACCTCCTGCCACGTCGCGCCGCCATCGCTCGTGCGCAGGATGACGTGGGGCTTCGGCCCCGCGCTGACGACATCGCTGAAGCCGATGTCGACGCCGGCCGCGATGGCGCGGCCGTTGCCGATCGCCGCCACAGTCTCAAGGTTCACCTGGGTGCCGGAGGGTTGCGGCGTCCACGTCTTCCCGCCGTCCGTGGTCGCGACGATGAGGCCAAGGCCGCCGACGGCCCACCCGTGCAGGCCGTCCGGCGCCGCCGCCACCGCCAGGAACCACCCCGGGGAATCGCCGCCGATGTACGCCACCGCCCACGAGCGTCCGCCGTCCGCCGAGCGGAAGATGCCGCCCGGCCCGACCGCCCACGCGACATCCGGCGTGGCGAACACCGCGTCGTACAGGTCGCCGGACGGCAGCGCGAGCTGCTGCCGCCAGCCGCTCGGCGTCTGCGCCAGCGCCTCGCCAGCGGCCGCGAACACCGCCAGCGCCATGACGGCCACAGCCGCCATCATCGTGAGTACCCGTCGCATCACGCCGCCTCCGCGTCCAGCCCCGCCCTTGTGAGAACGCCCCAACGCCGGGAAAGGTTAACGGCGAAGACACCTGGCAGTGCGCCCCGCAGGCACCGCGCATGGATGTCCTGCCTTCCCGCCTCGCGAGCCGGTTGACGCAGGCCGCCATCCCACGTATCGTACTCGCACAGACGTTCTGGTGGAGGATCACGCCGCCCATGCCCGCTCGCCACCGGCTCGGCTCGCTCGACCTGCTCGTCCTCAGCGACGGCACCTACTACCAGGACGCCGGCGCCGTCTTCGGCGTCGTCCCGCGCGTGATGTGGGAGCGCCTCGGCATCGCGCTCAACGAACGCTACCAGATGGGCCTTGCGCTCAACTCGCTGCTGCTGCGCTCACAGGGCAAGACGATCCTCATCGAGACCGGCGTCGGCGACAAGGAGCGCCCGCGCGCGCAGGCATCCCCGTTGAGCGAGGGCAGCCTTCTCGACGAGCTGCGCGCCGCCGGCGTCGCGCCCGAGGACGTCGACGTCGTGATCAACACCCACCTGCACGCCGACCACTGCGGCTGGAACACGCGCAAGGACGCCGCCGGCGCCTACGTGCCGACGTTCCCCCGCGCCCGCTATCTGATCCAGCGCGGCGAGTGGGAGGCGGCGACGCATCCCAACGAGCGCACCCGCGCGACCTACCTCCCGGAGAACATCCTCCCGCTCGAGGCGGCGGGGCGGCTCGAGCTGATCGACGGCGAGACGCGCGTCACGAACGAGGTTACGGTGGTCGAGACGCCGGGCCACACGCAGGACCACGCCAGCGTCCTGCTCGCCTCCGGCCGCGAGCGCGCGATCTACATCGGCGACATGGTGCAGCATCCCGTGCAGCTCGAACGCACGGCGTGGGTGTCGTCGTTCGACGTCTTCCCGCTGCAGTCGATGGAGACGAAGAAGTCCGTCGTCCGGCATGCCATCGACGAGCACCAGCTCGTCGTCGCCGTGCACTACCCTTTCCCCGGCCTCGGCTACATGAGCGAGACGCCCGACGGCAAGCGCACATGGACGCCCATCGGGGCGAACGGCGGCGAGGATCCGGCGTGACGTTCGAGCTCTACGACTGGCAACGCGAGGCGATCGGCGCGCTCGTCCGCGGGCAGGGGCAGGTGCTCGTCGTCGCGCCGACCGGCGGCGGCAAGAGCATGTGCTTCCAGCAGCCCGCGGTCGACCTCGACGGCGTCGCGCTCGTCGTGACGCCGCTCGTCGCGCTGATGGCGGACCAGGTCGCGTCGCTGCACGCGCGCAACATCCCCGCGACCTACCTCGCCTCGAACCTCGCGCAGGAGGAGATCCGCCGACGCACCGAGCTGGTGCTCGCGGGACGCGTGAAGCTGCTCTACGTCGCGCCGGAGCGTCTCGCTTCCGAGCGCTTCGTCGAAGACGTGCTCGCGCGCCTGCCGATCTCCCTCCTCGCCGTCGACGAGGCCCACTGCATCAGCCACTGGGGCCACGACTTCCGTCCCGACTACCTGCAACTCGGCGCGCTCGTCGAGAGGCTGCGGCCACCGCGCCTGATCGCGTGCACGGCCACCGCCACGCCCGCCGTGCGCCGCGAGATCGTCGAGCGCCTGCACATACCTGATGCGTACCAGGTGCTCCGCGGCTTCGCCCGCAACAACCTGGAGCTCTCGGTCGAAGAGGTGAACGGCGCCCGCGCGAAGGAGCAGCGGATCGTCGCCGAGCTGCGGGACGCGCTCGGTACACCGCGCGCCGGGCGCGGCAGCGCACTCGTCTACACCGGGACGCGCGCGCAGGCGGAGCACGCCGCCGAGGTGATGCGCGCCGCCGGCTGGCGCGCCGAGCACTACCACGCCGGCATGTCCGGCGAGGAGCGCACGGCGGTTCAGGAGCGGTTCCAGGCCGGCGCCCTCGACGCCGTCGCCGCGACCAACGCCTTCGGCATGGGCATCGACCGCGCGGACATCCGCCTCGTGCTCCACCACAGCGTGCCGGAGTCGGTCGAGGCCTACTACCAGGAGGTCGGCCGCGCCGGCCGCGACGGCGCACCCGCCGCGGGCGTCCTGCTGCTCTCCGACGCCGACATCCAGCGCCGCTTCCGCCTGATCGCCAGCGACGGCGAGCCGTCGCCCGAGCAGGCGCTGCACCGCCGCGAGTTGCTGCGCGCCCTCGTCGCCTACACCGAGACGTCGGACTGCCGGCACGACGCCATCCTGCACTATTTCGAGGACGCGGCCGAGGAGCTGGGCGGCTGCGGCCACTGCGACAACTGCCGCGCCGCCGCATCGGGCGCCCGCGCGCCGGAGCCGGACGAGGCGGCTTCGGCCGAGACCGTGCGCGCGACGCTCGCCGCGCTGCGCGCGCTGCCCTTCCCGGTCGGCTCCAACGTCATCGTCAGCTACCTGATCGGCCATCCGTCGCGGCAGGTGGAGCAGTACGGCTGGCAGGCGCGCAAGGACTTTGGCGTGCTGCGCAACCACCGCGAGGGCTGGGCGCGCCGGCTGCTGCGCCGCTTCGTCGCGGCCGGGCTGCTCGCCGTCGGCACCGACCGCGCGACGCTCCACATCACCCGGCGCGCTGCGGAGGTGATCGCGGGCGCGCGGCCGAACCCGGTCCGCCTGCCGCCGGAGGACGCCGGCGCGCCTGCAAGACGCAGCGGCGTCGTGGGGCCGGCCGCCGGCCTCGACGGCGACGGCGCGGCGCTCTTCGATCGTCTGAAGGCGTGGCGCAAGCAGCGCGCCGAGTCCGACAACGTCCCCGCCTACATGGTCTGCTCCGACGGTACGCTACGCGCGATCGTCGACGCCCGCCCCGGCTCCCCCGAAGATCTCGCCGAGATCAGCGGCATCGGCCCCGCGAAGCTCGCGCGCTACGGCGCGGATCTGCTCGCGGAACTGGCACGAGCGGCGGAGGCGCCAGACGCACGCACGGACGGGGCAGCCACAACGCCTGACGCCCCGACACCAGACGAGCCTACTTCGCCACCCCCGGCGCCCGACACCGCCCCGGTCGACCCCGAGCTCGACGCGCGGAGTGAGCGCCGTCCGAACTTCAGCCCGTACCAGCTCGAGGTGCGCCGCGCACATCCGCGCGCCTACGAGCGCTGGAGCGACGAAGAAGATGCCCTCGTCCGCCAGCACGCCGCCGCCGGCGAAGGGCCCGACGAGATCGCCCGCTGGCTCCAGCGCCAGCCCGGCTCTATCCGCATGCGCATGGGGAAGCTCGGCCTCCTCCCGCCCGCCGATGCTTGATCGTGCTTACAGCCAGGCGTGTTCGCGCTTTCCGGAGTTCTTCGGCGCCACGGAGCCATACTGGCGCCGATTGCTTGCCCTGCGCGACATGGAGGATGCATGGATGTGCAGTCTCGTCCACTACATCTCGCTGGAGTGCGAATACCCGACCGCATTGGCGAAGCGGTTCGAGAGCGGTTTCACGGACGATGGTGGCATGTCGCGGGAGAACCGCACTCGGCTTGCGGAGAAGTTTGAGCGATCGGTCCCCGCGAAGGCCGCGCTGTTCAACCCGGTGTACGACGACCGGCTGCAAGACGTATTGGCTGAACTGTCAGGGTACATTGATCTCCGCTCGATTGCACAGCACGAGCCCCAGTTCATCGCCGAGTCCAACCTGGCCAATCAGAAGTCTCCGGATCTTCTCGTAAGTTCCGCACGGCCCATGGTGATGGAGTGCAAGAACATCAGGAACTCCACAGCGCAGACCGAGTACTTCGCCAATCATCAGGGTCAAGTTCGAGCAGTAAACACGGCTCTCCTCAGCCCAACCCGAGATTGCAACCCCCTGCTCGACAAGCTGCTGAAAACTGCCGACGACGCAAACAGCCAGTTCTTGGACTATCCACGCGAGGCGTACGACAGGATCGTCTACCTGAACTACGTCCTGGACCTCGAGGTATTGATACTCCGAGCTGCCAACCCTAACCTCCTCGATGGGCTATTAGCCGAGGTTGCAGCGGTACTGGAAGCCAAGGGCACCGCACTTGTCGTATGTGATCGCTACGGCGTTGAGTCACCCTACCGCTGGGTGAAGGGCCCTTCGGGAAGGGGGCCGGAGCGATGACGGGCGGCAGGCGCGCGGGATCTCGAACTCGCAGCGTACGCCGCCCGCGGCGATCCCGCTCGGACGAGCGGCGGGCTCCGCCGCCGCGACGGCCCCAACCTCTAACCTCTAACCTCTAACCTCTAACCTCTAACCTCTAACCCCCGCGCCCTGCCCGGCCTCCTCCGGGTCCATCGCCGTCGCCACCTCGTCCTGCAGGCGGTCGATGAACTGGAACAGCGGCATCGCCTTCAGGTCCTCGCCGGCACGCGTGCGGACGGCCACCGCCTCCGCCTCGGCCTCGCGGTCGCCGACGACGAGCATATACGGGATCTTCTGCAGTTGCGCGTCACGGATCTTCGCGTTCATCCGCTCGTTCCGCGTATCGATGTCCGCCCGGAAGCCCGCCCGGCGCAGTTCGTCCCGCACCTTGTGGGCGTACTCCGCGTGCCGGTCGGCGATCGGGATCACCATCGCCTGCACCGGCGCGAGCCAGGCGGGGAAGGCCCCGGCGTACAACTCGATCAGGTACGCCATCATGCGCTCCATCGTGCCGATGACGCCGCGGTGCAGGATCACGGGCCGGTGCTGCGCGCCGTCCTCGCCGATGTACGTCAGGTCGAAGCGCGCGGGCAGGTGGAAGTCCACCTGGATCGTCGAGATCGTCTCCTCGCGCCCCATCGTGTCGCGGATCTGGATGTCGACCTTCGGCCCGTAGAACGCGGCCTCGCCCGGCGCCTCCTGGAACGGCAGGCCGAGCTCCTGCATCGCCTCACGGAGCACGCGCTCGCCGAGCGCCCACATCTCGTCGTTCTGGACGTATTTTTCCGTATCGGCGGGGTCGCGCAGCGAGAGGCGATACGAGTAGTCCGTGATCCTGAGCGTCGCGTACGCGCGCTCGACGAGCCGCATCACGCCCGCGAACTCCTGCTTGATCTGCTCCGGAGTGCAGAAGATGTGCGCGTCGTTCAGCGCCATCGCGCGCACGCGGCTCAGGCCGCCGACGACGCCCGACTTCTCGTATCGGTACATCGTGCCGATCTCGGCGATACGCACCGGCAGCTCGCGATAGCTGTGCAGCGCCGCCTGGTAGACGAGGATGTGGTGCGGGCAGTTCATCGGCCGCAGCACCATCTCCTCGTGCTCGAGCTGCATCGGCGGGAACATGCTGTCGCGGTAGTGCTCCCAGTGGCCGGAGGTCTTGTACAGGTCGACCTTGCCCAACACAGGCGAGTACACGTGCTGGTAGCCGGCCTCGCGCTCCTGCCTGAGGATGTACTCCTCGAGCAGGCGGCGCACCGTCGCGCCCTTCGGGAGCAGCGTCGGCAGGCCGGCGCCCACCAGCTCGCTCGACGTATACAGCTCCAGCTCGCGTCCCAGCTTGCGGTGGTCGCGGCGCGCCGCCTCTTCGATGCGGTGCAGGTAGTCGTCGAGCTCCTCCTGCGTCTCGAAGAGCGCGCCGTAGATGCGCTGGAGCATCGGCCGCTTCTCGTCGCCGCGCCAGTACGCGCCGGCGACGCTGAGCAGCTTGAACGGCGGCACCTGCCCCGTACGATCGACGTGCGGCCCCTCGCACAGGTCGACGAAGCCGCCCTGCCTGTAGAGCGAGACCACCTCGTCGGCGATGCCCTCGATCAGCTCGACCTTGAACGGCTGGCCGGCGAACTGCCGCAGCGCCTCCGCCTTCGGAAGCTCGCTGTGCTCGAACGGCACATCGCTCTGCATCCGCCTGCGCATGCGCTCTTCGATCTGAGGCAGGTCCTCCGGCGTCAGCGCCCGCGGCAGCTCGAAGTCGTAGTAGAAGCCGGTGTCGATCGGCGGCCCGATGGCGAACTTCGCCTCCGGAAACATCTCCAGCACCGCCTCTGCCATGATGTGCGCGGCCGAGTGCCGCATGCGGTACAACCGCTCCTCCCGTGACATCGTCTCCAGCATCATCCGTGCCATCTCTCCTCTCCGCCGCTTGCCGGGCGTCCCGCGCATCCAGGCTGCGAGCGACGACAAAGCGCGCCTACCGTCCACACAGGGACGGAGGCGCGCTCCGTGGTTCCACCCTCGTTCAGCGGCCGCTCGCACGACCGCCCTTCGTTTCACGCCGATAACGCCGGCCTGCGGCACCGCCTACGCGCGCTCGTCCGCCGGCCAGGAGCCCGCGCTACGGCGTGCGCTCGGGGTGCGGCTCGCGGGTGGTGTTCGCGGCGTCCCGGCGGGCGCTCGCACCGTCCGCGCCCTCTCTTTGCCAGGATTGTCCGCTACTCGTCCCGGTCGAAGCCGTTCCGGCGGCAGCGTAGCATCGCGGGCCGCGGCGCGACAAGCGGCGCCGGCCCGCCAGCGCCGGCGCGCCGGAGGGGCGCAAGGCTCAGTCGAGGTCCTCCTGCACGTCTGCCAGCCGCAGGCTGAGGACGCGCGAGACGCTGTCCGCGCCCATCGACACGCCGTAGATCGTGTCCGCCGTCTCGATCGTCCGCCGGTTGTGCGTGATGATGATGAACTGCGTGCGCTTCGACAGCTCACGCAGCTCCTCGACGAAGCGGCCGACGTTCGCCTCGTCGAGCGCCGCATCGACCTCGTCGAGCACGCAGATCGGCGAGGGATTGGCCTGCAGCAACGCGAAGAGCAGCGCGACGGCCGTCAGCGACCGCTCGCCGCCCGACAGCAGCGCGAGGGAGCCGAGCTTCTTTCCCGGCGGCTGCGCGACGATCTCGATGCCCGGCAGCCCGTCTTCATCGGTCTCGCCCAGCTCGAGCCGCGCGGTGCCGCCGCGGAAGAAGGCGCTGAAGTAGCGTTCGAACTCGCGATTCACGAGCTTGAATGTGGTGCGGAAGCGGTCGCGGATCACGACCTCGAGCTCGCCGATCGCCTCGTTGAGCTGCTCCTCCGCCTGCTTGAGGTCGGCGAGCTGGCCGGTCAGGAAGTCGTACCGCTCGCGGCTCTCGGTGTAGTCCGTCGCCGCCTGTTCGTTCACCGGACCCAGCGCGCGGATCTGCGCCCGCAGGTCGGCGATGCGGTCGCGCACCTCCGTCGGGTTGATCGTCGAGCCGCCGCGGATCGGCGGCAGGCCGGGCCCGTCGTCCGTGCGCAGCCACGTCGGCAGCCCTTCGGCGACCTCCGCCGCTTGGTCATCATCGCGCGATGCGCTGCCCTCTGGCTCCGGCTCGGGAGCGCGCTCGACCTCGCCGTCCGCGGTCGCGATGAAGCCCTCCGCTTCCAGGCTCTGGCGCAACGCCTCCAGCTCGTCGCGGCGGATACGCACGTCGTTCTCAGCGTCGTAGAGGGCGCGCTCCGCCGTCCGCATGGAGGCGTTGGCGTCGGCCAGCTCGGCGGTCAGTGCGCGCTCGCGTGACTCGAGCTGGGCCAACTCCTGCCGCGCCGGCTCCAGCTCCGACTCGATCGCGGCGATCTCGCCGGACTGCTCGCCCAGTTCACGCCGCGTCGCCGCGTGGCGCGACGCGATCGCCTGGGTCTCGGCGATGATCCGCTCCTGCTGCTCCACCTTCGCCGCGATCTGCCGTGCCATGCGCTCGCGATTGATGCGGTCACCCGCGCCCGTCTGCCGCTCCGTGCGCAGTTCGCCGTCGAGGTACGCCACGTTCGCCGCCTGCTCGCTCGCCTCGTCGGTCAGCGACGCCCGCCGCGACTCCAGCGCCACGGCCGTCTGGCGCTCCGCCTGCTCCTGGCGTGCGGCCTCCGCGGCCGCGGCTTCCGCGGCGGCGTAGTCGTGCGCCGCCTGGGCGCGCGCGATGGCGAGCCGCTCCATCTCCTGTGCCGAACGTGCGGCATTGGCGCGCATCGCGTGCAAGCGTGACCGGAACGCGGCGAGGCCGCCCTTCGCGGCCGCAAGCCCGCTCTCGGCGCGCGCCCGCTGCTCGCGCAGCGCCTCGATGGTGGCTCCCAGCTCTTCGTGCCGGCGCTGGGCGTCGTCGAGGGCCGCGGCGGCGCGCTGGAGCGCCTCCTCCCGCTCGTCGAGCCGCGGCCGCAGTTCGGCCAACTGCTGCGGGATGTCGTTCACCTCGCGTTCGCGCACAAACGACGCCTGCACGCTGGAGAGCGAGCCAGCGGCGACGGAGCCGACCGGCCGCAGCAGCACGCCGTCGAGCGTGGCGACCGCCTGCGCCATGCCGCGCCGTACGACGCGCTGCGCGAGCGCCTGGTCTTCGACGACCACGGTGCGCCCGAGCAGCGTGTCGATGAGCTTGCGGTACCTCCCGTCGCAGCGCACGAGCTGCGACGCCACGCCCAGCACGCCGCGCTCTTTCATGAGGTGCAGCGGCCGCACCTCCTGTAGCTCGTCCAGCGCGTAGAGCGTCGCGCGGCCCGCGTCGCCGGTCAGCAGCAAGTCGAGCACGGGCCGTAGGTCCGCCTGCCGCTGCAGCACGACCGCGAACAGGCTGTCGGCCAGGGCCGCCTCGATTGCCTTCTCGAGCCCCGGTGGTACCTTCACGATCTGCCCGACGAGCCCCAGCACACCGCGGAGCTCGATGTCGTCGGGGACGGTCTGGCGCTTGAGCACGCCCCCGGCCTCGAGGATCATCCGGATCCCGGCGTCTGGCGTGAGCGGCTGCACGTCGAGCTTCTCCATCAGCTCGAGCCGCGCCTGCAGGGCCTCGATCTGCGCCCGCAGGCCGCGGACTTCGCCATCGAGCGCGCCGTGGTCACGCCGTTCGCGCTCGACCGTCGAGGCGAGCGACGCGCGCTCGGTCACCGCCCCATCAATCCGCGGCACGAGCGCCCGGACGTCGCCGAGGAGGCGCCTGTATTCGCGCGCCCACGCCGCCAGCTCGCCGATGGTCTTCCTGCGCTCTTCCACCTGCGCGGACGCCTCGCGGCGCAGCCGGGCGATGCGGTCGTCACTCTCCGTGATGCGGCGAGCCAGCGCATCCGCCGCCATGCGCTCCGCCGTCGCAGCCTGCTCATGCGTCAGCGCGTCGCGCTGCACGCGTAGCAGCTCCTGCTCGGCCTCGGCGAGCGATGCGCGCGTTTTCGCCAGCGAGTCGCGGGCCTGCGCCAGTGCGGCCTCGCGCTCCGAGGTCTCGATGACACGCGTGAGCGCCACCTGCGCGGCCTCGTCCTCGCGCAGCGCGGCCAGCTCCGCCGCCAGCTCGTCAACGCGCTCGCGCAGCAGGGTCTCGCGCTCGGCATCGAGCGCGGCGCGACGCTCCAGGTCACGCGCGTAGTCCTGCAGGCTGCGCAGCCGCTCGTCGCGCCGCGTGATCTCGCGCCTGCGCTCGTCGATGGCAGCGCGGAGCTGCGCGATCGCGGCTTCGTCGGCCTGCGCGGCGGCGCGGTGGCGCTCGAACTCCTCCGTGCGCTGGTCGAACGTGGCAATGGCGGCGAGCAGGTGCTCGTTGACCTCCTGCCACTGGTGTGCGTACCAGACGTGCAGTGTCGCGGCGAGCTCGCGCGCCAGCTCCTGGTACTTCACCGCCCGCCCGGCCTGGCGCTCGAGCTGCGTGATGCG
>JAGWOC010000149.1 GCA_028872875.1 Chloroflexota bacterium | reverse complement strand
GGACGCTCGCCGCGCTGGGCGCGCTGGCCGCCGCCTCGGCCGACACGTGGGCCACGGAGATCGGCACGCTCTGGGGCGGCGTGCCACGGTCGGTAGTGACGGGCCGGCCGCTGCCGGCGGGAATGAGCGGCGGCGTCAGCGCCGTCGGCACGCTCGCCGCGGTGGGGGGCGCGCTGCTGGTGGCGACGGTCGGCGCGTGGGTGGCCGGGCTGCGCGATTGGCGCGCCGTCGCGGTGATCGCCGGCGCCGGCGTGGTCGGCGCGATGGTGGACTCCCTCGCCGGTGCGACGGTGCAGGCCAAACGCTGGTGCGACCGGTGCGACAACTGGACCGAGCGCCGCGTGCACAGCTGTGGCTACCGCACGCACCATCGTGCCGGCGTGTACTGGCTGACCAACGACCTCGTCAACTTCATCTGCACGGGTGCCGGCGCCCTGGCCGCCGTCATCATCGGCCGCTTCGTGGTCCCGCCGCGCTGAGCGATGCCCGGCACCCCGGTGGACGCCGTCACCTTCCGCCACGCGCTGGGCACCTTCGCCAGTGGCGTGACCGTCGTCACCGTGCGCGACGCCGACGGCACGGACCACGGCATGACCGTGAGCGCCTTCTGCTCGGTGAGCCTCGAGCCGCCGCTCGTGCTCGTGTGCATCGATCATGCCGCGACCATCGCGCCACGCATCGCGGCGGCGACCCACCTCGGCATCAGCATCCTTGGCGGGGAACAGGCGGCGCTGTCGCGCCGCTTCGCCGATCCCGACGCCGACCGCTTTGACGGCGTGCCGGTGGTGCGCGGTTCCACCGGCGTGCCGCTGATCGGCGGGGCGATCGCGCAGCTCGAGTGCCGCATCGTGGCGCGCCACCCCGGCGGCGACCATGCGATCGTCGTCGCCGAGCTGATCGACGCGAGCGTGACGGACGACCGACCGCTCGTCTACTTCCGCGGCGAGTACCGCGCGGCGCCCGTCGACGGCGCATCGCGCCGGTGAGCGGCCTCGCGCCGCCGCGCGCCGCCCTCGTCAGCGCTTCTCGCCGTACCTCGCCGTGTAGCGCGCCACGCTCTCGGTGATGACGCGCAGGGCAAACTCGCTCTTCTCCCAGCCCACGATTTCCACGCGCTTGCCCTCCAGATCCTTGTAGATCTGGAAGAAGTGCTCCACTTCCTTCAGGAAGTGCTGCGGAATGTCGGCGATGTCGAAGAACTCCTCGCTGTGCGGGTCGTGCGCCGGCACGGCCAGGATCTTGTCGTCGGGCTCGCCCTTGTCGAGCATCCGCAGCACGCCAATCGGGCGCACGTCGATGAGGCAGCCCGTGAACGTCGGCTCGTTGATCTTCACGAGCACGTCGAGCGGGTCGCCATCCTCGTGCAGCGTGCGGGGGATGAGGCCGTAGTCGCTGGGATACACCACCGCGGAATAGAGCACGCGGTCGAGCTTGAACAGCCCGCTGTCCTTGTCGAGTTCGTACTTGTTGCGGCTGCCGCCGGGAATCTCGATGACGGCGGTGACGACCTCGGGCGGATTCTCGCCAGTGCCCAGTTCGTGCCAGTAATGGATCATGCCGAATCGTAGCAGCGCCGGCGTGTCCGCGGTACGGCGCCGGTTGCCCGGGCGGCTGCGGGGTGGAGCGGGCCGCCGCGTCCCGCTCGCCGGTGCACCGCCAGCCTGCCGTCAGCTCTCGAGTTCAAACAGATAGTCGAGCTTCGTGAGTTCGAGCATCTGCCGCACGGCGGCGGACGGATGGAGCAGACGCACGGCAATCATCTGCTCGCGTGAACGCTTCTGCAGCAGCACGAGCACGCCGAGCCCGTTCGCGTCGATCTCGGTGGTCGCGCCGAGCTCGACGAAGACGCGGGCGCCCCGCGCCTGCACGACGCGATCGAGATGGTCGAGCGCGGCGTGCCGGAACTCGAGCCGCGTCGCTGCGATGAGCTGCGGAGGTGCCTGGAGCACGAATTCCTCGGATGGCGTGGTCTGCATCGGTCCGTCCTCGGCGTTGAAGCGTGCCTTTCGCGAAGAGCCGCGTCGCCGGGTGACGCTCTTCATGCTGCGTTGCGGCCTTCACATAAAGCGAGAATCGTGCCATTGTAAATTCTG
>JAGWOC010000084.1 GCA_028872875.1 Chloroflexota bacterium | reverse complement strand
CGGCCCGTGCGCGCGCGTCCGATGCTGGGTGGGCAGCGCGCCACTTGCTAGAATGCGTGGCCAACGCCACGGGCGGTTAGCTCAGCCGGAAGAGCGCTTCCTTCACACGGAAGAGGTCACAGGTTCAAGTCCTGTACCGCCCACCACTCCACTCCCCCGCTCCTCGCCCCGGCGCGCCTTATTGCGCGGCATGGCAGCGGCTCGCCGGCTGCGCGGCCGCGAACGCCTGCGCGATTACGTTCTGCCCCACGTCGTTCGGATGGACGCCGTCGGGCAGGATGAGTCCCGAACCGTCGCCAAACGCGGCATGGATCTGCGCCACCGCCACGCCCGATGCATCGATGTGGTCGTTCATCAGCCGCAGGTAGTCGCCGACCGGGCTGCCCGGCGGGTCGAGATAGCGCATCGAATACAGGTCGCCCACGACGAGCAGCGCGCACGGCGCCGCGCTGTTGAGCCGCGCGAGGATCGCATCGAACACGGTGCCGAAGCGCACCAGCATCGCCCGCAGGCAGTCGCGCCCGTCGTCGCCGCCGCATGCGCCGGCGTTGTACCGTCCGCGCGCCTGGAGATAGTCGTTGATGCCGATGTCCAGGGTGATGCGGCTGGCGTTCCTGACGCCCTCGACGAACGCCGGGTCCTCGTACAACGCCTGCAGCACCTGCGACGCCGTCCAGCTATCGCGGCCGAGGTTGACCACATCGCGCGTGCCCAGATACTGGTTCACCCAGCCGTCGGGCCGCTCGATCCCCTGCTGCGTGATCGAGTCGCCGACGGCGGCGTACCGAGCCCCCCGGGCGTCGGCGAGCACGGCCGGCCAGAGAAGGGGGGTCCGCGGCACGCAGGCGACGGCCAGCACGAGCACGGCCGCAGCAAGCGCCAACCAGGCGATGCCGGGCCTCACGCGCACCCGGGCGCCTTCCCCCGCCCTGCCGTGGCCACCAGGCGGTATCGAGGTGCATCGTGCTGGCAAAGGTTCATGTCCTTGACGATCGATATACGCGCATGCGCCGGGCCGTGTCAATGCGTATCGGTCTCGCTTGTCCACCCGCAAGCCTGCCACACGCCGGGCCACCCTCGCTCGACGGCAGCCCGACGCGACGCCGACGCTTCCTCGACGGGATACGCGTCCCTCGCCCATCGTCTCCGCGCGGCCCCGCGGCGACCGCCGGCGGCGCCGGCGCCTTTCCATCCGCACGCACGCGCACTTGCCGCGCCGCGCGCGACGCACCTACACTGCCAGCGATGATCGTGCGACGCCCCGCCGCCGTCGTGCTCTTGCTCGCGCTCGCTGCGGTCGGCATCTCTGCGTGCGGCGGTGGCAAGAGCGTCTCGCCGCAAACCGCGACCGTGCCCCCCACGGCCGCCGTCAGCACACCGCCGCCGGCGACGACCGTCGTGGCCACCGGCACCGTTTCCACACAGATCCGAAGCCTCGACCTGAGAAAGACGGCGCCCGTGCAGCAACTGCTCACGGCGACCGGCGGCCAGTTTGTGGCGAGTCAGGTCATCTACGCCGACCTCACCGGCAACGGCATCGAGGACGCCGTGGTGCCGATCTCGTCCGGCGGCACCCTGGGCGACATCGCCTACGTCGTGCTCGCGCCGGTCGCGAACGGGGTCGTGGCGCTGCCGATGCAGAAGGGAGTGACCTCCAGCGGCGGCATCGCCGTCAAGGTCGTCGGCGGGAAGCTCGTCGATATCCGGCCGGAGTACGGACCCAGCGACCCGAACTGCTGTCCGAGCATGCTGCGCGAAACGACGTATGCCTGGAACGGCAAGGAGCTCGCCGTCGTCTCGACCATCACCGTGCCGAACCCGAACGGCGGCCTCAAGCGCACGCCCGGCGCCAGCGTCTCGCCGGCGGCGCCGAACAGCGCGCCCAACGCCCCGTAGCACCAGAGAGGCCCCGTGTCCACTCCCATCGGCCACAGTCTTGTCGGCCTCACCCTGGCCCGGCGCCTCGGCGTGCGCTCGCCCTTCGGCATGGCGGCGACCATCGCCGCGGCCAGCCTGCCGGATGCCGACATCATCGTCGGCATGCTCGTCCATGGCGACCCGTGGCGCTTCCACCGCAAGCGCACCCACACGCTGGGCTTCGCCATGACCGTCGGCGCGCTGGCGGGGGTTACGGGCGTCGTCAGCGCCGGCAGCGTCGAGGGCGAACGCGACCTCATCGCCGACGCGCTGGTCGGCGCGGCGCTCGTCGGCTCGCACGTCGCGCTCGACGCCATGTGGTTCCCGTACATCTCGCCGAAGCTCCTGCCGAAGCATGGCGCGCACGCGAAGAAGGTCGCCGGCGTCAGCGCCCTCAACTGGCTGCTCGATGCCGTCGTCTACGGCGCGTTCGCCTGGTGCGCGTGGCCACGCGAGCGCCCGGACCGCGCCGCCTGAAGATCCCGGCAACCTGCTACAAGATGTGTCGAAATGCATGTTGACGTACGGGCGCGCCGCCCCGTACCGTCGCAGCACCTCCACCGCGCGGGCACCGTGCCCGAGGGCAAGAGGGCGCATGCGGGGGTCGTGCGCCCTCTTGCCATCTCCGTGCGCGAGGGCTCCGCTCAGCACCGCCCACCGCCCACCTCGACGCCAGCAAAGCGCGTATCATGTCAAGGGAAACGCGGCTCAGGAGCGGACACCGTGACGTCGATGACAACAGCGGACCTCGAGCTTGTCGAGCACATGCGCTTCGCCGCGCACACCGGTAGCGGCCATGCGTTCGAGATCGACACCCAGGCCGAATCCGGCGGCGATGACGCGGCCGCGCGGCCCGTCGAACACGTCCTCGCCGCCGCCGGCGCCTGCATGGCGATGGACGCCCTCTCGATCCTGCGCAAGATGCGCCAGGAGATCGCCGGCTACTCCGTCCACCTCGAAGCGCCGCGCGCGGAGCGGCACCCGCGCGTCTTCACATCGATCACGATGACGCACAGGGTGCGCGGCCGCGGCCTCGCCGCGGCGAACGTCGCGCGCGCGCTCCAGCTCTCGATGAGCCGCTACTGCCCCGTCCATGCGATGCTGCACGGATCGGTGCCGTTCACGGTACGCTATGACGTGACAGACGAGGCGGACGGCGCCCGCACGACGGGCGAGGTGCGGGTCGAAGGTGAGGAGCCGGCCGGGGTGCCGTAAGTCATCGGCGCAGGAGAGGATGGCGGCATGCCGTTTCTCGCCCTCATCACCCGGAACGTGCTCACCCGCCGCGTGCGCGCGGGGCTGACCGGACTCGCCGTCGCCATGGCCATCATGACCGTGGTCGCGCTCGGCGTGCTCACACACAGCCTGCGGCGCACCGCCATCTCCGTGCTGCAGACGGGTAGCGCCGACTTCACCGTCGCCCAGAAGGGCGTCTCCGACGTCCTCTACAGCAGCCTCGACAACAGCCAGGTCGCGCGGATCAAGGCCGAGCCGGGGATCCAGAGCATCGTCGGCGTGCTGGTCGCCGCCATCAAGCTCGACAGCAGCCACCCCTTCTTCCTCGAGCTCGGCATCCCGCCCGACGAGCTGGCGCCGTTCGGCGTGCAGATCCTCAAGGGCCGGCCCTATACGGCAACGGCGACCAACGAGGTCATGCTCGGCTGGCGCGCCTCGCAGGATCTGCACAAGAACGTCGGCGATGTGATCAACATCGACGGCAACAACTTCACGGTGGTCGGCATCTACTCGGTCGGCAACGTGTTCGGCGACTCCGCGTCGATGCTGCCGTTGACGACGCTACAGACGAACGAGCGCAAACCCGGCAACGTGACGCTCGCGTTCGTCAAGGTGACGCCGGGCACGAACATCGACGCCCTGCGCAAGCGCATCGAGCAGGCCAACCCGGAGGTCGCGACGGTGCGCACGCAGTCGGAGTTCGGCCGCGTCGACCGCAACCTCAGCCTGATCAGCGCCGCGAACGTCGGCATCACCATCATGGCGCTGATCATCGGCGCCATCGGCGTCATGAACACGATGGTGATGTCGGTGTTCGAGCGCACGCGCGAGTTCGGCGTGCTGCGGGCCGTCGGCTGGACGCGGGCGCGCGTGCTCGCACTGGTGATGGGCGAAGCGCTGCTCATCAGCTTCGTGGGCGCGATGGCCGGCGTCGTGCTCGGCTACCTCGCCATCAGGGGCATTCAGCGCGTGCCGGAGCTCGTCGGTGTCTTCCAGCCGGACTACACGTCCGCAATCTTCGCGCGCGCGCTCGGCATCGCGTTCGGCATGGCGTTCTTCGGCGCGCTGTACCCGGCGATCCGCGCGGCGCTGCTCGTGCCGATGGAGGCGCTGCGCCATGAGTGACGCCGGCGCCCCGGGGCCGATCATCCAGGTCACGGACGTCGTCAAGCTCTACGACGACGGCCTCGTGCGCGCGCTCGACGGCGTCACGATGTCCGCGGCGCGCGGCGAGTTCCTCGCCGTCACCGGCCCGTCCGGCTGCGGCAAGTCGACGCTGCTCCAGCTCATCGCGGCGCTTGACCGGCCGACATCCGGCTCGATCGTCGTCGAGGGGCGCGACCTGCGCGAGGCGGGCAATGACACGTACCGCCGCACGGGCATCGGCCTCGTCTTTCAGCTCCACAACCTGCTGCCGAACCTCACCGCCCTCCAGAACATCGAGGTGGCGATGTTCTCGAACGGCCACTCGCACGGCGAGCAGCGCACCCGGGCGCGCGAGCTCCTCGACGCCGTCGGGCTCGGCGCGAAGGAGAAGGTGACGCCGCCACGGCTCTCCGGCGGCGAGCGCCAGCGCCTCGCCATCGCCCGCGCGCTCGCCAACCGGCCGCCGATCCTCCTCGCCGACGAGCCCACCGGCAGCCTCGACTCCGCCGCCGTCGACCGGGTGCTGGAGCTCTTCCGCGAGATCCGCGAACGCGAGGGGGTGACGCTGCTGCTCGTCACCCACGACGCGCACGTCGCCTCGACCGCGGACCGCATCGTCTACATGCGCGACGGCAAGATCGTCGCCGCGCCCGAGGCAGACGTCCCCGCCGCGGCGCCGGCGCCGTGACCGTCGCCCACCGGCTGCCGCCGCGGCGGGCCCGTCGAGCCTAGCTAGTCGCGCTCGCCGCCCCCTGTCCCCGCCCGCCTCGCCTGCCGATACTCCCGCAACGTATGCACCACATCGAGATCGTGTCGCAGCTCGAAGGACCCCACCTCGCCCAGCTCCCCGAGCTGGTCGATGCGGCGACACGCGCCGACGGCCATGAGCCGATCGGCGAGCACAAGTTCCTGCGGCTCAAGCGCGGCGGCGACCTCGGCGTCGCCGTGCTCGCCTTCGAGGAGCGGCGCCTCGCCGGCTACGCCCACACCCTCACCTTCGGCGAGGGCGAGGGCCGCCGCGTCTCCTGCGAGTTCGTCGTCCACCCTGACGTCCGCCGCCGCGGCGTCGGCCGCATGCTCCTCTCGCACGCGCTCATGCACGCCGTCTCGCAGGGCGCGGCGCGCATCGACGCCTGGGCCTACAACGACTCGCCGGCGAGCGCGCATCTTGCCGCGCAGTTCGGCTTCGCGCCGGCGCGCCGCCTCTACCACCTCCATCGCCATGCCGGTGGCCAGGCAGACGCGCAGGCGCCGGCGGGCGCGCGCCTGCGCCCCTTCCGCCCCGGCGCAGACGATGGGCGCTGGCTGGCGCTCAACAACCGCATCTTCGCCGCCCACCCGGAGAACGGCGCCTGGACGCTCGACGACCTGCGCGCACGCATGGCGCAGCCCTGGTTCGCGCCGCGCGACTTCCTGCTGCTCGAGGCCGAGGGCCGGCTCGCCGCCTTCTGCTGGGTGAAGGTCGATGAGCGCGGCGACGACGGCCGCGTCGGCGAGATCTACGTCATCGGCGTCGCGCCGGAGCAGCGGGGCCGCGGCTTCGCCCGCTACCTGCTCGACACGGCGCTGGGGCACGCGGCGACGCGGGGCGCCCGCACGGCCGCCGTCTACGTCGACGCGACCAACGCCCCCGCGCTCGCGCTGTACGAGGCCGCCGGCTTCCACCGCCACCACGTCGACATCTGCTACACGCGCGACCTGCTCGCTGCCTGCGCAGCGACAGCCGGCGAGCGCCAGGTGGCGGCCTGACCGCCCCGGCCCTCGCTCACCGCACCGCCGTCCGGTACGATCCTTCCTCGGAGCAAGCACCGAGGGGGTGACCCGTGCCGACCACGTTGACCGAAGGGCAGGCCGCACCGCTGTTCGAGCTGGAGGATGACCGCGGCGCGCGCGTCAGGCTCGCGGACCTGCGCGGCACATGGGTCGTGCTCTACTGGTATCCGAAGGACGATACGCCCGGCTGCACGACCGAGGCCTGCGAGATCCGCGACAACTGGCAGCTCCTGTCGGGCGAAGCGGCGCTGTTCGGCATCTCTCCGGACTCCGTGCGGTCGCACGTGAAGTTCCGCGACAAGTTCGGCCTGCCGTTCCCGCTGCTCGCCGACGACGGGCACAAGGTCTCGGAGCTGTACGGGGTCTGGGGACCGAAGACGTTCATGGGGCGCGAGTACATGGGCGTCGACCGCACCACGTTCATCGTCGACCCGGAGGGCAAGCTCGCGAAGGTCTTCCCGAAGGTCTCGCCGGCTGGCCACGCGCTCGAGATCCTGGCCGCGCTCAAGGAGCTGAAGGCGGCGCGCTGACCCAGCGGCCCGCGAAGGAGGACGTCACGCCATGCCTCAGGGAAAATGCGCGTTCTGCGGCACGTTTGTCACCGGCGGCGGCACCGCCCTGGGCAAGCACTCGGTCGCTTGCACCGCCTGCACGCCGCTGGCCCTCAAGTGGCTCGAACAGCAGGCGCAGCCGACCGCCGAGGCGGCGGACGACGCCCCGGCCGAGGATCCCAAGAGCAAGAAGGCCGGGTAGGGACTTCACGGCGGCGCGCAGCCGCGCGCGGGCTGAAGGCCCGCGCCCCGAGATCACCCTGTGCGCTTGCCTGCGTCATCCGCGGATGCCGCCCGTCACCCCGCGAGGCCCTTCTCGATCTCGCGGCGGCGCGTCTTCTCCCGCTCGCGCGACGCGGTGCGCATCGTCAGCAGCAGCCAGAACGCCACCCAGCCGACGAGCCCCATCCACGACAGCGCGATGCGCATCGGGTCCATGATCGGCTTGATCACGACGTCATCGCGCGTCACGTCGATCACCGCCACGGGCGTCGACGCACCGCCGCCACCGCCGCCGCCGCCCTCACCCTCGCCGGCATCGTGCTTGTGGCCGAACGCGTGCTCGCCGACGTCGCCGCCGCTGCCGCGTCCGAACCCCATCCCGTAGCCGAACGACACGCGTGCGACCGGGATCAGCGTGTGCCCTTCGCGCTCGAGCGGTGCCCCGAAGCAGGCGCCCGCGCCCATCCGCTCGGGCAGTTCGCTGATGCTCTGGACCATCTCTTCGGTCGCGCTGGTGGTGTTCATGGTGCCTCCTTCTCTACGAGCCTCCTGGCCTCCTCGCGAGCAGGCGCGCCGCGGCGAACGCGATGACCGGCGCCAGAAGTGCCAGCGCGGCGTCGGGCGCTCGTGGCTCGTCGATGGCCAGCCGCCGCAGCGCGTCCG
Organism: Chloroflexota bacterium; assembly: GCA_028872875.1. Lineage (GTDB taxonomy): Bacteria > Chloroflexota > Dehalococcoidia > DSTF01 > JACRBR01 > JADMII01. Next base: position 4,124 of record JAGWOC010000084.1, on the reverse strand, counting down.
GCGACCGCACGACGACGGCGACGGGCCGCCAGCGCTCCAGCACGACCCCACGCCCCTGCACCCGGACGTCGATCCCCCGCACCCGCACGATCCCCTCGACCCGGCGGCTATCCCCCGTCGCGATCGGGACGTGGCGCAACTCGTCCGTGAGCTTGACGGCCATCGCCCTGCCTCCGTGCGTATCATCCGCCCGCCGCGGCCCCGCTGGCAAGAGCCAGGCGGCTGCCGGCGCTGCGGAAAACGCAGTGATGATGGCGCCACCCGATACACATGCGAGCATCCCTGGCGTCATCGTGCCTTGCCTGCCTCCGCCGCCCGACCCTATACTCAACAAACACGATTGCCCGGCGCCGAGACCGCCCCAGGAGATGCTTCCGTGGCCTACACCATCGCTGACACCTGCATCGGCTGCACCGCCTGCACGAAGCGCTGCCCGACGGACGCCATCACCGGCTCCCGCAACGTCGTCCACGTTATCGACCCCGACCTCTGCATCGACTGCGGCGCCTGCGGCGTCGTCTGCCCGCCCGAGGCGATCCTCGACAGCGTGGGCGACGTCTGCCGCACCTTCCCCCGCAAGGAATGGCCGAAGGCGATCGTCGTCGAGGACAACTGCATCGGCAGCGGCTGCGAGCTCTGCATCCAGATCTGCCCGTTCGAGGCGCTCAGCCTCGGCCAGCCCGAGCGCACCGTCGGCGACTTCTTCGGCATCGCCGTCCTGAACGAGAAGAAGTGCACCGGCTGCCGGCTGTGCGAGGAAGCGTGCGGCTGGGGCGCGATCTACATCGACCCGCCCCGCGAGCTGCTCAAGAAGCGCGCCTACCCCGGCGAAGAGGCCGAAGCCGAGGAGAAGAAGCAGCTCGCCGAAGCCGCCGTCTGAGCCGGCCCCACTGCCGGGCAGCAGACGCGCCTCGTCGCCGGGCCGCCGGCGCTGGCCGCTGGACGGGCGCGCTGCGCCCTACCCCGCACGACGCGTATACTCCCCCTGATGTTCCGTGCCGCCGTGTCCGCCGCGCTCGTGCCCGCCCTGCTCGCGTTTGCCGCCTGCGGCAGCGGCGGCACCACGACAACGACCACCACCGTCGGCACTCCCGGCCCCGTGATCGCGCAGCAGGCGCACACCGGCGTGCCGGCGCTGGACCAGACGCTCGACGCCGCGCTCGTGCCCGACCGCATCGAGATGGCGCGCCTCACCGGCTACGAGAAGATCCCCTGCGCCGCGCAGGCAGACGCAAGCCACCCGGCCTGCCGGGGGAAGGAGAAGCCCGGCGACCCGGTGGAGATCCTGCCGAAGCTCGGCTGTGCCGCCGGCTGGGTGCGCCCCGAGGACGTGCCTCCCACGTACGGGGCCGCGCTCGCCGGCAAGAGCCCGAAGCTCGTCGCCGTGTACCAGCCGGCGTCCGGCGTCAACCCCTACGGCGCGCAGTACATCGCCGTGATCAGCACCGGCACACACCCCGATGGCGCCTCGGCCGCGATTGCGCTGCACATCAAGGGTGGCCGCATCATCGCCATCGAGGACGACTGCGGCGCCGCGCTCAAGTTGCTCGACCACGCACGCGTCAAGGCGTGGGTGCTGGCCCCCGGCGCCACGGCCGCCGCGACCGCACCGGCCAGCCCCGCCGCTGCCCGCACGCCGTAGGGTGGCAGGCGCGGCGTCATCGTCTACGACGCCGTTGACAAGGCTCTGGCCCCGCTTATACTGGCCAGTGGCGTACTGGTCAGGTGTGCCGTTGGCCCTCCCCAGGGACCGGCGGGGCGCAATGGTACATCGGGTGCGGCCGTCATCGTGTCCGCGGGAGGTGATCCCCTGCCTCTCCTCGCTGCACTCGCTGTGTCGATTGAGGCGCTGGTCGACTTGACCGGTCCTGGCCATTACCTCGACTGGAGATTCATCCAGATCTCCGGGGCCAACTTCGCCGTCATCGTGCTCATGCTTGTCGTCTTCGCCCTCGCCCTGTTCTTGCCCTTCCCGGGCGGACGCAAGCGATGAGCCAGACTCCCGCCTCCGGGCGCGCCGGGGAGAGGTCGACGTGGACCGGCTGGCTGCGCGCGCACACGCTCGACGCCATCCCGCCCGAGCATCTGCTCCCGGACACCCAGCCCGCGTACGTCGCGTCCTGGATCTACGTGTTCGGCGTGCTCGCGCTCACCGCGTTCGTCGTGGTGTGCGTATCCGGCCTCGTCATCGCCCTCAAGGGACCCACCTGGTGGCAGGTGTCGAGTCGCGGGCATTTCGTCAACAGCCTCCACCTGTGGAGCGTCGAGCTGTTCTTCTTCTTCATGGTCGTCCACCTCTGGGGCAAGTTCTTCATGGCCGCCTGGCGGGGCCGCCGCGCCCTCACCTGGATGACCGGCGCCGTGACATTCCTCGCATCGATCGGCACCGCCTTCACGGGCTACCTGGTCCAGCAGAACTTCGACTCCCAGTGGATCTCGACGCAGGCGAAAGACGGCATCAATGCGACCGGCATCGGCGCGTTCTGGAACGTGCTGGACTTCGGACAGATGCTGTTGTGGCACGTCGCCCTGCTGCCGCTGGCCGTCTCCGTCCTCATCGTCCTGCACATCCTGCTCGTCCGTACGAGCGGCGTCGTCCCGCCCATCGGCGTCGACCTCGACGGCCGGGTCGAAGGTGCGGCGGCGAAGGAGGCGGCGCCATGACCGCCGGCCGCGTGGACCCGGCGGCCGGGGACTGGCGGGGCCCGAGGCGCCCCTACGACCTCGTCAAGGAGTTCATCGTCGCCCTCGTCGCCGTCTCGCTGCTGACGGTCGTGCTGGCGCTGCTCTTCTCGTCGCCGAACGAGAAGGGCGTCACCCTCGAGCAGTGGGCGCAGAAGGCGCCGAACGACTTCATCGCCACCACGGTCAGCGAGCTGGCGGGCACGAGCACGAGCGCGAGCTACGGCCCGCCGTACAACCACAGCAGCACTGGCCAGCAGATCGGGCCGCTGCATCTGCAGAAGTGGGCGGGGGTCCGCATCCCCGTCGACCCGGCGCGCGACTTCGTCATCAGTCCGCTGCGCACGATGACCGCCGATGCGGCGGTGCAGGCGGCCGTGCGGCGGTACGAGGCGGCCCCGGCGGCGCAGCAGGACCAGTGGGCGGGCGCCTACGCGGACGCGCTGTCGAAGGCGCCCGAGGGTGACCCGGCGCAGGTGGCTGCGGGCGACTACGGACCGGTGCCGGCGATGGCCTCGGGGCTCCTCGGCCTCGCGCAGTCCGGTGCGCTGGATAGCCAACTGGTCAACGCCGGCACCGGCTTCTACCAGGCGGATTACACCAAACCTCTGCTTTTCCTGGCGGACGGCGGCTACCTTGCCGACCTCGCGCAGGCGCAGCACCTGTCCGGCAATCAGTGGGGCATGATGAATGAGACGGGGAACTTCCCCGGCCAGCCGTGGCTCTGGCTCTACACCTTCTGGTACCAGGTCCGGCCGTTCTCCACCTCGACCAACGCGGACGCACTGGTCTGGGGGCTGATGATGCTGCTTTCGCTGGCGCTGGTACTCGTCCCGTTCATCCCGGGCGTGCGCTCCATCCCGCGCCGGCTGCCCCTGTACCGGCTCGTGTGGCGGTCGTACTATCGCGAGCACGGGGCGCCCCGCCGCTGACGGAAGGCCCCTGTCGCGACATCACCCCCGAGATCGCCGCCGGCGCGCTGGCTGTGAGTGCCCGGTGGGCAGCGCCACGTCCGCCACGGCGGCGGGGGCGGCGTGCGTCACGGCTGCCCTGCCGTCCGCCGCCACGCCGGACTGCGACCTTGATGATGCTTCTCCAACGCGTAGCGGAATCGCTTGATCTCCTTCGTACCGAGGAGCATCATAGGCGACACGCAGAAGGCTATGGAGACGCGGATGAAGTCTCTCTGCTGGTTGATCCTGGTTCCGGTACTGGGTGTGGTGCTGATCCTCGCCCCCCCCCGTTAGCGCACGCGAGCGGCGGTGGGCCGGGCATCGCCGTCGGTAGCCCGGCGCTCGTTGGCGGGAAGGTGCAGGTGCGTCTTCCGAAGTCCCGGGGACGCGCGACCTTCATGCCGGCAGGGATCGGCGGGAACTGCGCCCACGACGTCACCGGCAACGGCGTGATCAACCTACTCGGCCTTGCGGGCGTGGCAGACCACT
>JAGWOC010000148.1 GCA_028872875.1 Chloroflexota bacterium | reverse complement strand
CGCAGCTCGTCGGCGTCGAACAGGCGCGCCTGCTCGATGCGCAGCCCGCGACGCGCGTACAACGGCGCCAGCGTCGCGCGCACGTACTCGGGCGTCGGCTCGGGCAGGTCGCGCGCGTCGATGGGCACCGGGTCGTCGAAGATGCGCGTGTTCACGACCGCCCGCAGGACCGCGCCCTCGCGCCCGAGTGACGCCAGCCCGCCGAGTACGGTGGCCTCGCCGAGGATGATGCCGCGCATCAGGCTGCCCCACGGCAGGTTCACGTACAGCTCGTCGGCGATGCCGTACAGCTCCGCCGGCACCTGCTCGATGCTCGCGATGGCGTAGAGCACGTTCGGCAGCCCGCCGCGCTCCGGCTTGCGCGCCGCGCGCGCCGAGTACTCGCGCATGTTCTCGCGCACGGGGTCGAGCCCGATGACAAGCCGTCGTGGGTGCGCCCGCGCGTAGCGATAGGCGAACGCCCCGTCGCCCGTCCCGACGTCGACCGTGACGCCCTCGTACGGCGCGATCAGCGCCAACAGCGCGGGTGCGTCGATCTGCTCGGTGCGCTTGCCACGGACGACGATCATCTCACGCTCGTGCAGGGGCGCAAGGCCTTGCGCCCCTGCGATGCCGGTCGCGATGCTGGTGCTGATTCGGCGCCCGGATGCTACGCCGGCGCGCCCCCGAGCGCCTTCTGCGCGATGGCGGCGAAGGCCTGCGGCTCGCGCACGGCGAGGTCGGCGAGCATCTTGCGGTCGACGGCGACGCCGGCCCGCGCGAGGCCGGCGATGAGCCGGCTGTAGGTGGTGCCGTTGAGGCGCGCGGCGGCGTTGATGCGGGCGATCCAGAGCCTGCGGAAGTCGCCCTTGCGCTCGCGGCGGTGGCCGTAGGCGTAGTCGAGCGCGTGCAGCACGGACTCGTTGGCGCGGCGGAAGACGCGGTGGCGCTGCCCCTTGTGCCCCGTGGCGAGGCCGATGATCTTCTTGTGGCGGGCGCGAGCGGTGACGCCGCGTTTCACTCGACTCATGGCGGATGTCCTCCTTCGTCGGACAGGACCTGGAACCTATAGCCGCGGGACCATCCGGGTTCTCGGTTCTTGGTCCTCCGCGCGCGTCAGCGCGCGTACGGCAGCAGGCGCCGCAGCAGGCGCTGGCCGGGCTTGCTGACGACGAGCATCTCGTCGATCTGGCGGCGGGCCTGCTTCGACATGCGCGTCTTGTTGTGGCTGATGTTGCCCTTGCGGCGGGTGAACTTGCCCGAGCCGGTGATCTTGAAGCGGCGGGCGGCGCCCCTGTGCGTCTTGAGCTTTGGCATCGGCGTTCTTTCCGTCGTCAGAATCAGGCATCAGCCGTTGGCGGTCACCGCCGGACGGCTGCTCAGTCTAGCAGGCGCGCGCGCGTCATGGCAGGATCCTGTTGGCGCTACTCGTCGGGCGCCGGCCCCTGCTCCGCCGCCTGGAACGCGGCGGCGATCGCCGTGTCGGGCGCGGCCTCGGCGGCCGGCCTCGGCGCGCGCGGCGTCTTCACCTTGGGCTCCTGCTTCGCTGGTACCGGCGCCAGGTACATGTTCATGAAGCGCCCCTCCATCGAGGGCTGGCGCTCCACGATCGCGACGTCCTTCAGCTTCGCCGAAATGCCCAGGAGCAGTTCGCGGCCGATCTCGGGATGCGTGATCTCGCGCCCGCGGAACATGACCGAGACCTTCACCTTGTCGCCGCCGGCGAGCAACCCCTCGACGACGCGCTTCTTGACGTCGATGTCGTGCTGGCCGATCTTGGGCTTGAAGCGGACCTCGCGGAGGGCGGCCTGCTTCTGGTGCTTGTGGGCGTCGCGCTCCTTCTTGGCCTGCTCGTACTTGAACTTGCCGTAGTCGAGGATGCGGCAGACCGGCGGCACGGCGGTCGGCGCCACCTCGACGAGGTCGAGGCCGCGGTCGCGGGCGAGGGCGAGCGCCTCGAAGGCGGGCAGGGTGCGCTTGCTGCCGTCGTCGTCGATGAGCAGCACCTCGCGGACGCGGATGCGGTCGTTGATGCGGAGCTCGCGGGCTATGGCAGGCCTCGTGGGGGCAGGGGGCGCGCGCGGCGCAGGTGGTCGGTCATGTGTGGATGACTATAGCCGGATCGGCAGAAGCGCCGCAATGCGGCGGTCTGCCGTCTGTCGTCTGTTG
>JAGWOC010000083.1 GCA_028872875.1 Chloroflexota bacterium | reverse complement strand
TCGGCTTCTACGTCGCCATCTGGAACTCGCAGTGTGGAGCTCCGGGCGACCTCGTGGTTTCCGATAGCTGGACGACTGACGGGAAACAAGGTAGCCGCTGCGTCCTTCAATCCCAGAACGACAAGGCATCCAGATTCACGTATATCAGCTTCCCTGAAGGAGACGGCATCAATTTCTTGACAGTCTCACTTGAGAAGGGGAGGAGCGTCTTGCCGTCCGAACAGCAAGTACTCGAGACGATCTTGTCAACATTCACGTTCGCCGTGGGCAGCACACCATGAACGCGCCGCTGATGGCGACTCATCGCGAACTGGTGCGCAGCGGAGTCACACGGCGCGGCGGCACGGGGACAGGTGACCCAACGATCTGGCATGCGATAGCGAGGCGGCGGAGCACATGCGACGACCTTTGTCCGTCCTGATGGGGACGCACCGCTGGCGCGGCTACGTGGTGGCGGCGCTGGCGTGCGCCACGCTGGCAGCGGGGGCCGTCTGCGGCTCGCCAGGCCGGCAGGCCGCGCCTACGGCACCCGGCCTCGCGCCAACTTCTGCCGTTACCAGCGCTCCCACGATCGGTGCCCCACCGTGGGCGCCGTCACCACCGCCGCCGGAGGTGCGCACGCCGATCCCGGGAGCCGCGAAGGGCGGGCTCTTCGCGGACGGCGTCACGAGTCTCGCCAGGGTCGGTACGGCCACCTGGAAGACCTACACCAACAGCACGTACGGGTTCACGTTCAAGTATCCGGCGGACTGGCAGTTCGCGGAGTTGGATAGCTCTCAGTTGCACGGCCCGAACGGTGAGCCTGCGTACCCGAGGATTTCGGTGCGTGTACAGAACCCACGGGCCGAACAGGGCGAGAAAATCGCCGGAGTGAATTGCACGACGGCGGCGCAGGACTGTGTCGGTGCGCCTCCGGGCCTGCTCTTGTTCTCGGTCGAGACTTGGGACACTCCTTGCCCCGTCGCGGGCCTGTTGATTGTCTCGGACACCACTACGATCGACAGTAGGCCGGCCGTCCGGTGTGTAGTTGAGTACCCGAACGACAGATCGAGGACGGCAGCATTTGCATATGCATTGGCTACTCCCGATTACCTTGTGCTGGAACTGGGGCGGGGCAACGTAGTGACGCCTGCGCAGCAGGCGGTCCTTGAAACCGTACTGTCGACCTTCGCTTTCATCCAACAATCCGCGCCACAAGGGGATGCAACACCGGGAGCCACACCATGAGCGGGAGAATCATGCGGCGGGGTCTCCTGGCAGCCTGTTTGGCTATCGTATTCGCGGCGGTTACCGGCGGCGCGGTTCTGGCCGTCACATATCACGGCAACAATGCGTACACGAAATATCGGCTGCCATGGCAGCATGGCGCGGCGGCACGGGGACAGGTCACCCGACGATCTGGCATGCGATAGCGAGGCGGTGGAGCACACGCGACGACCTTTGTGCATGATGGGGACGCTCCGCTGGCGCCGCTACGTGGTGGCTGCGGCCGCGTCCGCCGCGTTGACCGCGGGGGCCGTCTGCGGCTCGCCAGGCCGGCAGGCCGCTGTGCCCGTGACGCCGACAACCTCCGCTAGTACGCCTACCCCTGCACAGACCAGGCCGGTGCAGGCCACCCCTACCCGGCCGCCGATGGCGCCGACGCCGGCACCGGTGCCCACGCCACAGCGAGCCGTATTCCCCACACCGGCTTCCGCGGCTGATGCGATGATCGTGGGCGGAACCCTCTGGGTCGACGCCAGGCCGGCAACCGGCGAGGTCCTCGCGTTTATCAACGGCAAGCAGTGCGGGCGCGGCCAGTCGGTGCTGGTACCATCCGACCTTCTTATCCCCATCCCAAGGTTTGTCATTCGGGTCGAGTCCGCGAGCACAGAGCCTGGGTGTGGTATCCCCGGCGCGGTGGTCACGCTGACCGTGAATGGCCGCGCGATGAACGACCCCGTTCCGTGGCGGCCAGGGTTTCAGCAACAAATCGTTAGCATCGCCGGACCAGCATTCGCGGTCTACTATGGCACACTAAAGGTCAATGCGGCGTCACCGGGTTTTGCGGTGTTGCCTATATCGGCGGTGTGCTTTGCGGGGTGAACCTGGTCGCACTAGCTCCCGACCCGGTGACACTGCAGTATGAGGTCGTCGTCGACCCCGCGGAGCTGAAACCGCAATGCGGGCGTGCTGGCGCCTACATTGCATTCCACCTCCGCGTCGCAGGCCAACCCGACGTCGTATTCGACAGAGCGACATGGGACGACGCACGACCCGCGATTGAGCGCCCGACCGTTGATCTGTCCGGCAGGATTCCCATGTCTCCCAGCGCCCCGACAGAGCTGGCACCATGAACGCGCTCCAGGCCGGCGTGCGCAACGCGATGGGCCCGAGCGGCGGCGGCGGCGTGGGCGTCACGCAGGTGTATTTTGTGGTCCGGAGGCACGTCAGCGGCTCCACTCCGGGTTCGCTTCGGGAGTAGAACGCGGCGCGGGTGCTGCGGCGCGCTCAGGCTCACCACGCCGGGCTGAGACGATCCGGCAGACGTGACGAGACTTCGGAATCACGACACTTAGACCGCGTCGCCGAACTCGTCGTCCGCTGCTCCTTCCTCCTCGCCGAAGACGTCTTCGGGCGATTCGCCGGCCTCCATGCGGCCGATCATCTGGTCGAACTCGGGGCCGAGGTCCTCTCCGGACTCCTCGCGCATGCGGCGCGCCCAGCGGGCGACCGACTGCGGGTCGTCCTCATCGACGTCGTCCAAGCCGCCCGGGTCATCGAAGGGGTCGCTGCCCGCGCCGCGGTGCACGGCGAACTTCGACATCAGCCGGGTGAGCCGCGGGCTGCCGCAGTGCTCGCACGCCGCCCGCACCGGCGCGCTGATGCTGCGCACGAAGACGGAGGTGCGGCGGTTGCAGGCGGCGCAGCGGTACTCGTAGATCGGCATCGCCTGTGGGAATAGCATCTCGCGGTGGGGTACGGCAAGGTGCGCCACCCCGCCGGCAGGCTAGCGGTCGCGCACCGCGTCCTCGATGTGGATGATGTCGCGCATCTTGCCGTCGGCGCCGAGCTCGATGGCGACGACGTCGATGCGGAGCGGCATGTCGGCGACCTCGGGGTGGGCCTCGGCGTAGCGCTCGACGCCGAAGAGCAGCTTCGCCGCCTTCTTGCGGGTGATGGAGAGGGCGGCCATGCCAGGGTAGGCGCCGCGGCGCGTGCGCACCTCGACGAACACGACCTGATCGCCGTCGAGCGCGATCAGGTCGATCTCCACGTCGCGGACGCGGTACTTGCGGTCGATGACGCGGAAGCCCTTCGCCTGGAGGTGCGCCGCCGCGGTCCGTTCGCCGAAGTCGCCGAGGTGCTGTCGTCCCGATGGCATTGCGCATAGCGTCGCGCGGGCGCAGCATCTGCGCAAGCAAGGAGGTGGACATGATCCGGCGTGCGCGATCGTTCTTTCGGGACAGTGAGACGGGCGTGGCGGTGACCGTCGGCGTGGTCGGGGGTTGGCGCTGTACTACGTCGTGAGCGCCATCGGGCTGGGGCTCGCGGACCTACGATGCTGGCGCGCCGTGCGCCGGGGTTGGCGCGACGCCCTGCGGCGCGCTCGCGCGCAGGATGCGCTCGGCGTGGGCAGCGGCGTCCGCGCCATCGACGCGCACGGCGACAACCACCGGCATGCCATCAACGCGCTCGAACGTCATCTCCCACGCGTCGCCGATGCTGAGGGCGGCATAGGCGCCCCACATGCCACCGGTCAGATGGCCGAAGAGCGCCCACATCAGCACGGTGAACCAGGAGTCGATGACGACGAAGCCGGCAAGCCAGAAGCCGACCCCGGCGACGGCGCCGGCGGCCGCCCCGATCAGGCTCCACAGCACGGCCCGCCAGACGAGCCGCCAGGCGAGTCTGAGGTCGCGGCGGGCCATGTTCGGCCGCTCGTCAGCGCGGCGGGCAGCGTCCGCGGCGGCGCCGAGCAGCCGGATCCGCGACGGGTCGATGCCGTGGAACTCCAGGGCGTCGATCGCTTTGCGCGCGCCGTTCATGTCGGCGTAGCTGGCGGTCAGGTCGAAGGGATCTGCGCGGGGCGAGCGCATGGCGTCGGCAGTCTACGCGCGGCGCCGCGGCGGAAACAACCAAGAAACTCGCAAAGAACAGCTTCAAGGGGACGATGCATAACGGACGGCAGATGGCAGACGGCAGACGGCAGATGACAGAGCCGCATTCCGGCAGCCTTCGGCGTGCCCGCTGGCAGCGCGCGGGCCTCAGGGCGCATCGCTCACGCAGGCGCCGGCCAGACTGCCGATCGCGGTGACGCGACGCCCCATGGTCAGATAGTCGACAAACCCGTTCGTGCAGTATCCGATGGAGATGCCCGTCTCCGGGTCGCCCCAGGCGATCTGGCCGCCGGCGCCGCCGTGCCCGAACGCGCGCGCCGAGCACGTGCGCCCGAAGCCGCGCAGGTATGCGTTCCCGTCGCCGCCGGCGACGATGATGCTCAGCCCGCGGTTGGCGTTGACGTTCGTCGTGCGGTCGATGTGGTGCGCCTTCGAGCGCACGGCCACCGCGAAGTCGATGGTCTGGGCCTTGATGATGCGCCTGCCTGCCGCCGTGACGCCGCCGTTGATCAGCGGCTGGTAGAACAGCGCCAGCGTGGCAGCGCTCGCCACGCCATTGCCCCCGGGCGCGCCGACCGCGCTGTAGCGGAGATCGTTCGAGCGGAGGATCGCCTCCGGCGTTACCTCGCCCCAGCCGCCCGGCGGCTCGGCCGGCTCGCCAGCCCAGCGCACGTTGGCCACCCGATGGTCCTGGCCCGCGGGCCGCCCGATGTACAGATCGTCGAGGCCCATCGGCCCGCTGATCCGCTCTCGGATAAAGGTCTTGTACTCGACGCCGGTGCGCCGCTCGATGATCTCGACGAGCACCCAGTGCGCGGACGTCGGGTGGTACTCGTAGCGGCTGTCGACGGGCCAGTTGAGGCGCCAGCGCGAGAACGCTTCGAGGCGCGCCTGCCGGTCGCCCCAGTGCTGCGGCGCGAAGGGCGCGTGCGGGAAGCCGCCCGCATGCAGCATCAACTGCTCGACGGTGATGATCTCCTTCCCGTTCGTGCCGAACTCCGGGATGATCTCGGCGACGCGCTCATCGGGCCGCAGGTCGCCGGACTCGAACAGCAGCCATGCCGCGGAGGCGACGACGGCCTTCGTACACGAGAAGATGTGGTACAGCGTCTCATCGGTCGCCGGCTGCTCGATGCCGCCCTGGACCGCGCTCCCGAACGTCCGCATGCCGGCGAGGCGCCCCTGCCGCGCGACGGCGACCTGCGCGCTCGGCAGGACGCCGTCGTCGACGTCGCGCTTCGCCCTTGCGAACACAGCCTCGAGCCGCTCGGGGTCGACCCCCAGGTCTTCGGGACTCGCGGCCACCAGCTTCGCGTCGATCATGGATGATCCTCCTCCGGCAGCGCGATCCCGCATTGACTTAGCATACACACCTCTGCGCACGCGATATTCACGCACCCGCCACGAGGAGGGGCCCCGCCAGCGTGATCCGCGCGAGACCGGACCGAGCCCGGAGGCTGTGCTTCACGGCCCCGCCTTTATTGCCCTGATACCCCTCCCGCCTGGAACTGACCGGCGCGACCAACATGCGCTTCCTCATCTTCCGGGTGGGCGTAGTCGTCGGCCAGTTCGCGCGTGGCCTTCAGCACGTCGACCTTGCGCAGATACACCTGGAGCACGAACGGCGCAGTGAGAGCGAAGAGGATGACGAGCGTCAGCAACGTGGTGCCGGTCTGCTGCACGAGGTAGCCGCCGATCAGCACCAGCATGCCAACGACCGCAGTCACGGGAAGCACGCCAAGCAGCAAGAAATGGTGCAGACTCTGGCGCGCGACGTGCCGAAAATAGATCAACGCCGAGAGATTCGAGAAGACGAACACGATGGAGAGGAACAGGCCGGCTGTCTGCAGCATGATGCTGAAGAACGCCGACACGTTCGGCACGTTGGTCAGAACGGTGGTGACGAGTACCTCAGCGACCGTGACCAGAAGGACGAGGAGCCATGGCGTGCGGAACCGTCTGTGCACGCGGCCGAGCGAGCGCGGGATGACCTGGTCGCGCGCCATCGCGAAGAGTGAGCGGTTGAGGATGAAGTGGGTCAGCCAGAGGCCCGACGCCGTCGACGCAAGAATCCCGATGAGCATCACCTTCGTCGCCCAGGCAGGCGCCACAATCGCGGAAAAGTAGGCGAGGACGTCCGTTTGATGCGTCACCAGGCCCTTGATGGGCGAGAGCGTGAAGAAGAGGAAGAACGCGATCACGTACACCGCCGTCACGGCGAGCAGGCCAATCAGCCCGCCGGTCCCGGGGTTGGTGCGCCGGTGCTTCGCTTCCTCAGCGGCGTGGGAGTCGAGCTCCCAGCCGTCCACGATGGTGAAGCCGACGACCGCGACGGTGATCAAGGAACCGAACCGGAGCGAGCTGGTGGGGACGAACCAGCCCAACGAGGGAGCGACGACGGCACCGTGTATGGCGAGGTGGAAGAAGCCCAGGGCGAAGAAGAGGCAGATGATCACGAGCTCTGTCGCGAGGAACACCGCTGTGAATCGGGCCGTTGGCACGATACCCCAGATCAGCGGGATCGCGGCAAAGATTGCCCATCCACTCCCGACGAGGGAGACGAGGACATTGTTGCTGACCTCAGCCGGGGCAAGGAGACTGAGGGTGTACGTCCCTGCCGGAATGATGATCGCCATCAATGAGAAGAAATAGGCCAGGATCACCATCCACGCTTGCACCAGGGCAAACGCCGGCCCGAGCGCCTTGAACGTCCAGCCATAGCTCGCGCCAGCGTTGGGCAGGTGCCGGTTGAGATGCCGGAAGGTCACTGCGGACACGAGGAACGGCAGGAAGGCGAGCCACATGCCGATTGGCGCGCCGTACAACCCCACGGCGATCATCGGGCCGACAGCCGCCGCGATCGAAAAGACTGGCCCGACGCTCGAGATCGACATCCCGGACAGTTGCAGGAGGTCAAGTACGTTGCCGCGGAGCTCACCGGTTTCAACCGGCTCCGTTCGGCGGGGGGTCACCAGCCCTTCGCGACTCGGTTCCAGGTCGGCGTTCATCTCCTGGCTCCGTTCCTCCCGCCTGCCTGACGTGCCCGAAGCGAACGCGCGGTACAAGGCGCGCAACCGGCGTCCCGCGCCGCACGATCAGGCCCGCGCCGGGCGGCCTGCACGGTCTCATGCTAATACGAACCCCCGTATTATAACTTACAGGCAATTGCGGCGATATGTATGAGCCATTGCATGCCTGGCGGTGCGGAGCCGGTATCCCCCGCAGGGTGCCTCGCGTGGCATGCTGATCCATTCTCCGAAAAGAGCCGCGCGCCACGGCACTCAACGCATCGGCGACGACGAGGCAGCAGATGCCGGGGAGCGACACCATGCAACGCGCCCGGCGCTTCCCGTACCGCACCGGCCGCGTGGTCGGCGGGCCGCGTTAGAATGGCCCAGATACACGCTAGAGGATCACTTGGGATACCGGATGATCAGCCGCACACTCGCCAGGCTCCCCGCCCGGGTGCCCTTCACGCTGTTGATGCTGGCAGCGCTCGGCGTACGCGCGTGGCGGACCGACAGCGACGCCGCCGACCTGCCGCAGCGGGTGCTGCAGCGCGTGGGCTTCGCGCCGCGGGACCTGCTGTCGTTCAGTTGGCGGCGGCTGATCAGCTCGGCACTGTTCACGCACGGCCGCACCGAGTTCTGGGTCGCGGTCGTGATGATCGTGGCCGCCGTCGGCATCCTCGAATGGTCCGGCGGCAGCATCGTCGCGGCGGTGACGTTCTGGGGCGTCCACCTGGCGACGCTGCTCGTGGAGTCGCTGGTCATCGCGCTGCCGTTGAAGCTGGCCGGCGCCGGCATCGGCGCCCGCCTGTCGGACGTGCGCGATGTCGGCCCGTCGGCCGGCTACGTCGGCGCGCTGGGCCTGCTCTGCGCGTTGCTGCCGGGGCCATGGCGGAATGTGGCGGCCGCGGTTGCGTTGGCCGGGCTCGTCTACGTCGTCTTCGCGCCCGACGAGCAGGCTGTGACGAATGCGGCGCGGCTCTCGGCCGACATCGCGCACTTCATCGCCTTTCCGCTCGGCTGGTACTCGCTGGCGCTCTGGCGGCGGCTGCGGACAGAGCACGTGGCGGGCGCGGCGTAGCGCGGCATTCTCGCCGCAGCGAGCCCGGAGGGGCGCCGAGAGAAGCGCCCAGGTTCTCCGACTGACATATTGGCAACCAACAACAAAGCGCGTAACGTCAAGGCGACTGGCCAGTCTCCTCGTGTACGCGTTCCAAGCATCCATTGAGAGGAGGCTCATCATTGATCAGGCATGTATTGCCGCTCATCGCGTGCCGTTGCAGTCATGTTCTCGACGGCCCCGCCAGCCCTCGGCAAGCCATCCTTATCCGTACCAGCCTGAGCCGGTCGGGAACCGGTCTGTGGCGTTCAACTGGCCGTCGTGCACAAGCTCCACTGCATGCTGGCAGGTGGATGTGCTGGATTGGACTGGCGACGCACGAATGACCCGGGCGAAGGGGACCGCGTACTACGTGGGGGCATGGAACGGCAACTTTGACGACAAGTTGCATGTGCTCGCGGACGTCTCTCCGCTCCCGACAGGCAGCCCCGTGGTTATTGGCCCGAAGCCCGAACCGTGCGAGTGGAACGTTCCTTGGACCTGTTTTACACACACGCACTCTTACACCAACAACACGAGCTTCAACTGCAACCCTACAGGGCGCGTGGAGACAAATGGAGCGGACTGGATTGACTGCAGCGCGGTGCATGTCGCGGAGGCAACCTTGGCAAGCGGCGACAGTTCACTCGCAACTGTCATCTCCCACGAGGTTGGGCATCACCTCTACTTGGCCGATCACTCAGGCACCGGTACCGACACCATCATGCATTCGCCCAGCCCGGGAATCATGCAGCCGACCTGGGCAGACAAGGCGACGGCCGGAGCCTGCCGGTACATTTCCTACTGCTGAGCGTTGGGAGGTCATCCAATGAAACGTCATCTTGCGCTGCTCATTGCGGGGTCTGCAATCCTCGCGTCGCTCGTTACAGCATCGGTCGCGGCCGCGCAGAGCCCTTCGGCGGCCGTGGTCACGGGCACCTTCACGATGCCCGTGCCGGATGGATCGACGCTGCTCGTTACGAACCCTGGCATGCTGTTCTGTGCCGAGATCCCGCTCGGCGCCAAGGTCACGACGTTTCGGGCCGAAGTGCGCCCGAACGGGAAGTGCGTGCTGCGGCCCGGCGACACGCTCGGGTTCTGGCTCAGATACCCGAATGGCGGTATCGAGCCCGTGCAGCCGCCGCCTGGGCAGTCGAGCGCATGGCAGCCCGGCGGCACACTCAGCGTGAGCCTCGGGCGGGTGCCATGCGCGAACCCGTGTCTGCCGCCGTCGATGAGCGGGCCGTCGGATGCGAGGGTGCAACTGCCGGCGACCGGAGTGGGCCCGGCTGACGGCCCACGATGGCCGGCCCTCGCGCTGCTGCTGCTCCTTGTGCCGCCGGCGCTGCTGGTCGGCCTGCGGCGACGGGCGTAGGGCGGACGGGACTGCTGCCGCGGGGAGGGCGCGGGGCGCTGCGTCGTCCCCGCGGCTCGTCGGCGTGTGGCGCCTCTACCCGAAGAGCAGGACCGCCGCCACGATGACGCCGTACGCGATCACCGCCACGCGCAACCACGTGCGGCCGAGGCGGCGTGCCACACCTACGCCGAGGTAGCCGCCGCCCACCGCGCCCAGGGCCATGACGCCGGCGGCGAGCCAGCGCACCGGCCCGAAGAACGCGAAGTAGATCACGGCGACCGCGTTGATGATCAGCGACAGCATCCCCTTGAGCGCGTTCGAGTGCTGGATGTCGTCCGGCAGCAGGATCGACAGCACGGCGAGCATGATGATGCCGAGCCCGGCGCCGAAGTAGCCGCCGTAGATCGCCAGCGTGAAGACGGCGGCGTGCAGCAGCATTGGCACGCCGCCGTCCTCGCGGACGCCGAGCCGGTGCGTCTGCGCGAAGGCGGCGAGGCGCTCCTGGAGCGCCAGGACGGCGCAGGCGAAGAGGATCAGGTACGGCACGATCGCGTTGAACGTCGATGCCGGCGTCGCCAGCAGCACCACCGATCCGACGAGCGCGCCCGCCGTGGCCGGCGCCAGCAGCACGAGGACGCGCCGCCGCTGCCGCAGCAGCTCCTCGCGGTAGCCGAACGACCCGCCGGCGTAGCCCGGCCAGAGCGCGATGGTGTTCGTCACGTTCGCCGTCTTCGCCGCGTAGCCGGCGGCGAGCAGCGCCGGGAAGCTGATCAGCGAGCCGCCGCCCGCGACCGCGTTGATCGCCCCGGCCACGAACGCGGCCGCCCACAGCCCGGCATCCTCCAGCCCGTGCATCGAGGCTCACCATGACGGCTCCGCGCCCTTCGTGCCAGAACGGGTGCCACCCCCCACCGCGTCGCCGTGGTACGATGCTGCCACAGACAGTAGCTTCAGACACGAGGTGTTCCATGACCACGGAGACGCGCCCGGCCACGAGCGAGGGCATCGACTACACCCAGTTCGAGAGCGCGATCGGCCTCAACTGGTACGACATCGACCCGAATCTGCACCAGATCATCGAGCGCCTGACGCTGCCCGGCGACCGCGAGTTCGTCGAGCGGCACGCACGCGACATGGGCGGGGTGATCGGCGAGCGGGTCGCCGCGCGCGCCGAGGTCACCGACAAGAACCCGCCGCGCCTCGAACGCTACGACCGCTGGGGCGAAGAGATCAACGAGGTCGTCCACCACCCGGGCGTCATCGAGACGAAGCGTGACCTGTGGGAGCACGGCTTCATCGGACTGCGCTGGACGGACGACGTGCGCGACACCCGCGCCGGCCACCTGCCGCCCGCGCTGAGCACCGCGTTCTCATACTTCCTGAGCCAGGCGGAGACCGGCATGCTGTGCGCTATCGGCATGACGAGCAGCGCCGCCGGCGTCATCGAGCGGCACGCACCGGCGGCCGTGCGCGAGCGCTTCCTGCCGCACCTGACGGCGATGGACTTCTCCGAGGCGTGGGACGGCGCGATGTTTATGACCGAGATCAAGGGTGGCAGCGACCTCGCCAGCAGCGAGTGCGGCGCTGTCAAGACGCCGCAGGGCTGGCGCCTCACCGGCTCGAAGTGGTTCTGCTCGAACGTCGACGCCGCAGCGATCCTGACGCTGGCACGGCCCGAAGGCGCCGCGCCCGGCCTGAGGGGCCTGGCGACGTTCCTCGTGCCGAAGTTCCGCGCCGACGGCACGCGGAACGGCGTGCACGTCCGCCGGCTCAAGGACAAGCTCGGCACGAAGGCTGTGCCGACGGGCGAGGTCGACTTCGTCGACGCGGAGGCCTACCTGATGGCGGGCGAGCGCGGAGACGCCGATGCCGCGCGCGACGGCCAGGGCATCAACCGCATGATGGAGATGGTGCAGGGCTCGCGCTTCGGCGTCGCGCTGATGGGCCTCGGCATCATGCGCCGCAGCTTCCTCGAAGCGGCGATCTACGCCTTCCACCGCCACGCCTTCGGCCGCCCGATCGCCGCCTACCCGCTCGTGCAGGAGACGCTCGTCAACATGGCGGTCGAGGTCGAGGCTGGCTGCGCGATGGCGTTCGAGGCGGCGGAGGCCGGCGTCCGGCAGGATGCCGACTCGCGCCGCCTCTACCGCATCCTCGTGCCGCTGACGAAGTTCCGCTGCGCGCGGCGCGGCGTCGAGCTGGCGTCGCAGGCGGTCGAGATCCACGGCGGTAACGGCTACATCGAGAACTGGCCGGTGGCGCGCCAGTTGCGCGACGCGCAGTGCCACACGATCTGGGAGGGCGCCGAGAACATCATCTGCCTCGACGTGCTGCGCGCGATGACGAAGGAGCACGCCGAGGAGTCGCTCTTCGCCCGCGTCGAGCGCGCGATCGGCGGCGCCGAGCACCC
>JAGWOC010000082.1 GCA_028872875.1 Chloroflexota bacterium | reverse complement strand
CGCAGACGGGCACTGGCGTCGCGTCTGGAGTGCCCGGCTGGAACACCATCGCGACGAGCGACCTTCCGAGCGCGGGACTGGCGGTGTTCGGCGACGGCTCAGACGGCACCGTCACGATGGATGGGACGAACACCTACGCATCGATTGCCACGACTAGCGGGGGTGCGCCCAACCTCGTCTACACGCTCATCCGGGACGTGTACGCCACCACGCTGACCGTCAGCAGCGGCAAGACGCTGAACACGGCGAACTTTCGCGTCTTTTGTAGTGTGAAGTGCGACTTCCTCGGGGCGGTCAAGAACGCTGGGCCAAGCGGCGCCAACGACGTTGCTGGAACTGCCGTGGCGGCTGGCACACTTGCGGCAGGAGGGAGCGGCGGCGCTGGCGGTACGGCCGGTGGTGGCGGGACTGGCAACGCTGGATCTGGTACCAGCAATTCGCTCGGAGGTGCTGGCGGCAATTCCGGCTCCGTAAGCGGGACTTCCAACGTCGGGGGCCCTGCGGCGGCTCCTCCCGCCAGTTACGGCAAGTTGAACGGATCACCCCAGGCACTTCTCGGCGAGGTGAGGGGTGCCGGGGGGAGCGCGTTCGCGGCAGGCGGAGGCGGAGGAGGCGGGGGGAATGGCGCGAACGGCGGCGGCGGCGGGGCCGGTGGCGGCGCCTTGGTGGTCTCTGGGTTGGTAGTGAACGTAGATGGATCGATCAGCGCGAAGGGTGGGGCGGGCGGAGACGCCACGAATGGCGGTGGCAACGGCGGAGGCGGAGGCGGAGGAGGCGGAGGGTGGGTCGCGGTGGTCTACGGTACGCTTTCTGGTGCCGCGACTCCTCTCACAGCCGCTGCGGTCGTCCCTGGTGGGGCTGCGGGGAACGGGTTCGGCACTGGCACGACTGGGAGCACCGGGAGCACTGGGACGCTCATCCAGGTACGGAACTGAGGCCCGTCGTTGCGCCCGTTGCGCCCGCCGCGCCCCGCTGGTGCCCCTCACGCCCGGCGTACCGCCGCCCCGCGCCAAGCCACGCTGCGGCGGGGGGGCGATGCGGAGGATCACGGCCGCTCCTCGCGGATCACGAGCGAGGAGTACAAGCGGCTGAGCACCGCGACGAGGGCCGGATCGCGCCGGAGATCCTCGCGCGCCGCCGCCGCGTCGGCGCGGCTGAGCGAATAGACGCGGCGCACGCTGCCGTCGAGTTGGGGAATGGTCGTGATCAGGTACAGTCGCCTCATGGTCGTCTCCCCGCCGCCTAGGGCGACTGGATCGGCTCCGCGCTGCCGCCGAGTGCCGCGAGCCGGTCCAGCATCTCGGCGCGCGACTCCCACCAGTCGAGGTCGTTGTCGATCTCGCGCCATGCGCGCGTGTACGGCTGCGCGGCGATCTTGGCGCGGGCTTCCTCTTCTGCGGTCATCGTCCTTCGTCCTCTCCGCGACGGTCGCGCCGTCACTCCGATCCACTGGCGAGCCTGGCGGTAGCCCACGAGATCATCGATCGTTCGATCGTGCGCGGCGTGGCGCTTCGCCGAGCGGCCGTCGTCGGCGAGCTGGCAGGCGTGCCCAGCGAGACAGATGCGCCAGCCAGGCACGGCGCCGGCCTCGCACCAGAGCAGGGCCGCGCCGCACGTCGGGCACGGCGTCCACATGTCCCGCTCCCACCATGTGATCCCCTTGCCCTCGGGCCACTCGCCGGGGTAGGGCGGCTCATGCGGCACCGGGGAGGGCGCGCAGCATGTCGCCGAGATTCATCAGTCGCATCTACGTGCCGTCCTTGGCAGCGACGACGCGGCGAAGGCGGCGCAACTCGGCGACGAGTGCGAGCGCGACGTCGGGGGAGACGGTGGCGATGTAGTGGGCGTTGTCGCCCTGATTCGGCCAGCGCGTGCGGCTGCAATCCGTGATCATCGAAGCGTCGAGATCCGGCGTGGCGGCGCTGACGACATCGAAGGCGTCAAACCACGGTCCCGGCGTCGCGCCCCGCGCTGCGGCTTCGATCGCTTCGAGGTCGATGATCATCTACGGTGCCTTCCTTCCGCGCCTCGACGAACGCCGCACCGCTTCCCTCACGGCGCTGCGGTACTTCGCCACCGCGTCGCCGAGCTGCCGCTCGCCCGGCGTGAGCAGTCGGCTCTCGTCGGTTCCCGGGGCCATGTCGACGCGCGTCTCGCTCGCCCAGGCATCGGCCGCCTCGGCCAGCTCGCGCATCGCGACGAAGCGCGGGGGCTCGTCGGTGCAGAGTTGCTCCGGCCAGCCGAGGGCGCGCTTGACGAGGTTGCCTCCCTGCGCCGCCTCCTGCGCCTCGAACGTCGAGCGGCCGTAGGTCGTGACGTGCTGGCGCTGGTGCGCCTGGTCCCAGGTCACGACGATCACCTGCGCCTTGTCGAACTCGAGGGCGATGCGCTTCGCGGCTTCGACGGGGACATCCCTGTAGTTGCTCATGCTCTCCTCGCTTTCTTCGCGTTGCGCTTCACACACCCGTCGCAGACGTCAACGAGCTGGCCGTCACGCCGCTCCCGGCGCCAGCCCGCATCGAGCGCCTGTCGCCTGGCCTCCCGGATGCTGCCAGGCAGATCGTCGACTCCGAACGGCGACCCGTCGCGCGGGCAGTCGTAGAGATCCGAGTCGCAGTAGAGGAATGCTCGGATGTGCGCGCTCATCCTCTCCTCGCTCTCTGCCGCCGGGCCAATCGGACAGCACGACCTTGCCGTCGCTGTCCATGTCCACGACGTATTCCCCGCGGTACACGTCCACCTGCGCGGGGTCACGCCAGATGGCGTCACGCGCCTCGCGGGCGGCGCGGGCGCTGCTGGTGAGATGATAGCGACGGCCTCGATCGATCTGAGGGATGATCTGCATCACGTAGAGGTGTCTCCGTGGTCGCCGGGCCGGCGCCCTTGGATGCCGCCGAGGGTCGGGGTAGCCCCGCCGCGCCGATCTGCGAGCGCACACGGCGGGGTGGGACTACTGCGCCGTCGCCCCCTCCAGCAGCTTCTCGAACTTCTTGACGGCGCCCTGGAGCGCGCGACGCACCTCGCCCTTCTTGTCGCCAGCGGCCTCGACCGCGCGCTCGCACCGATCGACCGCGCGATCGATCGCCTTCTGCGCGCTCTCGAGCGCGGCCTCGGGCGTGACGGCCGGGCGCGGCGTCTTCACGACGTTCCAGTAGACCAGGCCATTGACGGCCCTGGCCTTCCCCTCCGCGTCCACCGGCTGCAGCGGCTTGGCCGCCGCCGTCGCGGAGTTGTAGCGGACGCCCTCCACCTCGAAGCCGTCGGGCAGCACCTTGCAGGTGTGGACCGTCCCGTCCCGCTCGGTGTGCGTGAGGTCCTTGCCCACGAAGGGGAGGACGCGCGGGTCGTGCGCGAACTCCTTCAGCTCCTTCTGGGCCTTCTCCTTCTTCGCCTTCGGCTCCTTGGGCGCGGCGGCCTTCTTCGCCTTGGGCTCCTTCGGGGCGGCGGTCTTCTTCGCGGTGCCCTTCGTCTTCTTCGTGGCCATCGTCGTTCTCCTCTTCTCGGCTCCGTTGTGGAGCGCTGTCGTTCTAGGGACGACTCGCGCAGATTGCAAGTCCCATCGAGCGGTCGAGGGTCTTTATTTCGCGGTCTCCGGATCGGCCGATGCCGCGTCGAGCCTGGCGCACGCGTCGCGCACACCTCGGCGTGGGCCACCATGCGCGGACGGCGGCTCTCGATCGCCAGCGCCCTCACCCGCTCCCAGGCGGCGAGCGCGTCCGCCCTCCTCTCCCCCTTGGTGGACGCGCCCCGAATCGAACGGGGGTCCGAAGGTGCTGCCCGAAGCGGCCTTCGCGCCCTTGATCAGCGCCTCGGCGGCGGGGGCAGGGGCCGCAGCGCGCTCGCGGCGCGGGTCTTGTCGAGCGTCTTGCCGTTGTCGGCGCGCCGGACGCGGAAGCGCGTCGTCATCTGGTAGCGCCCGTCGGGCTCGACGCGCTGGACCACGACTACTTTCACCAGCGATCCGCTCACCTTCGCGAGGTACGTCTCCCCGATCTTGACGTCTGCGATCTTCATCTCCGCTCTCCTCTTCCGTGTGTTGCCTGCTTGTCTATGCAGAGCGTGTGCCAGGCCCGATCTTCGCGTCCAGAGCGGGCTCAGGTAGTAGGCATCGACGAAGGCCCGCCACCTGAGTGACAGGTCCTTCGTCGCTGAGTTACCCGTACATCACTTCGCCGAGGACGCAGAACTGGAGGAACACGTCCCCCGTCGTCATATCGTCGCTCTCCTTCAACCAGTCGCCGAAGTGGTGCGCGTGCTCGTTCTTCGGGTCGGCCATGAGCGCCAGCCCTCGCTTGATCGCGGTCCAGTTGAGCAGCCTCGGCTCCGACCAGTCCTTGGGATCCTTCGAATCGTTGTGCTCGATGATCTCGACGCTGCCGCCGGCGAGCGGGAGCCAGACCGCCGAGTCGTGGCGCTTGGCGAGGTATCCAGCGCGCTCGCGGTTGCGCTTCGTGAGACCGTGCACCTTGCCGAGCCGACACCAATAACCGACGTCGCCCGACTCGAAGGCGTGCGAAAGGAGGTCGGCGATGCGTTCGATGGGGGTCGTGATCGTGATCTTGAGCGTGTCCATGGTCGTCTCCGTTGTGCGGCGTTCCTGAGATGCGTGGCCGGGGGTTGGGACCGGCACTCCCGCATTACCGCCGCCGTGGTGGCCAGCGTCCCTCTGCGACTACTGCGGCACCTCCTCCGTCGAGGCGGCCGGCGTGATGGCCTGCTGGAGCGCCTCGATGAGCCAGGCGACCGACGCCTTCACCTTCGTGCGCTGGTCCGCGTCGGCGGTCTCCATGCCGCGCGCGGCCATCTCGCGGCAGCGCCTCACCAGCTTGTCGAGCGCCTCGAAGTCGATCTCCTTGGGCGGGGCAGCGGCGCGCTCGCTCTTCTTGAGGCCCCAGAAGGCGAAGCCGTCGCAGGTGCTCGCCTTGAGGCCCAAGTCTGCCATCGCCTTGAGGCCGGCGGCCGAGAGCGTCTTGTACGTCTCGCCCGCGTACTCGACGCCCGTCTCGATCACCGTGCAGCGCACGCGCTCGGCGCCGGTGCGGTCCGTCTTGGTGAGGACGGTGCCAGGCGCCGGCAGGCGCGGGTCGCGTCCCTTCGGCGCGGTGCCTTCGGGCTCGGGGGCGCCCTCGCCCTCCGCCTCGGCGCGGTTCTCCGCGTCGGTCGCGGCGGCGCCGGCGCTGTCCGTCGCGCCCGACGCCTCGCCCTCGGCGGTGGCGTCCTCGCGGTCGCGGTCGGTCATCGGGAGCGGCGGCGCCTCGGTGGCGGCCTGCTTATCGAGCTGCCCCTCGAGAGACTTCGTCGCCGCGCTCGCGCGCACCTTCGCGGCGGCCTGCTTGCCAGCGGCAGACTTCTTCTGCTTGGCCGCGCCGGCGTAGTCGGCGACGATGCCCCAAGCGATCGCCGCCTCGTCCCACTTGCCCGTCGCCTCGAGGGCCTCGGCCGCGCGGACCGCGTCGGCGTACTCCTCCTGGGCCTTCTTCAGCGCGGCGGCGCGCTCCTCGATCACCTTCTTCCGATCCTGCTTCTGCTTGTCGGTCATTGTCGGTCTCCTTGCTTCGTGTGCGAGTGTGATTCAGGTCTACTCGGCCGCGTCCTCGATGCGCGAGGCCAGCGCCATCATGTTGCCATCGGTGTTGCGGACGATGCGCACCGTGAAGCGCTTGCGCCCGTTGCTGATCTGGTAGTCGCCCGCCGGGATCTCGCCTGCGGAGCGCATGCCGCTGATGCCGCCGACGCGCAGGTTGGCCAGCATGCCGTCCTTGGCCAGCGCCTCGACCGCGCGCTGCGCCTTCGCCGCCTCCGCCTTCGCCTTGTCCTCGGCGATCTTCGCGGCGGCGCGGTAGAGGTGCATGATCGGCCGGTCGCCGAACTCCGCCTGGAGCCGCACCGCGAGCCGCACCAGCTCGTCGTACAGCTCGACGCGGGCGGCGGCCTGCGCGAGCGTGGTCGTGCCGTGGCTGGGCCAGAAGACGTCGAAGCGGGCGCGGTACTCCAGCCACTCGTTACCGTCGTCGTCGAGCATTTCGTCGCGTGAGCGCCTGCCGGCCTCGTCGAGCCGCACGTAGATGGTGGCGCTGACGCGGCCGTCGGCTCGCGACACCTCGTAGCAGAGGTAGTCGCGCGCCTTCTCCTGCTCGGCGGCGATCTCCTGCAGCTCGCGCATGTTGCGCTCGTTGGCGATCCCCGCGGCGAGGATCTGGCGCGCGATCTGCGGCATGCAGGGGAGGAAGCTCTCGGTGTAGCGGTTCGTGGCCATCTTGCGTTCTCCCGTGTTTGCGGTGCGTGCTTGCGTTGCGTTCGGGCTAAGGGCCTTGCGGAGAGTGTGCCAGCCGCAGATCTCCGCATCCGGCGCGGGTTTCAGGGCGTTAGGTGGTGGCAGGTAGTGGTAGAAACCTGTCACAAATGTGGTAGTTTTTGACCGATTCACGGCTGAAACAGCTAGAGCTGCGCGGCCTTCGGCCTTGGCACGGCCCGCGCATTACCGGCCCGCGAGAGTAAGGCAACGCGGACCCGGAGCCGCACCACTCCGGGGGGTGATCTGGCCACCCCGCACCGCCAGCACGGAGACGCCTGATGGATACCGACCCGACCAAGTCGCCCGCACCGGCGATCGCGCCTGTCACCCCGACGATCGATCCTGCGCCTGCCGCCCCGACGACGATCGATCCTGCGGTCGCCGCCGCCTGCGCGATCGCGCGTGGCGAGCAGCAGCCCGATCCCGCCGAGAGCGCCATCTCCATCCGCGGTGCCTGGCGCGACCTGAACGCACGCGGGCGCGGCGACGAGAGCTACCGGCGCCGCCTCCCCGCAGGCGCGAAGGGGTGGGCCTGGGTGAGCGACGACCGCCTCCCGCGCGCCGGCATCCGCGCCAGCGAGCGCCGCTGCTCGGTGTCGGGCGAGGTGTTCGGCGGCGACCTGATCGCCGAGTTCTCGCGCTCGATCGACAGCCGCGTCGGCGCCGTCAGCGTCGACTCGTTCGCGCTGGTCGTGGCCGGGCACGCGAAGCTGCTCCACATCTGCGAGTACAAGCGCCGCCGCGACGGCCAGTACGCCGTGACGCTGCCCGACGGCGGCGACATCACCGTCGCCTCGCCGGAGTGGAGGTAGTCGATGGATCCCACCACGAAAATCGGTCCGAGCGGCTGGACGAAAAACACGCACAAGCGCAGTCCCAGTCGCCGCGTGCGGGCTGCTCGGCGCGCTCTGGCGCGCCTCGAGGCGCGCCTCGCCGTCGCGGCGGCGCCTGGCGCGTGCGATTCGGCCACGCGAGAACTGGAGATCCAGTCGTCCCGAGGACGCCTGGTGGCGGCGCGGATCTCCGCACGCCTCCGCGCGGAGATCCCGAGCCACGAGACGGGGTGCGCTGCGGCTGCGCTGCGCCGCGAGATCGCGGCGCTCGATGCGAGGGGGTGGTGATGGACACCCAGACCACGGACAAGGTGATCGCCCGCATCCAGAAGCTCTTCGCGCGCTCGGCGCGCGCCGGCGAGCACCGCGGCGGCGCCACGGAGGCCGAGGCCGAGACCGCCATGCGGCTGGCCCAGGAACTCATGGCCAAGTACAACCTCGACGTGGCCGCGGTCGAGGCCGCCGCGCGCCCCGACGCCGCCGCCTCGGGCGCGCAGCGCACGAAGGAGGAGGTCTCCTCGCGCACCCGCTACGAGTGGCAGCGCCAGATCGCCAAGTACGTCGCCGAGGCGCACTTCTGCTACCACCTCGTCCGCACCGACGGCGAGTGGCGCTACGTCCGCGACGGCAAGGACGTCAGCCGGGAGGACGCGCTCGAGAACGGGTACGACGACTCGAAGTGGCGCAAGCGCGCCACCCACGTCTTCGTCGGCCGGAAGGCCAACGTCGTCACCGCGCAGCTCATGTTCCACTACCTCGTCGACGCCGTCGAGGACCTCGCGCCGACGGTGGACAACCGCGTCAGGGTCGGCCGCACGGGCTGGGGCTCCTACAAGGGCGAGGACTACCGCATCAAGATCGTCGACGGCCCGACCGGCCCGCGCTTCCAGCGCTGCGACGCGCACGACGCGAGCACTGTCTACGACACGATCTCCGAGGCCGCCGCCGCGATCACGGGCAAGACCGCCAACGGCTACGTCTTCTTCAACCTCGGCGAGGCCAGCACCGCCGAGTCTTGGAAGAAGGGCTGCGCCGACCGTCTCTGCGAGCGGCTGGCGAAGCGGCGCCGGGACCTCATCGCCGAGCACGACGCGCGGGTGCGGCAGGCCGAGGAGGACGCGCGGGCCGAGCGCGAGCGACGCGCGGCCGAGGCGAAGGCGGCCTCCGAGCGCGTCCTCGGCGCGAACGATCAGGCCGAGGCAGAGGCGCAGGTCGGCGCCGCGCGGGCCAGCGCGAGGCGCGCCGCGCCCGCGCCGACGGGCCTCGATGCCGAGCGCCCGCCCGAGGGCGACGCCGACTGGACGCCGGGGCAGGGGGCCGAGGCCGCGGAGGAGCCGCCCGCGACGACCGCGCTGGTGCTCGCGAGCGTCTACGACGCGAGCGAGCAGGAGGCCAACTACGAGCTGGCGCACGGCCTCGAGCCCGGGGCGCTGGCCAGGCGCCGCCGCAAGCAGGAGGAGCGGGAGCGGGAGTACGAGGCGAAGCAGGCCGCGAGGGAGGCCGCGGGCGAGGCGCAGGCGCGCGAGGAGCCGGTGCGCGTCGAGACCGAGAAGCAGCGCCTCCGCCGCAAGGCGAAGGAGGCGGAGGAGATGGCGAAGCGTCGGAAGCGCTGGGCGCGCGAAAACGAGCGCGAGGCGCGCAAGGCGGCGCGGGCCTACGCGAAGGTGGACCAGAGCGCCTACAGCGAGGGGCAAGAGAAGGGCGAGGGCATCGGCCTCGACGCGCAGGTCGGCGAGGCGAGTGAGACGAAGAGGATCGGAGGTGGGAAGTGAAGACCGCGCCTGAGCCGAACCCGAAAGCGCGCGAGCAATACCTCACGCACACCGCGACGTGCGCCGCATGCGCCGCCGTCGACCGCAAGGCGCGGGGTGCGGCCCGGTGCGCGGCTGGGCGCTCGCTCGCGCTCGACGTGGTCTACAGCGAGCCGATCCTGCGAGCGCGCGCCGCGCAGGTCGAGGGAGGTGGCAGGTGAAACTCCGCGAGTTGCAAACACAGATCGACCTGCAGGTCGCGTCTGGCTGGGGCGACAGCGAGGTGGTGGCCCGCCTCGGCGAGGACTACTACGCGGTGTCGGACTTCAACCCGTCGAACGCGGAAGGCACCGCGGACCACTGCGAGATCGTCCTCGGAAGAGGTGGCAAGAGGTGCATCTGCGCACGCTGCGCCAAGTACGACGGCTGCCCGAACGCGGCGCCCGCCCCCGGCGAGGACGTCCCCGGCTACGAGGGGATCTGCGCGGACTGTCGCGAGGACCGGCGCCACGCTGGTTTCGATCACGGAGGGACCGTCTGATGGCCGACATGACGCGCAGGGACACCGTCGCCTGGGCGAAGGAGGAGGTCCTGGCCGCGATCGATGAGAAGGTCGCCGACCTGGTCGCGCAGCCGTACGCGATCTCCGACATCGACCTCGGCGAGGAGCTGGAGCTGAAGAGGCAGCGCGACCGCGTCGCGAAGTTCCTCGGCCTGCCAGAGAAGCACGCGAGGGGGCTCGGTCGGGCTGAGAAGTCTGGAGGTGGGACGTGATCGCGTCCTGCCCGCTCTGCGGCTCTGGACACGCGCTCTCTGACCCGACGTGCTCCAACTGCGGAAACAGTTATCCTGGCGCGCTCGATGGTGACGGGCTCAGAGAATCACATGAGCGGCCTCGACCTGTTTCGAAGCGCGGCCACCTCCTTGTGTTCGGCGCGAGCCACGCCGACCCGCCGGTCGTGACGGTCGAGAGTTACTGCAAGTGGTACGCGCTGCAGGTCGTCATGCCGGACGGCGCCATCGCGGAGTACGACTTCGGGCAGCTCGAGCCTCACGCGGAGAACTACGTCTCGGACCACTGCCCGAGCCCGGTCGCTGTAGTACGCTGGGCCCGCGCGATGGGCTTCGAGGTGCATGGCGAGAGCCTCGAGATGATCCTCGGCAGGTGGCTCCTCGAGTCTGGGGAGTCGAAGCCCAAGGAGTTGCTGGAGGCGCTCGACGAGGCGCTCGACGAGGGAGTCTGACGGCGAGCACCCTGCCCGCCGCCGCACAAGGGCTGTAGACCAGAAACAGGAGGATCAAGATGGCAAAGACTGCGAAGGTGATCTCCATCAAGAAGCATCAGTCTATCTCGGACATCATCCGGGAGTCGGTCCAGGCGTACCTCGTCAAGGAGGGGCTGCTCGTGCGGTGCGGCGACTGCGGCGACTTCTGCCGGGCCTCTGCCGTCGCGACGATCGGCTGCGCCTGCTGCTCCTACGCCGCGACCCGCTGCACCCGGTGCGGCGGCAGGAAGGCCGCGCAGCGCGCGCTCATGGCGCACGCCCGCTACTACGTCAGCCACAGCGGGCGCTCGCGCGACGGCCGCGCCCACTGGCACCGCTTCGGGGACAACGTCAACATGCAGCGCGTGGCCGCCGAGTGAGCACGATGGCACGCGAGCGATGGAGCAGCCAAGCGAAGAGGTTCGTCGTGAACCATAAGATCGACGACTTCCTCGACGAGGTCGAGGCTGTGTGCGAGCGGCACGGCCTGACGCTCGCGCACGAGGACGGGCACGGGGCCTTCCTCGTGGTCGGCTACTACGACGTGCGCGGCGGCACCTTCGCGGACGCGCACGACGAGACGGAGAAGAAGCGATGACCGCCATCCACAACGACGCGTGCAACCGCGCGCAGCAGGCCGCGCGGGACTTCGAGGCCGCGCACCTCCGCCTACTGCCGCGCACCTGCGGCGGCGCGGGTGCCTGGTACGACGCGGGCGTGCGCTACCACCGCGACGGCAGCAGCGGGACGCCGCCCGACGGCGGCGCGTACGACGCCTGCGTGGGCGCTGGGAAGTGCCCGCTCTGCGCGCAGCCGATCGCGACCGAGGAGCAGGGCGGGTGCGACTACGGGCGCTGCGCCGCCTGCGGGTGGGACGAGCACGCGATCGCGACGGGCGCCGCGCCGCTCGTCGCCCACCCCGACCCCGAGTGCCTCTGCTGGCTCGAGGAGGAAGGTGCCTGATGGCTCGCATCCGATACCGCGAGATCGAGTTCCGCGACGAGGCGACCAAGCGCATCGCGCAGGTGAACCAGATCCTCACGCAGTACAAGCAGCGCGTCTCCGTGCGTCAGGTCTACTACCGCCTGGTCGCCGCCGGCCTGATCCCGAACACGCAGAAGGAGTACGCCGCGGTGCAGGACCTCCTGACGCGCGCCCGCTACGCCGGGCTGGTCGACTGGGATGCGATCGAGGACCGCAACCGCGAGCCCGAGAAGCGGCGCGACTGGGCGTCGGCCCGCGACCTGGTACTCGATGCCGCGAAGGGCTTCCGCCTCGACCGCTGGGAGGGGCAGCCGTTCTACGTGGAGTGCTGGGTCGAAAAAGCAGCTCTCGCGGGCGTGCTCGCGCCGGTCGCCGACGACTACCACGTCACGCTGATGGTGAACCGCGGCTACTCGAGCGCGAGCGCGATGAAGGAGTCGGCCGACCGCATCCGCGCGCGCTGTGCGCCGCGCGGCCCGCACGAGCGCCCCGTGATCCTCTACGTGGGCGACCACGACCCGTCGGGCGAGGATATGGTGCGCGACGTCATGGAGCGCCTGATCGAGTTCGGGGTTCCCGACTGGCTCGACGTCCGGAAGGTCGCGCTCACCATGGCGCAGGTCGAGGAGTACGACCCGCCGCCGAACCCAGCCAAGATGTCCGACTCGCGGGCCGCTGCGTACGCCGAGAAGCACGGCGAGTCCTCCTGGGAGGTGGACGCGCTCCCGCCCGACACGCTCGACGTGCTCCTGCGGAAGACGGTCAACTCCTACGTCGACAAGGCGAAGATGGACGCGCAGGTCACGCGCGAGAACGTGATCAAGCAGAGGCTCAAGATGCTGGCGGCGCACGCGTCGCTCAGTGAGGTGTGACGGCGATGAAGTCCAGCGAAGAACGCGAGTCGATCGTCCGCAAGTACATCAGG
>JAGWOC010000015.1 GCA_028872875.1 Chloroflexota bacterium | reverse complement strand
ATCGAACGCCTGGCTGGCGCGCTGGCCGACGCGGGCGCGGACACGCGTGTGGCCGCCGCGCGCGCCGCGCGCTACCTGCTCGACCTCGCGGCCTATCAGGGCGTCCCTGGCGGCCTCGACGCCGCGGTCGGCCGCGCCGTCGCCTATGCGGAAGCAGCGGCGCCGCCGCCGGCGGCCAGCGCCCGGCGGTCACGGCGCGCGGCGTAGCAGGTCCACGGGGAGCGCCTGGGCGGCATCCTCGGGCATGGAGATCCGCGCTCACTCGTGGCGCGGGCGTTCAGCGCGCGCGAGGTTGCGCGTCCACATTCCATCTTCCAGCTTCCAGTGTCCGACCCCGCGAGCGAGTCTGTTTTCGCCGCAGGTCGCGGCCTACTCGCTGCCGGCGGCGGCGGCTCGCACGGTGCGGAAGTAGTCCTGCACGATGGCGGCGGCAGAGGCGCGCGCGTAGCCGGCGGTGAGCTGGCGCTCCAGGTCCTGGACGTCGGTCCAGACTCTTCGCTGGCCCATCGGGCGGTGGTACACGCCCTCGATCTCGCGCACGGCGAGGCCGTCCGGGTCCAGCTCGTAGCGGATCGAGCGGCCGGACGGTCGGATGCAGAACATCGCGCGGGGCTGGACGCCGCCGAGCTGACACTCGATCAGGCAGGCGACCCCCTGTTCGTGGGCGAAGTCAACGACATCACGGAACGCCGGCTCCACGACCGTCTGGATCATGCGGCGAAACGTCTGCGCGATCGGCGTGCGGACGCCGATGGCGCCGCGGCGAAGCTCCGAACGCTGCCGCGCGTGGACGATACGCGCCTTCCAGTCCTCGGTCACGGCGGACCCCCACGATCCCATCATCGGCGCCGGCCGGCGCTCCGCGCCAGCATCACGCGCTCCGCTCGAAGGCGCGGCGGCGCGGCACCCCGGCGCCTGCTTCGCGCCAGCCGCTCGTCAGCAGGTGGGAGATCTCGGCGGCATCACGCGGGTAGCTGAGCATGCGCGCGCTCCAGCGGACGCCGTGGACGGGTGATTCATCGAGCTTCGAGAGGATACGCGTAGCGGCCTGTTCGAGGGCGTCGGCGTCCTGGTGCGGGAGCACGATGCCGACGCGGCCCGCACCGACGACGCCGCCCAGGTCGGTGCTGCGGATGACGGCCGGAACGACGGCCATCGCCTCCTCCAACACACGCTCGGGCGCGTGCTTGCCGGCATCCCGTTCCACCTCGAGCAGAAAGAGGCCGAAGGGGATGCCGTAGCGCGCGGCGCGGTTCGCCTCATCGAGCACGCGCAGCCAGAAGTACCAGCCGACGTGCAGCCCGGTGTTGGGGTCGATGAGCACCCAGCGTTCGTCCATCAGGTCTATTGTCGGCGGCGCGACGCGCTTCGTGCAGGCACGCTGCGGCCGTCGCCATGGTCTCGTTATGTCACCCCACGTGCGCAACGGTTGCCCGCGCGCGATTCTTCGTCTACGCTCACGGCGATGCCGTACGAACCGATCGTCGGGGCGCCGCTGCGCTTCCCCCCGGGGCGCGTGGCGGTCCGGCTCGAAGAAGGCCATCGGCTGGCCTATCGGCGGCTCTACCAGCACTACCAGAGCGTGCTGGCAGGGCTGCCGGTGCTTCGCGACCGGGACTTCGACGGGCGGGCCGTGCGGATGACGGCGCGGGAGCTGGCGGCGCTGAACCGGGCGCTGGCCGGGCTTGAAGCGCCTGTGGAAGCGCCGCAGGATCCATTCGAGGCGCAGGAGCAGGTACGGACGCGGCTCTTCAAGCGCCTGCAGTTTCTGTCCTGACCCCCGCGCGGGGCGAGAAGGGAGGGAACGCCATGGGCAAGAAGGACAAGGGCGGCCGCGAGGCGAAGAAGCCAAAGCAGAACAAACCGAAGAAGTAGCGCCCTCAGCCCGGCGGATGCCGCCTCGGCTTCGCCGTTATGTCGTGTTATGATGTTGCGCGCGCATCATGTGCACTGCGTTAGACTGCAAGGGGAGATGGGTGCAGGAGCCCCGCGGTTCGCCGGGAGCAGCCCGAGGGGGACAGGTCGATGGCTAGTTCGGTACCGAGCCAGTTGCTCGCTGCCATCAAGGCGCGGCGGTTCACCGCCGTCGCCAGGCTCTTCGCCCCGGACGTCCAGTTCGAGGCGTGGAACCCCAACGGGCGCTGGGTCGCCGCGGATCCCCTGACGGCGGCACGGGTCATCGAGGTCTGGTTCACGCCCGGCTCCGGTTCCACCGTCGTCTGGAGCAATGAGACGAACGGCGCGCGCGGCGCGGCAACGCTCGAGTTCGAGATGGCGTGGAAGGCGCCGCCCGATGACCAGCCCCGCACGCTGCGCCAGGTGTACCTCCTGACCATCAACAAGGCGGGCAAGATCGCCAGCGCGCGGGTGTACTGCCCGGGCCTCCACACGGAGTTCCCCGAGGTCGACCTGGAGAAGCAGCGGCGGCAGAAGGGCCTCGCGGCGGCGATTCCGAAGGCGGCGGCGGGCAAGGTCGTGGTGAAGGCCAGCTAACCCGCGGCCTCGCGCCCGATCCATCCATTCTGTCAAGAGGCACGCACACACAGCCGGGGGCGGCTGTGCTCCGGCGGCGGGCCGCAGGCCGCCGCCTGGTCAGCGGGCGCCCTCGTGATAGAGGGCGGTGAGACGCTCCGAGGGTTCTTCGTCCAGCTCGTCGCGGAGGAGCTGGCGGAAGCGGCGGTAGTGGCGGGCGGCCGCCGGCGGGTCGTTCAGTCCCAGATGGCAGCGCATGATGCCGAACGCCGCAGCGTCGCTGTATGCGTCAATACCTTCGAGCGCCTTGAACAGCATCAGCGCCTCCTCGAACGCCCCGGCGTGGAGTCTGCTCGCCGCGACCTCGTTGAGCGCTTCGACATAGCGGTCTTCGAGCGCCCGGCGCAGCGGCTCGGCCCATTCGCTGTAGGTCGATGACAGGAAGGGCCCCTTGTAGAGGGCGACTGCCTCCTCCATCCGCGCGATGCGGGCGGCCTCGTCGCGCGTGGTGTCGGCCTCGCTCATGGCGCGCTGGAACGCGGCGACGTCGGACTCGAAGGCGCCCCGCGGGTTCAGCGCGTAGCTGCCATCGGGCTCGCGCACGACGCACTCGCGGAACAGCGCGCGCCGCAGCCGGTAGAGGCTGGAGTGGAAGTTGCTGTTGCACTTCGACTCCGGCAGGTCCGGCCAGAGCGCCGTGAAGATCGCCTCCTTGCTGGCCGGCTCCCCCTTCGCCAGGAGGAAGAAGAACATCTCTTTGCTCTTCTCGCTCCGCCACTCGAGGTCGGACACCTGGCGCTCGCCGACGAGGACGGCGCCGCGTCCGAAGCCAAAGGCTTGGACCGCCGGCAGCATGTCGGCCGCTGCCGCCCGCGCGGCGGCGTGCTGGGCAGCGGCGGCGCGCGGGCGACCGCCGGTGGTGAGGTCGTTCAGGAAACCATCGGCGATGTGGCGGACGAGCGCGTACCCCACCAGCTCCTTCGCGCGTGCCGCGTGGGGGCGCAGGAAGCGCCGGTAGCCGAGCTGCTCGCAGAGGGCGGCGACGCGCTCGACCTCGGCCATGGCCTTGCGCGGCTGGTGGGACTCGAAGAGCGCGCGGGCCCGGAGGAACGACGCCACGGCCATGCCATGCCGGTCGTCTGCCGACGCGAGGTGACGCGCGGCAGAATCGAGCTGCTTCAGCGCCTGTGCCGGGTCGCCCTTCGCGAGCGCGAGCTGGGCCGCGGCCAGCGCGTGCTGGGCGATCCTCCCCGGGGCGTCGGACGGCTTCGGCGCGACGGTCTTGAGGAGACGCGCAGCCTCCTCACCCTCACCGAGCGCGAGGCGCGCCATCGCGTGGCCTTCGGTGATCGCCGCGACCAGGTACGGCACCTGGAGCCCGGCAAGCATCGGCTGCAGCTCGGCGTAGACGGCAAGGCTGTCCTCGAAGCGGCCCATGTCCCGGTACGTCTCGGCGATGCCGGCGAGGATCGACGCCTCGTACGCGGACGCGCCGGCGCCTCGGACCAGGCGCAGGCCGCGCTCGTAGACCTGGAGCGCCTGCTCGTACTCACCGAGCTCGTAATAGAGCATGCCGGTGTTATTGAGGGTGAGGCCGAGGTCGAAGGTGTTGCCGGCCCGCTCGAACGCCGACTGGGCGCGCTGGAGCGAGGCGAGCGCCTGCAGCCGGTCGCCACGGCGCGCGTAGCACTGGCCCAGCGACACGCAGGTGTTGCCGATGCCCTGCAGGTCGCCGACCTGCTCGAGCGCGCGGCGCGCCTCTTCGAGCTCATCGGTCGCGGCGTCGAGGTCGCCCATGATGGTGTGGGTGACGCCGATGTTGCGGAGCGCGTCGCCGGCAAGCTGGAGGTCGTCCTCCCCGGAGAACTCGATGAGCGTGCGGGCCTCGCCGAAGGTCGCGAGCGCCTCCGCGTAGTAGCCCTTGCGGCGCTGCGTCTCACCGCGCACGAAGAGCGCTTGCACGAGGCCGTGCGTATCCCCCTGCTCGCGGAGCACGCGCACTGCGTCCTCAATGAGGCGCAGCGCCTCGTCGAACTCCTGGAGCTTGTAGGAGGCGCGGGCCCGCCAGACCTGCAGGTTCGGGCGGCCGGCCTGCGCGGAGGCCGGGAGGCGGTCGATCCAGTCGGCGAGCGCGCGCGCCTGCCCCTGCTGGATCAGCCGTGGGGCGATGCTCTCGACGAGCCCTGCCGCCTGCTCCCAGGCCTCGAGGTCGAAGAGCAGCTCGGCGGCCTCGTTCAGGAGCCCGAAGCGCATCAGCGCGTCCGAGGCGTCGCGGCCGGCGCGCGCATAGCCCTCCGCGTCCTCCGCCCGGAACTCCTCCATGAGGAGGGTGCGCAGGAGCTGGTGGCAGCGGTAGGTCGGCGGGTCGTCGGCGTACTGCGAGACGAAGAGGACGCGGGCCGCTGCGTCCTTCAGCAGGTGTTCGCTGTCCCGCCGCCCCGTCAGGTCGTCGCAGAGGGCGGGCGTCCAGACGGGGAGGAGCGAGACGGCGCGCAGGAAGCCGCGCAGCTCGCCGGGGACGGCGCTCAGCGCTTCGCCGTGGACGTATTCGGCGAGTGACAGGCCGACGTTGGCGCCGGCGGCGGCGCCGGGCGCAGCGCCGCCGCTGCCGACGCCAAGGATGAGGGACGCGGCCCAGCCCTCGCTCCGCTCATAGAGGGCTTCGGCCTCGTCCTCGGAGACGGCCCGGCCGAGAGAGGCCAGGAGCTCGCGCACCTCGCGGGCGGTGAAGGCGAGGTCCTCAGCGCCGATCGTCGCCACCTCGCGGCGGGCGATGAGGCGCGACAGCGACGGCACCGGCGGCCGCGTGCGCGAGGTCATGACGATGTGCAGGTTCTCCGGGGCGCGTTCGAGCAGCGTGCCGAGCAGCGCCATCACCGGCTCGCACGCCTGCACGATGTGCACGTCGTCGAGCACGAGGACGGTGTAGTCTCCCTGCTCGGCGACCATGTTGATCACGACGGCGGCGACCGTGCGGGGATGCCAGAATCGCTCGTCGCCGAGCGGCGGGTCGACGCCGAAGCGGAGGGCGAGCGCGCCCGCCAGGGCGCGCGTGAACGACGGCAGGTCGGCGTCCCAGTCGTCGAGCGAGAGCCAGACGGCGGCGAAGTCGGAGGACTGGAGCCAGTCCACAACGAGCGTCGTCTTGCCATAACCTGCGGGCGCCGCGATCAGCGTGCCCTTGCCGCCGATGGCGGTGTCGATGAGCGCATTGAGGCGCGGCCTGCGCACGACGTCCGCGCGCCTCCGCGGCACCGCGAACTTCGATGCGACGACGGCGGCCGGCTGGCCGTGCGCGGCCGCGGGATCTCCCCTCTCCATCGTCGGGGATTATACGGACTGGCGATCGTGGTGCGCGGACTGCCGCGTAGGTGTGAGGCGCGCACCGACAACAGACTGCGGCCGACAACGGGCAGCGGCGGGATGCGGGCGGGCTGACCGCACACGGCCGGTACTACGCGGGGTTCCGGGCAAGAAAGAAGGGCCGCGCCTGCGGCCCCCTGTTGTCCCGTTGTGCGTCGCGCGTCTCTCGCCGTCAGGCGGAGACGTCCTTCACGTCGTCGACGTCGGCGACGAGGGCGTCATCTTCGACACTCTGGCCGGAGCGCGTGAGGAGCAGCGGGCGCTTGCGGCTGCGGATCGTATCGCCCGAAACGACGCACTTCTTGATGTCGGCGCGCGAGGGGATCTCGTACATCACCTCCATCAGCGTGTCTTCGAGGACGGTGCGGAGGCCGCGGGCCCCGGTCTTGTGGCGGATCGCCTCTTCGGCACAGGCCCGGAGGCCGTCTTCGGTGAACGCCAACTCGACGTTGTCCAGGCCGAAGAAGCGCTGGAACTGCTTGGCAAGGGCGTTCTTGGGCTCGGTAAGGATGCGGACGAGGGCGTCGGCGTCGAGCGACTCGAGGCTGACCACCATCGGCAGGCGGCCGACGAACTCCGGGATGAGGCCGTACTGCAGCAGGTCGTCGTGCGTGACGTGCTTGAGCAGCTCATCGGCGCGCTTCTGGGCGTCCATCAGGCGGTACTCGGCGCCGAAGCCGAGCGAGCGCTTGTCGCGGCCAAGGCGCTTCTCGATGAGCTTGTCGAGCCCCTCGAAGGCGCCGCCGCAGATGAAGAGGATGTTGGCGGTGTTGATCTGGATGAAGTCCTGGTGGGGGTGCTTGCGCCCGCCCTGCGGCGGCACGTTCGCGGTGGTGCCCTCGATGATCTTCAGCAGCGCCTGCTGGACGCCCTCGCCGGAGACGTCGCGGGTGATCGACGGGTTGTCGGACTTACGGGCGATCTTGTCAATCTCGTCGATGTAGACGATGCCGCGCTCGGCGCGCTGGACATCGAAATCGGCGGCCTGGATCAGGTGGAGCAGGATGTTCTCGACGTCCTCGCCGACGTAGCCGGCCTCGGTGAGTGCGGTGGCGTCAGCGATCGTGAAGGGGACGTCGAGCATCTTCGCGAGGGTGCGCGCGAGGTGGGTCTTGCCGACGCCGGTGGGGCCGACGAAGAGGATGTTGCTCTTCTCGAGCTCGACGTCGGGGCTGGCCGCGGCGCCGGCGTTGATGCGCTTGTAGTGGTTGTAGACGGCGACCGCAAGGACCTTCTTCGCCTGGTCCTGGCCGACGACGTACTCGCTGAGGCGGTCGAAGATCTGCTTCGGGGGCGGCGTGCGCTGGCCGGAGACCTTGGTCTTCGCCGGGCCCGCTGACTCCTCGTCGATGATCTCGCGGCACAGCTCGACGCACTCGTCGCAGATGTACACCGCTCCGGGGCCGGCGATCAGGCGCTTCACCTGGTCCTGGTTCTTGCCGCAGAAGGAGCAGTGGTACTGGACGCGGGTGGTGCGACTGTTAGCCATGCGTTTCGTCTATCCCCACACGCGGGCGGCGCACGGCCGCCCGCTCTCTATCCGGCCTGCCGATTGTACGCCACCCGCCAGCCTTTGTCAGCTTGACGCCTGGCGGAGAAGGTCGCGATCCCGTGCGTCTCCACAGGCTTTTCGGGAATCTACGGCCCCTTCTGAAGCCCTAAACGGCGCGCGACGGCGGATATAACCTGCCCGGGGCGCCTATCCCTCCCTGCGCGTCAGGATCTCGTCGATCATGCCGTACTCCTTGGCCTGCTCCGGGTTCATGTAGAAGTCGCGGTCGAAGTCCTTGCGGATGCGCTCGTCGGTCTGGCCGGTGTGCTTGACGAGGATGCCCCGGATGATGTCGTTCTCGCGCAAGATCTCCCGCGCCTGAATCTCGATGTCGGCGGCCTGGCCGCGGGCGCCGCCGAGCGCCTGGTGCATGTGGATGGTCGAGTTGGGCATGCAGTAGCGCTTGCCGGGCGTCCCCGCGCACAGCAGCACGGTCCCCATGCTC
This sequence comes from Chloroflexota bacterium, assembly GCA_028872875.1. Lineage (GTDB taxonomy): Bacteria > Chloroflexota > Dehalococcoidia > DSTF01 > JACRBR01 > JADMII01. The sequence continues at coordinate 48,187 of JAGWOC010000015.1, read as the reverse complement.
GCCGTCATGCCGACGGCGTACGTGGCGATGTTGGCGTGCGCGAGCTGCATCGTGTCGTAGATCGCCAGGCCGGCGGTGATCTGCCCGCCCGGCGAGTGGATGTAGAGGTTGATGTCCTTCTCGGGGTCCTCGCGGTCCAGGTAGAGGAGCTGCGCGATGATCAGGTTGGCGATCTGGTCGTCGATCGGCGTGCCGAGGAAGACGATGCGCTCGCGGAGGAGCAGCGAGTAGATGTCGAACGCGCGCTCGCCGCGCGGGCTCGTCTCGATCACGGATGGGATGATCACGTTCTGCGCCCTTTCGTCAGGTCCGTCCCGGAACTCCATGGTGCCCTCGATCCTTCGTCGTTCGCTCAGCCGCCTTCCGCTTCGGCGTCCGGCCCGGCGCCGGGCGCCGCAGCGGGCGCCTTGGGGCGCTTCGCACGCCGTTTCTTCGTCGGTGGGCCCTCCTGCCCGCCGGGCGCCGCAGCCCCTTCGTTGTCCTGCGTCGCGATCTCGACGAGGCGCGCGAGCGTCTTGTCCGTGAGCAGCCGGCGGCGGATGGTGTCGCGGCCGGCCGCGCTGCTGAACAGCTCCCGCAGCCGCGGCGCCTGCGCGCCTGCGGCCGCGGTCATGCGGTCGATCTCGGCGTCGATCTCGGCACCGCTCACCTCGATGTGTTCGGCATCGGCGACCTCCGTCAGTATCAGTGAACGGCGCAGCCGCGTGTCGGCGATCGGGCGGAACTCCTCCCGCACCTGCTCCTCGGTCTTGCCGAGGCCGGCGAGGTAGGCCTCGAGCCCGCGGCCCTCTTCGATGTGGCCGGCCTGCTCGTGGAGCATCCGGTCGACCTCGGCGTCGAGCATGACGGGCGGATACTCGATCGTCGCGCGGTCCATCAGCTCCCCGAGGATCTCCTCGTGGTAGCGGCTGTCGCGCTGCCCCTCTTCGTGCTTGCGGATGTCGGCGCGGATGCGGTCGCGCAGCGCTTCGAGGGTCTCGTAGCCTTCGCCGACCTGCTTCGCGAACTCGTCATCGAGCACGGGCAGGACCTCTTCCTTGGTCTCCTTGATCGCCACGATGAAGTGGGCCTGCTTGCCGGCGAACTTCTCGCTCTTGACCTCTTCGGGGACGGGCAGGTCGAACTCGACCGTGTCGCCCTTGCGATGGCCGAGGACGGCCTCCTCGAAGCCGGGGAACAGCACGTCGCGGTCTTCGACGAGTTGGACCTGAACGTCGTGCTCATCGACGAGCGGCTCGCCTTCGACCCGGGCGTTGATGTCCATGGTGGGCACGTCGTTCCAGGCAAGGGCGCGGTCGGAGGGTTCGAGCGTGGATGCGCGATGGCGCAGCGTCTCGAGGGTCTCGTCGACGCGGCCCTCCTCGACGGTCACCGCCTGGGGCTGGACGCGGACGGCGGTGTAGCCACCGAGTTCTATGGTGGGGCGGACAGGGATCGTTGCCTTGACGACGAGCGGCTCGGTGGTCTCGATGACGAGGCGCGGCCGGGCGATGGGGTCGATGCTCTCGTCGGCCTCGACGGCCTCCCGGTAGACGGCGGGCACGAGCGCATCGAGCGCCTCGTCGAGGATGCGCTCCTCGCCGAGGTAGCGGCGGAGCATGGCCGGCGGCGCCTTGCCGGGGCGGAAGCCGGGCACCTTGGCCCGCGGGGCGAGCTTGCGGAGCGCCTTGCCACGCGCCGCTTCGAGCCGTTCGGGCTCGACCTCGATGGTCATCACGACCTGCGATTCGGGGATCTTCTCGGTCGAAACCTTCAATCCGGTCCCTCACCTTTCGACGGGACTGCGATAGGCGCCGGACACGATGGGCGGCCGCCAGCGGCGACCGCGATCACGAGAGGGGATATCCGGCGGACATCTGTCCTATCGAAGTATAGCAAGGGTACGGCGATGGTCGATGGGCCGCGGTAGCCGGCGTCAGCGGGCGCCGGGAGTGATGACGTCGTTGAGCGCATCGCCGAGGAGGTTGAAGGCGAAGATCAGCGTGGCGACGATAGCGGCGGGCACGAGCAGGAGCTCCGGGTGGTGCTCCAGCGCGATGCGGCTGGCGCCGTCGGAGATCAGCGAACCGAAGCTGGGGTGCGGCGGCTGGACGCCGACGCCCAGGAACGTCAGCGCGATCTCGGAACCGGCGATCGCGCCCAGCGAGGCGGAGGCGCCGACGACGACGAGCGGCATGACGTTGGGGAGCAGGTGGCGGAAGAGGACGCGCCGCGTCGTCGCGCCGCTGGCGCGGGCGGCGAGGACGTACTCGGAACGGCGCAGCGTCAGCACCTGCGCGCGGATCAGGCGCATGCCGCCGACCCAGCCGAAGAGCGACAGCACACCGAAGATGAGGAAGTAGTCGGCGAACCCGGACGATGACAGCCCGTGCCAGTGCAGCCAGCCCTCGACGTCCTTCACCCAGCCGAGGAAGCGCGGCCGCATCGTCGCGTTGATGAGCACGAGCATCGGCAGGGCCGGCAGCGACGCCAGGATCTCGCCGCTGCGGCTGATCGCGGCGTCGGCGAAACCGCCGCGGTAGCCGGCGAGCAGGCCAAGCGACACGGGCAGCGCGACGAAGCCCGTGGCGAGGGTGGCGAGCGTCACGATCACCGTCGTACGCGCGGCGAAGAGGTTACGGCTCAGCGTGTCGCGGCCGAGGGCATCGGTGCCGAACAGGTGGCGCAGCGACGGGCCGTGGAACGCGAGGTCGAGGTTCTGGTGGTTGTACCCGTAGGGGGCGAGCAGCGGCGCGAAGGCGCCGCCCACGTAGAAGACCGCGATGGCGATCATGCAGATGACGGCGATCTTCTTGCGCAGGAGGCGCCGCGCGGCGCGCGCGAAGGGGCTGCTGCCGGCATGCGCCGGCGCGACGAATGCCGCGCCAGCGCCCCTCCCCTGCTCGTCCGCGGAGGAGGCGGTCATGGCCCGCCGCCCCCGGCCAGCCGCGCGCGCGGGTCGATGGCGACCAGCACGAGGTCGACGAGCAGGTTCGCCAGCACGAAGGCGAAGGTGATGAGCAGCACGATCACGAGGATCACGTTGTAGTCCTTGGCGTTCACCGACTGGAACGTGTACTCGCCGATGCCCGGGATCCCGAGCAGCGTCTCGGTGATCAGCGCACCCTCGATCAGGCCGACGAGCGAGAGGCCGATCACGGTCGTCATGACGGGAGCGACGGCGTTGCGCGCGACGTGACGCGTGATCACGGTGAACTCGTCGAGCCCCTTCGCGCGCGCCGTACGCACGAAGTCCTCGTGCAGCGCGCCGAGCGTCGTCGCGCGGGCGAGGCGGGCGACGCCGGCGACGCCTGGCAGGCCCAGCGCCAGCGTGGGAATGATCATCGAGCGCGAGAAGATCCCATCGAAGCCGCCGGGGGGCACCCAGTGGACCTTCACGGCGAGCAGGATCACCAGCACCGGCACCGTCACCAGCACCGGGATCGACTGGAAGAAGAGGAAGACGCTGATCAGGAACGGGTCGAGCCACGTCCCCTGCTTCACCGCCGCATAGATGCCGATGGGGATGCCGAGCAGGAACGTCAGGATGAACGCGTACGCGCCGAGCCGCACCGACACCCAGATCTTCGGGCCGATGATCTCGGGGATAGTACGGTCGCGGTAGCGGAAGCTGACGCCGAAGTCGCCGTGCAGGGCGATGTCCTTCAGCCAGATGCCGTACTGCACGATGATGGGCTTGTCCAGCCCGTAGGTGTGGCGGACGCGCGCGAACGCCTCCGGGTCGCGGTACTGGCCGGAGTAGATGCTGATCGGGTCGCCGGGGCCCCAGCGCGTGATGAAGAACGTCCCGAAGGACACGACGAGCAGGACGACCGGGAGAAACAGCAGCCTGCGGACGACGTAGCCTGCGAGACCGTCCATCAGCGCGCCTGCTCCGCCGTCAGGGGTGGTTCACCGTCACGTTGCGGTAGTGCTCGATCACCATCGGCGGCAGCTCGTAGCCACTGACATAGGGTTTCACGAGGTAGTACGACGTCTCGAAGAACAGCGGCATCCACGGCGCGTCCTGGATGAGCATCTTCTCGATGTCCTGGTACAGCGCGATGCGCTTGTTCGGGTCGGCCTCGGTGCGCGCCTGCAGGAGCTTCGCGTCGACCTGCGGGTTGTTGTAGTGCGAGCTGTTCTGGCGGCTCTTGCTGTAGAACAGCACATCCAGGATGTCCTCGGGGTCCGGGTAGTCCATGATCCAGCCGAGGTGGAACATCTGGTACTTGCCCTGGTCGATGTCCTGGAAGAACGTCGCGGCGTCGGCCTGCTGGACCTTGACGTCGACCCCCAGGTTCTGCTTCCAGCCCTGGACGATCGCCTGCGTGGCATCGGCGATGCTGCCGCCGGCGCCCGTCTCGGCGAGGGTGATCTGCGGCATCTTGCCCGCGTACTTCGACTGGCCGAGGAGCTGCTTCGCCTTTGCGGGGTCGTACGGCAACGTCTTGTCGTCCGGGGTGTAGCCGGGGACGCCGGGCGGGATGATGCCCGTCGCGGCGGGGATGGCGCCATGGAGGACGACGGAGGCGATCTTCTTCCGGTCGACGGCCATGGCGAACGCTTGCCGCACCTTCGGGTCATCGAACGGAGGGGCGTTCGTGTTGAAGCCGATGTAGTCGATCGCGGCGTTGTCGGCCTTGTGGTACTGCTTGTTCAGCGGGCTCGACGGGTCCTGCACGCTCGCCAGGTCGGCCAGGCCGACGCCGGTGACGTCGATGCCGCCGTCCTGGTAGGTCGTGAGCGACGAGCCGCCAGACAGCAGGAAGGTCACCGTCTTGAGCTTGGGGGCGCCAAGATAGAAGTGCTCGTTCGCCTGCAGCACCAGCCGGTCGCCGAGCTTCCACTCCTTGAGCATGTAGGGGCCGGTGCCGTTGGGCTTGAGCGTCCAGCGCCTGGGGTTCGCGGCGATCTGCTTCTGGTCGACGACGAACGCATTCGGGTACGTGAGCTTGTACAGGAAGTAGGACTTCGGCGCGTCGATCGCGACCTGCAGCGTCTGGTCATCGATGACCTTGACGCCGCTGAGCTGCTTCGTGGTGCCGTTGGCGACGTCCTTCGCGCCGACGATGTCCCCCAGGAAGTTCTCCGCCGTGACCGAGGCGGTATCGGGGTTCAGCGCGCGCTCCCACGAGTACTTCACGTCGCCGGCCGTGACGGGGCGGCCATCCTGGAACGCTGCCTTCGGGTTGAGGTGAAAGGTGTAGGTCTTGCCGTCGGGGCTGAGGTCCCAGCGCTCGGCGAGGTCGGGCTGGATCTTCAGGTTCTTGTCGAGGCGCACGAGCCCGGAGAAGATCTCGACGATATAGCCCGCGGAGTCCGCGTCCTGCGCGACCGCCGGGTCGAGGAACAGCGGGTCGCTGGCGCGCACGCGCAGATCGCCGGCGGCCGGCGTGCCGGAGACGGTGCTGGCGGGCGTCGCGCCGCTGCTGGTGGCGGCGGGTGTGCCGCTGCTACCACCGCTGCCGGCGACCACGAACAGGATCACGGCCAGGCCGATGATCAGCACCGCCGCGACGGCGCCCGCACCCAGGACGAGCTTGTTGCTCATGATGCCCCTCTCGCTTCCTCCGCGAGCCGCAGGTGTGACGCCGGATGATAGCAGCCGGGCGATCTCGGGCACATCGGCGCTGTCCCTATAGCAAGGGCAGCGGCCCATGCCGCCGGGCGGCACCCTCGCGCATGCACATTCGCGCCCACCCGGAGCCGCGGGCCTTCAGCCCGCGCGGGTCACGCGCTGAGGGCATCGGCGCGCGCCGGTGAACCTCACTCCCAACCCCTTCCCCGCAGGGAAGGGGAGCCTGCGCCGTGTGAGCTGCGAGAAGCGACCGTACCGCGCACGGCGAGGGGCGCAGCAAGCAGCGCCCCTACCGGTACCGGCCGGGCGCACGCCTGGCGCGACCGCACAGAGACGCCACCGTGCCCGGCCGCGGCTGGATGGTCCCGGGGCGTCTCACAGATACGTTCTGATATGATGTCCGGCGTCGCATCCGAATCCAGACAGCACTCCCCCGACGAACATCCGGTATGAGTGAAGACACGTCCCCGCTGCACGACCCGTCGACCGCGAGCCGTGCGGCCGGGCAGCGGCGCCTCCTCGCCCCGCCGCGCCTCGACGCGCTGACGGCGGACTGGGCGCGCGTCCTGGTGATCGCGGCGCTGGTCGCGATCATGCTGCTCGGCGGCTACCTGCGCCTGAGCAGCATCAACTGGGACGACAACGGCAACGGCATCAGCGGCCATCTCCACCCGGACGAGCGGTTCCTGACCCAGATCCTCGTGGACACGCGCGCGCCGAGCAGCATCGCGAACTACTTCGACACCCGGACATCGCCGCTCAACCCGTACAACATCACCCACGCCGACGGCACGAAGCAGCCGACCTTCGTCTACGGGACGCTGCCGCTGTTCATGGACAAGTTCGTCGCGTCGCACCTGCACACGCTGTCGTTCGGGTACTTCAGCAACTACGACGACTACGACGGCTACAATCTCGCGGGGCGCGGCCTGTCGGCGGTCTTTGACATCGCGACGATCCTGTTCGTCTTCCTGCTGGCGCGGGAGCTCCTGGACCGCCGGGCGGGGCTGCTCGCGGCGTTCCTGTACGCGCTGTCGGCGTTCGCGATCCAGAACGCGCACTTCTTCGTCGTCGACCCGTTCGTCACCTTCTTCGCGACGGTGACGATCTACCTGGCGGTGCGGTCGGCGAAGTACGGGCTGAAGCGGGACTTCGCGCTCGCCGGCGTGAGCGCCGGGCTGGCGGTGGCGTGCAAGCTGACCGCGGTGTCGCTGCTGCCGGTGATCGTGCTGGCGATCGGTGTCTACGCGTGGCCGGGCGTGAAGCCCTACGTCGCGCCGTGGTGGTACGGGCGCAGGCGGGAGTACGAGCAGCAGCGCGACGGCCGCCGGCTCGACGCGTCGGTCGCGACGTTCGTCATCGGCTCGCTGATCGCGCTGGCGGCCGCGTTCATCGCGTTCCGCATCGCCATGCCCTACGCGTTTCAGACGCCGGGGATCGGCCAGTTCTTCATCTGGCACCTCGGACGCCTGGGGCCGCTGCCGGTGCCGTATCCGGACATCTTCAACCACCAGTGGCTGGGCGACGAGGTGAACCAGCAGAACCTGCTCGCAGGCGCCGCCTTCCCGCCGAACGTGCAGTGGATCGGGCGCTCGCGGTGGCTCTACCCGCTGCACCAGATGGTGAGCTGGGGGATGGGGCCTGCGCTGGGGATCACAGCCTGGCTCGGTGTGGCGTTCGCCGCAGTACGGGCGTTCCGCAAGCGCCAGGGCGTGTGGCTGGTGCCGCTGGCGTGGGTGCTGGGCTACTTCGGCTTCATGGGCGCCCAGTTCTCGCTGTACATGCGGTACTTCCTGCCGCTGTACCCGGCGCTGGCCGTCTTCGCGGCGGCGGCGCTGTGGTGGACATGGCAGTGGTCGCGGTCGGCCGACCCCTTCGCCGCGCTCGGGCGCTTCCGCGACCGGCTGGCGCCGCTGCGGCCGGCGCTGCCGTGGGCGGCCGGCGCCGGTGCGGGCGCCGTCGTGCTGCTGACGCTGTTCATGGGGCTCGCGTTCTACCACATCTACACCGAGCCGGTGACGCGCGTCACGGCATCGCGCTGGATCTACCAGAACGTGCCGGCGGGCAGCATCATCGGCCACGAGTCGTGGGACGACTCCGTGCCGTACACGGTGACCGGCGTGCAGCCGCGCACCTACGGCTCGGTGACGTTCGACAACTTCAACAACGACACGCCGCAGCACGTCCAGGACCTGCTGAACAAGATCCAGCAGGTGGACTACATCGCCCTGGCGAGCGCGCGCGTGTCGGCGACGGTGACGCGCGTGCCCGCGGCGTGGCCCGTCACGTCGCGCTACTACCAAGCGCTGGCGGACGGCTCGCTCGGCTTCAAGAAGGTGGCGGAGTTCGATTCCTACCCCGAGATCTTCGGGATCAAACTGAACGACACGGCGGCGGAGGAGTCCTACTCGGTCTATGACCACCCGAAGGTGGTGATCTACAAGAAGACGAGCGCGTACTCCGCCGACAAGGCGCGCGCGGTGCTGCACGCCGACGCCTACGTGCCGGGCGTGAGCGCCCTGCCCAAGCAGCTCGGACAGAACGCCAACCAGTTCACGCCGGCGGTCGAGGCGAAGCAGGCGGCGGGAGGCACGTGGTCATCGATCTTCCAGCCGGGTAACGTGATCAACCGTTACCCGCTCTTCTTCTGGCTGCTGGCGATCGAGGTCGCGGCGTTCGCGCTCGTGCCGCTGGCGTTCTTCGTCTTCCGTGGGCTGCCGGACCGCGGCTACCTGCTGACGAAGCCGCTGGGCGTCCTGGGCCTGGCGTTCCTCGCGTACCTGCCGGCGAGCTACGGTGCCGTCGACTACACGCGCGCAGAGATCGCGCGGGCGCTCGGCGTGATGGTGGCTGTGGGTATCGTGACAGGCGCCGTCTGGCGGCGCGAGCTCGCCGCCTGGGCGCGGCAGCACTGGCGCTTCCTGGTGTCGGCGGAGGCGCTGTTCCTGGCGCTCTTCCTGTTCTCGTACTGGCTCCGGCTGCAGAACCCGGACCTCTGGCACCCGGCGCGCGGCGGCGAGAAGCCGATGGACTTCGCGTATCTCAACGGCGTCATCCGCACGACAGACCTCTCGCAGGGGCCGATCGACCCGTGGAACGCGGGCGGCTTCATGAACTACTACTACTTCGGCCAGTTCATCGCGGCGACGGTGACGAAGCTGACCGGGATCGTGCCGGAGGTGGCGTACAACCTGATCGTGCCGATGTTCTTCGCGCTCGCGGGCGCGGCGACGTTCTCGCTGGCGTACAACCTCGCGGAGTCGACGCGCCGGCTGATGCGCAGGCGGCCCGGGCGGCTGCCGATCAGCGCGCGCGGTCCGGTCCTCTGCGGGATCGCCGCGATCTTCCTGGTGCTGATCGCGGGGAACCTGCGCGCGGTGGGCGTGCTGGAACAGAATTTCTCGCGCGTCAGCCCGTGGCACACGGGCGTGCCGCTGCTCGGCGGCATCGTCGCAATCGCCGGCGGCTTCAAGGCGGCGATCTTCGGGGACGCGTCGTTCCGGCAGCTCGTCTACAGCTACGACTGGTGGGCGCCGAGCCGGGCGCTGACGGTGCTGCACCCCTCGAAGGAAGTGACGCCGATCACGGAGTTCCCGTTCTGGACGTTCCTCTTCGCCGACCTGCACGCGCACCTGATGGCGATGCCCTTCGCGCTGACATCGGCGGCCGTCGGGCTGGCTGCCGTGCTGAACTTCACGCGGCTGAACCGCGAGAGCCCGCGCGTGCGCGAGGTCACGAGCTGGCTGATGGTGGCGCTGATCGCGCTGATCGTCGGCGCGCTGCGCTGGATCAACTCGTGGGACTACCCGCCGTTCCTGCTGCTCGGCGCGGCGGCGCTGCTCATCGGCGAGCGCGCGAAGGAGGGGCGCGTCAACCTGCGGGCGGTCGTCGTCGGCGGCGTGAAGTCGCTGGTGATGGCGGCGCTGTCGTACGCATTCTTCGCGCGGTTCGCGAAGAACTACAACATGTTCTACAGCGGCTTCCACCAGTCCGACCAGACGACGGCGCTGGCGGACTATCTGAGCCAGTTCGGCATCCTGCTCTTCCTGGTCACCGGCCTGGTGCTGTTCAACCTGAACCGCGCGATCACGCGCAGCCACGGCATCCGGCGCATCTTCTTCGGCCGCGGGCGGCGCCGCCGGCCAGCGGACAGCATGCCGGTGATGGTGGCGCTGATCGCCGCGGGCGCGATCATCATCTGGGCGGGCACGACGGAGCGCTGGGGCGTGACGATGCTGGCGTTCGTCGGCCTCGCGGCGGTGCTGCTGTGCGCCTGGCGCGAGCTGCGCAGCCCGGTGCCCACGGCGCCGGCGATGCTGTACGTGTACGCGATGGTGGCGCTGGGGCTCGGGCTCTCGGGCGGGGTCGAGCTGCTGACGCTCGACGGCGACATCGGCCGCATGAACACCGTGTTCAAGTTCTACCTGCACGTCTGGCTGATGTGGGGGGTCGTCGGGGCGTACGCGCTCTGGTACCTGTTCTTCGTGATGCGCCCGCAGGAGGCGTTCCTGCGGCGCGCGGGCGCCTTCCGGGCGAGCCTGGTGATGGCGCCGCGCTACGCCTTCGGCGCGGCCGCGGCGGTCATCCTCGTCCTCGCGCTGGCATTCCCGTACTTCGGCACCCGGGCGCGCGTCCACGACCGCTTCAACCCGGCGCAGGGCACCGGCAACAACGGCATGACCTACATGGACACGGCGGTGTACAACGACCGCGACGCGACGACGGGCAAGGGCGGCGAGCACGTGCTCAAGTACGACCGCGACGGCATCGACTGGATGCGCGCGCACGTCCAGGGCACGCCGCCGATCATCGAGGGCATCGCGCCGATCTACCACTACGGCAGCCGGGTGTCGATCTACACGGGGCTGCCGGACGTGCTGGGCTGGGACTGGCACCAGACGCAGCAGCGGCAGCGCTTCGCGGCCGCGGTGCAGGACCGCATCAACGACGTCAACACGTTCTACTCGACGACGGACATCGGCGTGGCGCGGCAGATCCTGGCCCGCTACGGCGTCCAGTACGTGATCGTCGGGGACGTCGAGCGCAACTACTACCCGGCGGCGGGGATCCAGAAGTTCCAGGGCGGGCTGGGCGGCGCGCTGGAGCTGGCGTACCAGAACCCGGGCATGCAGATCTGGCACGTGATCCCGCAGGCGCAACTGGCGACGGCGCCGTAGCCTCCGGCCTCGAAGCGCCGCCTCGCTGTGTCATCAACCTGGATCGGCACTAGAATACGCGCGATGGCCTTCGCTGACCTGAGACTACGGCGGCCGGGCCCGCTGCCGGCGCTGCCGGCCGAGGCGTGGCCCGCCGCGGGCCTGCTCGCGGGCGTCGCGCTGGCGACCGGCGCGCTCTTCGGACATCCCGCCATGTTCGCGCTGGCGGCCATCGCCGCGATGGCCGCTGGGATCGCGTTCTACGAGCCGCGCGTCATCGGCCCCATGCTTGTGCTGGCGCTGCCGCTCGAGATCTCGAAGCTGGCGGTCCCCTTCCTGCAGACGCGCGCCGACCTGGGCGGCGGCCTGCCGCCGACGTCGATCGTCGACGCGGGCCGCCTCGTCGTGGCGCTGGCGTGCGCGGTGTGGCTGCTGCGCCCGGGACGGCCGCGGCGCGAGGTGCTGCCCTCGTCGCCGCTCGTGCTGCCGCTGGCACTGCTCTTCGCCGTGTACGCGCTCTCGATGCTCTACGCCATCGACGTATCGGCGGCGCGCACGGAGACCTTGCGGCTGGCGTTTTCGCTGGGGACGTTCGCGCTCGTCCCATTCTTCGTGCGCGACCGCGCGTCGCTGCGCTGGACGCTGTACGCGTTCGTCTTCATGATGGGCACGCTGTCGATCATCGGCATCTTCCAGGAGTTCAGTGGGCGCTTTCTCTGGAACCCGGGGCTGGGCCTCTACGGCCAGCGGCGCATCAACACAACGTTCGCGGACCCGAACGACTTCGCGCGCTTCCTCATCGAGGGCGTGGCGGTGGCGCTGGCGCTGTGGTTCTTCGCCCGGCGCCGGACGAAGCTCGCGTTCCTGCTGCCATCAGTGCTCCTCGCGCTGCTGACGCTGGAGTTCACGGGTTCGCGCGGGTCGTGGATCGTCGCGCTCGTGACGCTGCCCGCGACGATCGCGCTGCTGCCGATCGCGCGCGCGCTGCGCCTGCGGATGCTCGGCATGGGCGCGGCGCTGCTGGCCGCTGCCGCGCTGGCGCTCGTCGTCTCCAATCCATACTTCAGCAACCGGGTCGACACGTTCAAGTTCGGCGTCGCGGCGGCGGGCGCGCGGCCCTATCTGGTGGAGGCGGGGCTGAACATGTTCACCGACCACCCGCTCACGGGCGTCGGGATCGGCGGCTACCAGACCGCGTTCGTCTACGACTACTATCACTACAAGGACCCGAAGATCCACGCAAACGTGACCATCTCACACACATCCCTCGTGACGATGCTCGCCGAGCTGGGCGTGATCGGCATGGCGGCGCTGGCGTTCCTGGCATGGCGCTGGCTCGCGTACATCCGCCGCGTGCTCGCCGCCGGCGACGGCGAGCTGCGCGCGGTCGGCGTCGCGATGGCGATGATCAGCGCGATCATCCTGCTCGCGTCGCAGACGGAGGGGCGCTTCCTCGAAGACCCGTACCTCTGGTTCGCGGCCGGCATCGTCGTCGCGGCCGAAGCGATCGCCGCGCCGGCGAGCCCGCCCGCGGCCAGCGACGGCACGTGAGAGCGGTCTACCTCGCGGACGCGCCGTACATCCACACGCGGCGGTGGGTGGAGCACTTCGCGCGGCTCGGGTGGGACGCGCACGTGATCTCGTTCCGGCCCGCCGAGATCGCGGGCGCACGCGTGCACCACATCGACGGGCTCGAGACGCTGGGCAAGCCGCGCTACATCGTCCACGCGCGCCGCGTCCGGTCGCTGATCCGCGAGCTGCGGCCGGACGTGCTGCACGCCCTGCACCTGACGAGCTACGGCTTCCTCGCCGGCTTCTCGGGGGTGCAGCCGTCGATCGTGTCGGTCTGGGGCACGGATGTGCTCGAAGCGCCGCGTCTGACGCCCCTCCACCGCTGGATCACGGGCTACGCCCTGGCGCGCGCAGGCGCGGTGACGGCGACGGGCATGCGGCTCGCGGAGGCGACGCTGCCGTACATGCCGGCGGGCAAGCCCGTCAGCGTCATCCCGTACGGCGTCGACCTCGACCGCTTCCGGCCCGCGGCGCGCGAGGCCCGCCCCGCGATCACGGTGGGCGCCGTCGCACGCCTCTCGCCGGAGAAGGGCTTCGAGCACCTGCTGCGGGCCGTGGCGGCGCTCGACGCCCGCGGCGTCACGGTCCACGTGCTGCTCGCGGGCGACGGGCCGGCGCGTCCGGCGCTCGAAGCGCTCGCCGCCGAGCTGCGCATCGCCGACCGCGTCGCGTTCGCGGGCGAGGTCGCGCACGACGATGTGCCGGGCGTGCTCCAGCGGCTCGACGTGTTCGCGATGCCGTCGACGTGGGAGGGTTTCGGCGTCGGGGCGCTCGAGGCCTCGGCGATGGGGCTGCCGGTGGTGGCATCGGACATCCACGGCATCCCGGACGTGGTGGTCGACGGCGAAACGGGCATCCTCGTGCCGGCGCGCGACACCGGCGCGATCGCGTCCGCTCTCGCACGGCTCGCGGGCGACCCGGCATTGCGGCGGGCGATGGGCGCCGCCGGCCGGGCATTCGTCGAGCGGCGCTATCGCTGGCAGGACAACGCCGCGCTGATGGAGGCACTGTATGGAGAGGCGGTGGGACATGGGAGGTAGGAGGTAGGGACTGCGGCTTACGGCGCCGTCCTGACGGTGCCGGGGTCGCCGGGGGCGAGCGGGGTTGTGAACTTGAGGCCGACGTTGGTGAGGTCGCCGGAGAGGTCGTCGCCGGCGGGCTTGCGCCCCTGCGTCACCCAGGCGACGAGATCGCTGAACGCCTGCTCGCGCTCCTGCGCGCTGAAGTTGCAGTGGCCGGGCCGCCGGATCGCGCGCTGGACCAGCAGATTTCCCCGGTCGGCGGCGTCGACGATCTTGCGGTAGGCCTGCTCCTGGCTGATCGGCACGAAGAGGTCGCCGGTGCCGTGGATGGTGAGCAGCGGCCGCTCGATCTTGCCCGTCTCCGGCGCGAACTCGGGATACGTCGCCGGGTCGCGGAACACCGGGTTGGCGGCGACGCGCGCGATGTCGCGGTTGAGCTGCGCGCTCGTGACGCCGAAGCCCGGATCGATGCGGTAGAGGGTGCGGGCGTTGTCCGCCGCGGCGTTGCCGGGGCCCGGTTGCGCCGCGGCGTCGCGCAGCACGAAGAAGTTGGGCACGTACTGGAGCAGGAAGCCCTCGTTGAAGAACGGCCTCGGGCCGCCGGTCAGGTTCTCGATCGCGTCCTCGAACGCCCTGCCCTTCGCGGTGAGCCCGCCGGCCAAGCCGAGCGCCGGCGCGACGTCGTCCCTGAGCCGCTGGTCGAGCAGGCGGGCATCGGTTGCCACACTCGTGAAATTGATGCCGGCGAAGTAACTGGCGAGCGCGCCCCAGCTCAGGAAGTAGTCGAGGATCTGGCTGCCGGCGACGACGCCGCACTCACTGAGCGCGCCATCGTACGCGGTGGGGTAGTGCTCGAGCGAGTACACGACGACGTGGCCGCCCATCGACTGGCCGTACAGGTACTGATGCTTCGGTGCGCCGACCTTCTCGGCGAAGACGGCGCGGAGCGCGTACGTGTCGCGCGCGCCGGCGCCGGGCTGGTAGCCGTTCTTCGTGTAGCTGGAAGCCGCCCACGCGTAGCCGTGGTCGATGAGGAACTGCCGGATCAGCGGCATCGTCACCGTCAGCTGCGTCGCGTTGCCCCGGAACCCGTGCGCGTAGTAGACGACATCGCCGTTCCAGGCGTGCGGCACCTCGATCTGGTAGGCGCCGCCGGAATACTCGCCATAGATGGCACGCGCGCCCGGGAGCGGGTCGAACTTCGGGTCCGCGACCGTGTAGGTCGCGGCGACCGGCGTGACCGGCAGGATGAGCGGCGTCGCCACGGCGAGCGGCGTCGCCTGCGCGGCCTGCGCGGCAGGGGCCACGTCCTTCCGGCCGGCGCCACCGGAGCAGGCGGCGAGGGTAAGGGCGAGGGCGGCGACGAGCGCCATGCTGATCCGCCCGGCGTGCCTCCGTCCCGGCACCCGGCAGCGCGCCGCACAGCGGGGCGGTAACGATGGAGCACGCGCCGGTGATCGAGGCTCGCGCGGAGTCATGTGGGGGAAAGTGTAGCGTACGCCGCCGAGCTCCAGCTCCGCCCCTCCCCGCCCACACGCACATGCGCCCAACGCCGTCGCGACCCCCAGAGCGACGGCACGATCTCCCCCTCTCCGCCTGTCGGAGAGGGGGGCCGGGGGGTGAGGGTCACACCGCTCCGCGGCTACGGGGCGGTGCCTCGCGCGGGACTACACGTCGAGGTTCTTCACCTGCGTGGCGTGGCCCTGGATCCACTTCTTGCGCGGCGCGACCTCGTCGCCCATGAGGGTCGAGAAGATCTCCTCGGCCTTCATCGCATCCTCGATGCCGACCTGGAGCATCGTGCGCTTCTCGGGGTCCATCGTCGTCTCCCAGAGCTGCTCCGGGTTCATCTCGCCGAGGCCCTTGTAGCGCTGGACGTGCGCCTTCTGGCCTTCCTTGAGCTTGCCGAGAAAGGCGTCGCGCTCCTGGTCGGAGTAGATCCAGGTGTGCTGGCGTCCGTTCTGGATGCGGAAGAGCGGCGGCTGGGCGATGTAGAGGCAACCCTCGTCGATGAGCTGGCGCATGTAGCGGAAGAAGAACGTCAGCAGTAGCGTGCGGATGTGGGAGCCGTCGACATCGGCGTCGGCCATGATGATGATCCGGCGGTAGCGGAGCTTGCTCATGTCCATCGTGTCGCCGAAGCCGGTGCCGAGCGCGGTGATCAGCGCCCGGATCTCTTCGTGCGCCAGCATCTTCTCCATGCGCGCCTTCTCGACGTTGAGGATCTTGCCACGCAGCGGCAGGATCGCCTGGAAGCGGCGGTCGCGGCCGGTCTTCGCCGTGCCGCCCGCCGAGATGCCCTCGACGAGATAGAGCTCGCACTGGTGCGGGTCGCGCTCTGAACAGTCGGCGAGCTTGCCCGGGAGCATCGTCCCGTCGAGCAGGCCCTTGCGGACGACGAGGTCGCGCGCCTTGCGCGCCGCCTCGCGGGCGCGCGAGGCCATGATGCCCTTCTCGATGATGCGGCGCCCGTCGGCCGGGTGCTCTTCGAGGTACTGCATGAGGCCTTCGGCGACGGCGCTCTCGACGTGGTTCTTGACGTCGGCGTTGCCGAGGCGGGTCTTGGTCTGGCCCTCGAACTGCGGCTCGGGCAGCTTGACGCTGATCACCGCGACCATGCCCTCGCGCACGTCGTCGCCGCTGAGGTTGGCGTCGTCGTCCTTGAGGAACTTCTGCTTGCGCGCGTAGTCGTTGAGGACGCGCGTCAGCGCCGAGCGCAGGCCGGTGAGGTGGGCGCCGCCATCGATCGTGTTGATCGTGTTGGCGAAGCTGAACTCGACCTGCGAGAAGCCGTCGTTGTACTGGATCGCGGCCTCCACCTGCGTGGTCTCGACCGTCTTCTCGATGTAGATGGGGCGCGCGCTGAGGGTGTTGCGGCCCTTGTTGACGTGGCGGACGAAGCTGGCGACACCGCCCTCGAAGCAGAAGTTCATGTCCCGTTCGCGGCCGGCGCGCTTGTCCTCGAAGCGGATCCAGATGCCCTTGGTGAGGTACGCCATCTCGCGGAAGCGCTGGAGCAGCACGTCGTAGTCGTAGTCGAGCGTGTCGAAGATCTCGTCATCGCCGAGGAACGCCGCGGTGGTGCCGGTGTGCGTCTGGCCCTTCTCCGTCGTCGTCTTGAGCTCGCCCTTCGGGATGCCGCGCTCGTACTCCTGCCGGTAGAGCTTGCCGTCGCGGTGCACCTCGACGTACATCTTGCGGGCGAGCGCGTTGACCACGGAGGCGCCGACACCGTGGAGGCCGCCCGAGACCTTGTAGGCGCCGCCGCCGAACTTCCCGCCGGCGTGCAGGACCGTCATGATCGTCTCGAGCGCCGACTTGCCGGTCGTCTTGTGCTTGTCGACGGGGATGCCGCGGCCGTTGTCGCGCACCGTCACCCAGTTGTCGGCCTCGATCGTGATGTCGATGCGGTCGCAGAAGCCCGCCATCGCCTCGTCGACGGAGTTGTCGACCAGCTCGTAGACGAGGTGATGCAGGCCCCGCTGGTCCGTCGTCCCGATGTACATGCCGGGGCGGCGGCGGACGGCTTCGAGCCCCTCGAGGACCTGGATGTCGCTGGCGGTGTAGGAGGCCTGCGCCCTGCCCCGGCGAGGCGCGGGCGCCTCGTCTTCCATGCGTTGTCTCACCATGCGTGCGTGGCTTCCATTCGTTGGGAGAGGGTCATCCGGAGAGCAAGAGGCCGGCTGCGGAGGGGCCGTGCGCGTCGGGTTCCCGAGAGCTCTTGCACGTGGAAATTGTAGCACAAACAGCCCCCAAACCGGGCCGGATACGGGCCTGATTTCGTGCCTGATCGGGCCGCGTCTGGCGTCCCTCCGGGCGGCTTGTCCGACGATCCGCCGCAGCCTATGATCGCAGCATCCCCCTGGGCGCAAAGGAGCACGCATTGAGCAAGTTCTCCGAACGGATCCGCAAGGCCCAGCGCTTCCACCCGCAGCCGCTGGGCTTCGTGACGGCGCGCGCGGCGGCGCAGGCGACGATGCTGCTGGCAGGGCTCGCGCCCGACGCCGCTGGCGCGGCCGCGCTGGCGCAGAGCGGCGCCGATGTCGTGATCGTCGGCACGCCGGACGCGCCCGCACGGCCGGACCCGCCCGGCGACATCGGCCAGGCGATCGCCGGAGCGTGGGTCGCCGGCGCAGGCGACGATGAGGCGAAGCGGTTCCGCGAGGCGGGGTACGACTTCGTCGTCTTCGACCCGGACCGCGCGTCGGCGGCGGCGCTGCTCGATGACAGCGTGGGCTACGTGCTGCGGCTGCCCGGCGATCTGAGCGACGTCGAGGTGCGCGCGCTCGATGGCTTCCGGCTCGACGCCATCGACGTGGGGACGATCGGCGGCCTCCTGACGGTGCGGCGGCAGATCGACCTGCAGCGCGTGCACACGCTCACGCGCAAGCCGCTCATGGCCACGGTGCGCGCGGACATCGCGCCGTCCGAGCTGCGCGTGCTGCGTGACACCAACGTGACCGTCGTGGCGGCGGCGGACGGCGGCGCCGTCGCGGCGCTGCGCGCCAGGATCGACGCCCTGCCCGAGCGGACGCGGCGCAAGGACGAGGGCGAGCGGATGACGCCGTTCGTGCCGCACACCGCATCTGGCGCGGCCGAAGCGGACGAGCACGACCACGACGACGACGAATGAGTCGACAACAGCCGACGACCCTCAGCAATGGAGCGCAGTCGCCCCCGGCTGCGCCGTGCGCAGCAATCACACTCACTGTTCGGGGAGGCGGGGCCGCATGTGCTCGGCCGAGAGCAGCTCCTCGAAGCGGTCGACCGTGTCATCGAGGCGACCGGGGACGTTGACGATCACATAGTCGAACTCCGCGCTCCGCGCCAGCTCGGCACGGGCGGCGGCGAGGCGGCGCTCGACCTGCGCATCGTCGTCCGATCCGCGGGCGCGGACGCGCGCCTCCAGTTCCTCGGGCGACGCGGGCGCCAGGAAGACGAGCACGGCGCCCGGCATCAGCCGCTTGATCGTGGCGGCGCCCTGCACATCCGTGCGCACGAGGACATCGTTGCCGGCGGCGAGCGCCTCCACCACCTGCCGCCGCGGCACGCCCGAGCGATGACCGTACACGACGGCGTGCTCGAGCAGTCCGCCGCTCGCGATCAGCCGGTCGAACTCCTCGTCGGAGACGAACTCGTAGTCGACGCCGTCGCGCTCGCCCTCGCGCGGCGGCCGCGTGGTGCAGGTAACGACGCGGTGAAACCGGTAGCCGCGACGCGCCAGCTCGTCGAGCACCGCGTCTTTGCCGACGCCCGAGGGCCCGGAGAGGACAACCAGCAGCGGCCGCGGCCGCGCCGACGCGCCGGGCGGCCCGCCACCGGGCGCGGCTTCGGTCACGGGCGGCCGCCGGCGCCGGCCTCGGACGCCGTCATCACCGGCGTGCGCATGCCACTGCGCTGCATGCGCACGCGGCTCTCGATCGTCTCCGGCGTGATCGCGGCAAGCATGATGGCGCCGTTGTCCATGAAGACGACCGCCTTCGTGCGGCGGCCGCTCGTCATGTCGATCGTCGTGTTCTTGTCGCGCCCCTCCTGCACGAGGCGCTTCACCGGCGCGGAGCCCGGCGCGGCGATGCCGACGACGTGGTCGGCCGCGATGTAGTTGCCGAATCCGATGTGGATCAATTCTGTGGACATGGCATCACCCCTGGCGGTTCATGTCCCCACCGTCCTCCTCCGCGACCCGCTCGAGACACCCCCAGAACTCAGGATAGGAGATGGCGACGGCCTCCGCACCCGCCACACACGTCTCGCCCCGCGCGGAGAGCGCCGCCGCGGCCAGCGCCATCGCCAGGCGATGGTCGCCGCACGATGCGACGGCGGCGCCGCGCACCGGCGCCCCACCCTCGACCGTGAACCCGTCGTCGTGCTCGTCGATACGGACGCCCATGCGCCGGAGCTCGCACACGACGCTGGCGACGCGGTCAGACTCCTTCACCCGCAGCTCGGCGGCGTCGCGCACGCTGGTCGTGCCCTCCGCGAACGCCGCGGCGACCGCAAGCGCGGGCACCTCGTCGATGAGGCGCGGGATCATGTCGCCCGCGACGCTGACGCCCGTCAGGCGCGAGCTGCGCACGACGATGTCGGCGACGGGCTCGCCGCCGGCCTGGCGCTCCTCCTCGAGCGACAGGTCCGCGCCCATCTCGCGCAGGACGTCGATGATGCCGCTCCGCGTCGGGTTGACGCCGACGCCGGTCAGCCGCAGCTCGGCGTCCGGATGCACGGCCGCAGCCACCATCCAGAACGCCGCGGCCGAGATGTCGTTCGGGATGCGCAACGAGAGCGGCCGCAGCACATCGCCGGGCGCCAGGCGGATGCCCGCGCCCTCTCCGCCGATCCGCGCGCCCATGGCCGCGAGCATGCGCTCCGTGTGGTCGCGCGAGCGCGCCGGCTCTTCGACGGCCGTCTCGCCATCGGCGAAGAGGCCGGCGAGCAGGACCGCGGACTTGACCTGGGCGCTGGCGACGGGCAGGCGGTAGGCGATGCCGCGCAGGCCGCCGCCGCGCACCGACAGCGGCGCCAGCCGCGCCCCATCGCGCCCGTCGAGGCGCGCGCCCATGCGGCGCAGCGGCTCGACGACGCGCCCCATCGGGCGCGCGCGAAGCGAGGCGTCCCCGCTGAGGACGGCGTGAAATGGGTGGCCGGCGAGCACCCCGCACATGAGGCGCATCGTGGTGCCGGAATTGCCGCAGTCCAGCACCTCCGCCGGCTCCCGCAGGCCGCCGAGTCCGCGGCCGCCGACGCGCAGCACCGGCGTCTCGCCCGTAGCGTCGAGCGCCGTCTCGACGCCGAGCGCGCGCAGGACGCGCAGCGTCGACAGGCAGTCTTCGCCGGGGAGGAAGTTGTGCACGACCGCGTCGCCTTCCGCGAGCGCGTTGAGGATCGCGGCCCGGTGCGAGATCGACTTGTCGCCGGGTACGGCGATGGTGCCGCGGAGACGGCGCGCGGGCTTGATCACGCGGTCCATCAGCGGCGCTTCTCGTCCACGCGCGCCTCGGCCTGGCGGATCGTCTCCTCCTGCTTGCGCATGAGGCCCGCGATCTTCGACCCCAGGAGGAGGTCGGCGAAGTGGATCTTCTCCATCGGCTCGCCGACGTCGCGGCGCGGCGCGCCGTTCGTCATGTAGTTGTCGCGCTCGAGCTGCGCGCGGGCGAAGGCTTCGATCACCCGCTCGCCCTCTTCGGAGCGGATGACCTCGCGGAAGCGGTCGAGCTCCTGCTCGAAGCGGTCGAGCCAGTGCAGCAGGTTGGCGCGGTTCGTCGCGATGATGTCGTGCGCGAGCTCGGGCGGACCCGACGCGAGGCGCGTCGTGTCGTGGAAGCCCGACGACGCGAGCTGCGCCAACTCCGGCCAGGCGGCGCTGCCAAAGGCCGTCGAGAAGAGCGCCGACGACACGATGAGCGGCAGGTGGCTGATCGCCGCGACGTAGCTGTCGTGCTCCTCCGGGTCCATGAACACCGGCCGCGCGCCGACGAGCTGCGCCATGCCGACCACCGTCCGCACCGACGTTTCGTCCGCTGCCAGAGAGGGCGAGATCACCCACGCCTTGCCCTCGAAGAGGGACGCCTCCGCCTCGTCGATGCCGGCCGTCTCCTTCCCCGCCATCGGGTGGCCGCCGACGAAGTGCACGCCGGCCGGCAGCAGCTCCTTCGCCCAGCGCGAGACGTCGCCCTTGGTGCTCGCGACGTCGGTGACGACCGCGCCGTCCGCGAGCGCGGGCGCGATCTCGGCCAGGATGGCGCGCACCGCCATGATCGGCGTCGCGATCACGACCAGGCTGGCGCCCGCGGCCGCCTCCGCCGGCGTGTCGCATTCGACATCGATCGCGCCGGCCCGCTTCGCCTTCTGCACCGTCGCCCGGCTGCGCGCCGTGCCCGCGACCTCGAGGTCCGCGATCGCGGCGCGCTTCAGCGCGAGCCCGAGCGAGCCGCCGATCAGCCCGAGCCCGATGATGGCGATGCGTCGGGGCATGGCGCGCGCCTCCTATGCCTCGTCCGCGGCCTGCAGCAGCGCGACCCGCGCGTCCGGCTGCGTGGCCTCCTGCTCACGGATCATGCGCACGACGTCCGCGTCGCCGCCCGCGCGGGCGACGATGGCGGCGCCGATCTCCGGGTGATGGAGCAGGCGCCAGAGCGCACGGCGCCACGGCGCACCCTGCTCGCTCGCGATACGGGCGCGCAGCGGCGGCGCGACGGCGCCGAGCAGCACGTGGGCGACGCGCTGCCAGAGTTGCACGCGGCCCTTGCCGCAATCGTGCAGGAGCGCGGCCGCAAACAGATGCGGGTCGTCGGCGCCCGCGGCGGCGCGCACCCGCCGAAATACGTCGATCCCGTGCTGCTGGTCGCGCACCGCCATCGACGCGAAGATGCGCCGCTGCGGCTCGTCGAGCCAGGCGTACGCGTCGTACCGCGCGCGCGGCGCCACCCGCGGGCGCAGCGCGCCGAAGAACTGCCGCAGGCGGTGCGCGGCGCGCGCCATTATCAGTGCACCCCCGTGAAGACGGTAACGAGCCAGCCGACCGACGGGCCCAGGATCTGGGTGAGGGGGCTGTAGCCGACCACAAACGGCAGGAGGATCAGCGCCATCAGGATGCCGACGCCGTACTGCGCCGTCTTCGCGAACTCCTGTGACAGCTCGTCGGGCAGGAGGCCGACGGCGACCTTGAAGCCGTCCAGCGGATGCAGCGGGAGCAGGTTGAACACCCCGAGGATGACGTTGAAGTAGACGGCCGCGGTCAGGAACAGGCCGATGTATTCCGCGCGCGTCTGCACATAGAAGTGCAGCGCGCGCGGGTCGATGGAGAGCGGGTTGATGTACGGCACCCAGCCCAGCTTGATCGGGATGCCGAGGAGCCCGGCGGCGACGAAGTTGGACAGGGGGCCGGCGAGCGAGACGAGCAGCGTCGCCGTCTTGGGGCTCACCTTGAGGCCGAACGGGTTGAACTGCACCGGCTTCCCCCAGCCGAAGCCGACGAACAGCAGCATCATCGTGCCGGCGGGGTCCAGGTGGGCGAGCGGGTTCAGCGTCACGCGCCCCTGGCTGGCGGGCAGCCTGTCGCCGAGGCTGTCCGCCGCGAAGGCGTGGCAGAACTCGTGGAAGGCGATGCCGATGAGCAGCGCGAAGATCGTCGCCGCCGCGAGTGTGAGGAAGAGCGCGAAGTCCGAGCCGATGAGGTCAGCGTAGATGAAGATCAAGCCGTGTGTACCCTGCGTCCTTCTTCAGGCAGGATAGCATGGAGGGCGACGGCCGCGGTGGCGCCGCAGGACGGAGGGCATGAGACTCGAAGGCAAGGTCACGCTGATCGCCGGCGCCGGCGGCCGCCAGGGCACGACGGTGCCGCTGCTCTTCGCGCGCGAAGGCGCGCGCGTCGTGCTCGCCGGCCTCGACGGCGACGAAACCAGCCGGCTTGCGCGCCACATCCAGGAGGCTGGGGGCGAGGCGGCGCACCTGGCGGCGGACCTGACGTCGGCGCCGGACGCCGAGGCGGCGGTGCGGCTCGCCATCGACCGCTTCGGCCAGCTCGACGTGCTGTACAACAACACGGGCATCTACATCGCCTCGGAGTCCCGCGCTGGCGAGACGACGGAGCAGGACTGGGACCGGCTCCTCGCGGTCGACCTGAAGACGCACTTCCTCACAGCCCACTACGCGCTGCAGCAGATGGCGCGCCAGCGCTCCGGCTCGGTGATCAACATCGCGGCGGCGCGGGCGGCGCGGCTCGGCGGCAACGTCGGCTACGCCGCGGCGAAGAGCGCGATCATCGGCATGACGAAGAAGATGGCGCGCGAGTACGCGCCGGACAACATCCGCGTCAACTGCATCTGCCCGACGAACATCCAGGCGTCGCCCGACCCGCTGGATCCGCGGCCGCCGCGGCGTGCCATCGTACGCGACGGCACGCCGGAGGACGTCGCGTACGCGGCGCTCTTCCTCGCGTCGGACGAGGCGGCGTGGATCACGGGCATCAAGCTGGTGGTGGACGGCGGAGCGGAAGTGGCCGGCTGAGGCCGGCCCTCTCGACACCCCGACAACCCGCCTACCGCTCGCCGGGGATGTGGAAACGGTAGCCGACGTTGCGCACCGTCTCGATGAACGTGTGCGTGCGGTCCTCGATCTTGCTCCGCAACCGCCGCACGTGCACATCGACCGTGCGGGCGCCGCCGTAGAAGTCGTACCCCCAGACGCGGTTGAGCAGCGCCTCGCGCGTGAACACCTTCTCGCGGTTCGTCGCGAGGAAGCGCAGCAGCTCGTACTCCTTGTACGTCAGGTCGACGTGCGTGCCGGCCACGTAGACCTTGTAGTTCGCCAGGTCGATGCGCAGGTCATCCGCCCGGAGCGTATTGTCGCTCTCGATGCCGGACTTCACCCAGATGGCGCGGCGCACGCGGGCGACGACCTCTTCGTCGGCCGCCGGGTAGACGATGAAATCGTCAAAGCCCGCGCTGAAGTCGAGCGCCGAAAGCTGCTCCTGCCGTACGACGGCCACCGAGGCCACGCCGTGCGGCATGTCCGGCGAGCGGAGCAGGTTGCGGACGGCGGGCGCGTCCGGCGCGCGGCCGAGCATGCTGACCACAAGCACCGCCGGCGTCGCCTCGCCGGCGTCTTCGAGGACGCCCGCGAGCGCCGCGTACGCGACGGCGTAGCCCGAAGCTTCGAGCGCCGCCGCCAGCGGCCGCATCTCCTCCGACGCATCGACCAGCAGGACAGAGTTCATCGCCGCAGCGCCCCCCGCGAATGACGCGCAGTATACCGGAGCGATGTTACGGCTGTGTGACGGTGGAGCCCCGGCTGGGGCGCAGCCGCCCCCGGCTGCGCCCGTCCGGGCGGAGCAACCGTACGGCTGCCTGACGGTGGAGCCCCGGGCATCGCCCGGCGCTCGGGCGGACCCGCGTGTCCGCCTTCGTGCGTGACACACCCTCGCCTGCCGTTAGACTGCACCAGGACAGCGTGACCAGCGCCCGTCTGACCACGGGCATGGCCGCGTGCGCGCGGCGATCGCGCACCGCCCGGCCGGGGGAGCCGCATCTAGCGAGTTGGCACCACACGACATGCGCATCAGCATCGACTACGACGGAGTGCTCTGCCCGACGCCGTTCGGGCGGCTGGCCGTGCACGCCCCCGGCGGCGTCCCGGAGCTGCCGCCCGACTACGCCGCGCACGAGAGCGCGCCGCCGCGGCCGAACCCGCTGCGGCTTGTCATCGAGTGCGCGCGCTTCGCCTGGCGGCCGATGGCGCCCGAGGCGGCGCCAGTGCTCCGCGAGCTGACGCGCGAGCACGAGGTGTACATCTTGACGGGACGCAGCGGGGCGGGACGGGCGCTCATCGAGCGCTGGCTGCGGCGCGCCGGACTCGCCGGCCGCGTCGGGCTGCGGATGGCGCCGCCGGGGCTGCGGCCGGCGCAGCACAAGCTCGCGGCCTGCAGGATGCTGGGCATCGGCGTACACATCGACGACGACCCGCGGACGGCCTACTACCTCGCGGAGCACGGGGTGCCGCGGGTGTACCTGTTGGACCATGCGGGGGCGTACGGGGAGGGGCCGCGGCCGCCGCGGCTGGCGCTGGCGCGCTCGCTCGTGGAGGTAGTGCGCAGCTTATAGCTTATGGTTGATAGTTGAGACGTACACGAGAAAGGCTGCGAATGTCGCAACCTTTCTCGTGTGTGTGCTCGGGTGTGGGTTGACCCTCAGGCGGTGACCGCCTCCATCGGCGCGAACTGCGTGTCGATCTTCGCCGACGCGTTGAAGAAGTCCTGGATCGACTGGTTGAAGCGGTAGAAGGCGTCGCGGCGGTAGCCGTCGTGCGAGCGTGCGAAGCCCTCCGGCAGGTTCAGGTCGATCGTGTTCAGGGTGTGCGAGAGGTCGGCGGCGCCGTGCTCGCGGATGTTCGTGAGCATGTCCTTCCACTGGTCGTACGACTGCTCCAGCCAGAAGTCCATGTCGCGGAGGTCGTTCTCCGACGCCTCCCGCACCTTCGTGCACTCGAACGCCTCGAAGGTCACCTCGAAGATCTTGTGCTCGACCTTGATGCCGACGACGGCATCGACGGTGCCGAGCTGCCGGAAGGCCGGGTCGTTGTTGACGATGTCTTTGATGGTGTCGAACCACTCGACGGACGGGAACGTGGGCATGGCTGTGATCCTCCTGCTCGCTCTGGCCTACTGTCCGATGAAGGCCCGCAGGCCCGGATGCAACCGATCGTCGCGCCCAAGGGTAGCCCACTTGAGCCGCGCCAGGTACTGCTCGAGACCGCGCCGGCGCATCGCGTCATGGAGCCTCAGCCCTTCGGCGATGTTCTCCCGGCTGCCGCCGAAGTAGATGGCGAACGCCTCGCGCGTCGCGGAGTCCTTCGTGTCGTCCATCACCAGCATGCCCTCGCCCTTGTCGAGGTAGCGGTGGAACTCCTCGCGCCGGTCCGTGCGGTGCAGGAGGGTGTACTTGAGGTGCGTGATGCCGTAGGCGATGTGGCGCGCCTTGTCCTGCATGGCCCGCGTGAAGATGTACTTCTCCGCGGCGTTCCGGGCGTACTTCTCGCCGTACGCATACTGCGCGAGCGTCAGGCTGTCCTGGAGCACGAACTGGATCGTCGCCATCTCGCTGAAGTTGCGCGCATCGACGACCGACCGGAACGACCACCCGGGCGCCTGCAGGCCGAGGCCGCCGCCGTTCGAGAGCGCACGCTTGCGGAAGACCTCGACGGCGCGGGCGTCCTCGAAGATGACCGTGGCGAGGTAGAGCTTGACCTCGTGGTAGCCGTAGCTGATCTCCGGTTCCCAGCGGCCGAGGACGTCGGCTTCGACCTGCGCCTTCTCGCTGAGGTGCGTGCAGACCTGGCAGATGGCGCGCTCGAGGTCGTCGGGCAGCGGCTCGATGCTGGTCCACGGCACATCGGTCGCGGGGCGCCAGCGGCGCTGGATCGCCTCCTCGTAGAGGGGTGCGCAGGCGTCGCTCCAGACTTCCTGCTTCTGGTAGATCGAGTAGCCCATGCCCTCGACGCCGGCGATGGGGACGGCGCCGCGCGGCATCTCCGTCTGGTACTCCCAGACGTCGGGCACCTCCCCGTACTTGCCGATGTTGATCCCCTGGAGGGTGAGCCCGTGCTTGGTGGGCCGGGCGCGCGTGTTCCACTCGGTCGGGACCTGCATCCAGCTCAGGTCGAGCTCCGGGGCGCCGGCGCCGCCACCGGTCATGAACTGCGCCGCCTGCTCGGCGGTGACGCCCATGTCCATGTAGCGCGCCAGGTCCTCCTCGGCCGCGCCCATGCTGAGCGCGCGCTGGACGAGTTCGAGCGGCCAGCCGGCCTGCTCGGCCTTTGCCTTCAGCTCGGGGGACGGCTCGACGGCCGCGGCAGCGCCGCCCTGCGCGGCGAGGAACTGCCGCGCCTGGTCGGCACTGACGCCCTGGTCCATGTAGCCGATGAGCTGTTCTGCCGTCGCGCCGGCTCCGAGCGCCTGCTGGACGAGATCCAGCGGCCAGTGCTTTTCCTGCGCCTTCGCGCGCAGCGTGTCGGGGATGGTCGCCGTCTCGTTGGCCATGGGCCCTCCGTAGTAGGGGCTAATTTAGCGAGTGCTTACTTTGAGCATTCTGCGGTGCGCGCGACCCGCGGTCAAGGGCCCGGGTGTCGGTACCCTGCCGGGCCGGTGGTGAAGATTGTGTGGGATTGGTCCTCGCGCCGTCAAGGACGGGCCCGGCTGCGGAATGCGCACGACGCCGGCGCCCGGACTACGCGACCTCGCGGTTGCGGCTGAGCCGGGCGAGCTGGGCGACGAGCCCGGCGATGCCCGCCTCCTCGTCGTATTCGAGCACGTCGAACTCCGGCCGGAGGACGACGTCGAACGACTGGCCGAGGAACGGGAGGGCGCGGCGGAGCTTCTCAATCACGGCAAAGGTCTGGAGGCGGCCGAAGCCCCCCAGGATGGCGACGATGCGCTCATCGCCGTACGTGAACGTATCGCAGCCGCTGGCGGCGGCGGAGATGGCGCCGATGGCCGTCTCGCGGAAGGTGTCCAGGCTGGCGGCGCCGTGCATCTGCCTGATCGCCGCGATGCCCTCGAGGTCGACGACGAGGAACGCGGGCTCCACTCCATCGCCGCGCAGGGCATCGACGACCGCGGCCAGCTCCTTGCGGAAATCGTCCATGCCGGGAGTATCGGCCGCACGGGCAGCGGCGAAGAGAGGGCATTCCCTCATGCATCCCTGCCGGTGACGAGCGTCAGGGGCGTCCGCCCCGGCGGCTCACAGCGCACCGCCGCCCGAGCGGGAACGCTCCCGGTCGCGTTCCTTGTCGACGAGGAGCTGGACGCCGCGCGGGTCGGGGATGCCGGTGAGGCGGAACTCCTGCACGTCGGCGGCCGTCTGGCAGATGATGTCGCCGTAGTCGAGCATGGTGTGGAGGATGCCCTCGCGCTCGACGGTCATGTCCTGCACGTTGACCAGGTCCGCGGTGGACATCTTCAGGTTCCAGGGGGCGGTCTTGGTGCTGTCGATGACGCGCTGGTTCGTGATCACCCAGATGTCGTTGTGGTAGCGGTACCAGTTGAAGTAGGCGCGGATGGCCCACAACGCCAGCCAGACCACGGCGGCGATCCAGAAGACGCGCGCGGCGTTGCCGTCGAAGATGCCGGCCTTCGCCATGATCGCGGCGATGGCGGCGGCCGGCACGACCGCCAGCAGCGCCCACCAGGCCGTGCGCGGCCAGAGGTAGATCCAGTGTCGCCGGCAGACCATGAGCACGCGCTCGTTCTGCTGGAGCGGAAAGTGGATGGCGCTGTCGTGCGGCTGTGCGCCCTGGGGCGCCGTGGCGTCGGTGGTCATCGTCCTGCCTCCCTGGCTGGCGCCATCGTGCCACCGCTCTCGCGAAGGGACAAGCGCACGCGCACAGTCGTCAGCGCTGGCGCGCGGGCGCGCCGGCCTCCGCCGGACGATGCAGGAAGCGCAGCCGGAGCAGGTCGCGGGCGACCTCGAACGCCTGCTGCGGCCGGAAGCGCAGCCGCGAGCCATCGACATGGCGCCAGACGACCGGCACCTCGGCGATGCGGTAGCCGAGCATGCGGGCGATATGCAGCACCTCGGCGTCGAAGATCCAGCCGCGCAGGCGCTGGCGGGCGAAGATGGCCTGGGCCGCGTCATGGCGGAAGCCCTTCATCGGGCACTGCGTGTCATCGATATCGGGCAGGACGCGCAGGGCCTTGCGCATCGTGGTGAACAGCGTGCCGGCGAGACGGCGCGGCGTCGGCTGGCTCTCGCGCATGTCACTGCCATCCGGCTGGATGCGGCTGCCGATGACCACGGCCTCGCCCGCCTTGAGGACATCGAGCAGGTTGAGCGACTCTTCGGGCGGCGTCGCCAAATCGGCGTCGATGAAGAACACGAACGTACCGCGGGCGTCCAGGCAGCCGGTGCGGATGGCGGCACCCTTGCCCATCTGGCGCTGGTGTTGCAGCAGCCGCAGCACGACGTTCGGCGGCAGCGATGCGGTGCGGTCGCGCACGATCGCCGCCGTGCGGTCGCTGCTGCCGTCGTCGACGACGACGACCTCGCTGTCGTGCGGCTGCGCGGCGAGGAAGGCGACGACCCGGTCCAGGCCGGCGGGTAGCCGCGCCTCCTCGTTGAAGGCGGGGATGACGATCGTCACGAACGGGACGTGCGCCTCCGCGCCGCCCGCGGCCGCGGCGGTCTCGCTCGTGGTCAAGTGCTCTCCGCGCCGACGCGCGGTCCCGCATCGGCGGGGCCGGCTTGCGGAGCAGACGGCTCCGGGAGCGGCTGGCGCGCTTCAACGGCGCGGCGGCGGCGGACCTCGGGGGCGATCAGCGGCTTGCCGGTCATCTCGGCGATGGCGTCAGCCACCTCGCGCGCCACGGCGAGCCCCTCGCGCACCATCGGCCGCGCGACGACGACGTCGCCGATCTTGAGGCGCTTGGCGCTCACCTTGACGAGCAGGATCTCGAACTGCGCGATCGCCTCGACGTCGCCCCGCCGCGCCGAGCGCGTGGTCTCTTCGATGCGGATCTCGGCGATCTTCCAGAAGGGCACGAGCTCGGTGGTGCCGACGCCCATCCCGAGGAAGCCCTGCTGCCAGACGCCGGACTGCTTGGCGCGGTCGAAGACGACGTTCGCCCCGGCGACGGCGTACACGAAACCGATGCCGGCGAGCGGGATCGCGGTGATGGCGATGACGAGGAGCAGCAGGACGACCGGGAACGGGATGCGGTCGAGCCAGAGGACGATCGACACGAACGAGCCGATGCCGAGGAGCAGGCCGAACAGCGGGAAGAGCGCCGCGGCAAGCGCGGGACGCACGTTGATGCGGTGCGGCTCGATGAACGCCACGCGCCGGTCGAGGTAGACGATGCGCTTGGCCGGCGGGGAGGGTGCTTCGGACATCATGATGGTAGGAGTATAGAGAGCACCGGGCGGAGGGCGGAAGGCGCGTGCGCCGTCCGGGGATCTGGGGCCAGCGGATGCGTGCGGCATCCGGAGGCTGCGAAACCCGCGAAAGTCACCAGATGCCGGAGTCGTGGTTGGCGGCGGCCTCGGCGAGCTCGGACGGCGTCAGTGAAGCGCGGTCAACGCAGCGCGTCATGCGCCAGCGCCGGCAGACGGGGCAGCGCTGAATGCGCGTGGCGCCCAGGCGCACGGCCTTGAACGAGCCCAGCGGCCACCAGTTCGTACGGTAGATGTGGCCCTGGCTGCAGCGGACGATGCGCTCGTAGCGTCCCAGCGGCGTCCACTCGGGGGCGGCACCTGCTCCGCGATCATCGCTCGCCATCGGGGCCTCCTGCCTATCCAGTGTGGATCGCCGCGCGGAAGGCTGCATGGGAATCTACTCACCGAGCACAGCGACATCGACCTGGCGCATGCGGGCCTCGTACAGCTCGACAAGGTAGAGATGCTGCCAGGTGCCGAGGTCGGCGCGGCCGTCGCGTACGGGCACCCAGGTAGCTTCGCCGAACAGCATGGCGGTGGCGAGGTGGGCGACGGCGTTCTCGGGCCCCTCCTCGATGTGGCGATACGGCTCCGACAGGGGGAAGGTACCGTACACAGCATCGCGCATGTCGGCGTGGAGGCGCGGGTCGGGCTCGTTGCAGGTAATGGCGGCGGTGGTGTGGCGGCTGCGCACGAGCGCGATGCCCTCGCGCACACCGGAGCGGCGCACGGCGTCGTCGACCTGCTCCGTGATCTCGACGAACTCGCCGGTGGCGCGGGTGCGGACGTTGATCTGGTCGAGCCTGATGCGCAGGTCGCCCTCCTCCGTACAGTTGGCCGCCAGCGTGCGACCACGCGTCGATTGTGCCGCAAACCTCCGCCTTCAGCACGTCCAAGCGCGGCGTGCCGCCCCGTTGCACCCGGCCTTTCGGGGTGGCAGCATGGCGGAGACGGCCATGCGGTGCCCGTTCGGCTGTCTGATCGCCGCCGGGTCGCCCGCTGCCCGGCATCTCCGGCGAGTGAGGAGGACTGCACCGATGAGCACCTCAGGGCCTACCGACCCGGCGGAGCGCGGCGCAGTCATGCGGCTGTTCTATCGGGGCTGGCGCCCGACGCGTTTTGGCCGCTGGGTCAACCGGTTTTGGTGCTGGTGGTCCGGCCTCGGGCTGCCGCCGAGCCTCATGGTCGCCCTGGAAGTCAGCGGCCGCGTGTCCGGTCGACGGCGCTCGCAAGTCGTCGTGATCACCACCGTGGAGGACCAACGCTACCTGGTATCGATGCTCGGCCCGCAGTCTGAGTGGGTGAAGAACGTCGAGGCCGCGAACGGCGATGCTGTCATCCGGCAGGGACGCCGGCGCCGCGTTCACCTCGCACCGGTGCTCCCGGCGGAACGGGCGCCCATTCTCCGCGAGTACGTCCGGATCGCGCGGGGCGGCCGCCGGCACTTCCCGCTCCCCGTCGGTGCGCCGCTGTCCGAGTTCGAGGCGATCGCCGAGCGTTATCCTGTGTACCGGATCGATCCCGCGTGAAGCGACTCGACGCTACGGCCGTCCCCGGCGCTGCTGGC
Source organism: Chloroflexota bacterium (assembly GCA_028872875.1). Taxonomy (GTDB): domain Bacteria; phylum Chloroflexota; class Dehalococcoidia; order DSTF01; family JACRBR01; genus JADMII01. The sequence goes on along the minus strand of JAGWOC010000015.1, from coordinate 16,889 downwards.
AGCCGGAGGACGCGCCGCGAGATCGGCGGGGGCGGTGCGGTCACTCATCGGGCCCGCCAGTGCACCGCGCGGTCAATGTCGACAGCGATGACCGGGCGCGATTCGAGCGCCATCGCGCGGTACTGCGGGTACCGGGCGCGGAGGGCCGCGAGGGCGCGCGTGTGCTCGCCGCCCGCTTCGATGATGCGCGCCCGGCCGCGGAGCTGGACGTAGCGGAGATTCGACCAGTCGGCGTCGTCGTACACATCGACCAGTACCTGCACGCGCGGCTCGCGGGCGATGTTGCGGACGCGCCGCAGCCCGGCCGGCGCCGCGCGCTTCGGCTTCTCGTCGACCGGCGTGTACAGAGTGTCGCCTAAGAGGGCGAAGCAGACGGGGACGACGTGCGGGCGGCCGTGCGCGTCGGCGGTCGCGAGGCGCGCGACGCGCCGGGTGTCGATGAAGGCGCGGAGGGTGTCATCCATACCTAACTCCTGCCCGCCCGCCACCTCGCCCACGCCGTGACAGGGCCGAGCTTGATGGGGAAGATCGTCGCCGGGCGGGGCTGCGGGCGCAAGCCGCGGGCGGGAGTGCAGGCGACCCGGGTGTAGGATACGAGTATGGGCGAGGATCGTGACGAGCTGCTCCAGCACTACCGCCAGATGCGCGAGGACCTGCTCGCGGCAATCGAAGGCATCAGCGGCGAGCGGATGACGGAGCCGTCGCTGGACGGGTGGTCGGTGAAGGATCACTTGGCGCACGTGGCGCTGTGGGACGACGTCCGTGCGAGCGAGGTTGCGCGCATCTCCGCCGGCCACGACTCGGCATGGCGGATGACAGACGAGCAGGAACGCGCCTACAACGTCCTGGGCCACGACCTGCGGCGGGCTCTTTCGCTCGCACAGGTGCGCTGGGAACTGGCGGCGTCGCGGCAGCGGCTGGCGGACGCGATCGCGGCGGCGACGGCGCGGGGCCTCGACGCGTCGCTCTACGGCGAGGCGGCGCTGCCCAGCACACATGAGGCACAGCATACGGCGTGGATCCGGCGCTGGCGCGTTGAACGGGGGATCTGAGGGGCGCCGTTACGCGGGCTGAAGCGAGGAACAGGGGCGGGCACGTGCGCCCGCCCCTACTTCGCGCCGATCTTCTGGGCGACATCGGCGAGGCCGAGGGCCTCGAGCTTGCGCTTGCTCGGGGCGGCGGTCTCCGGGTCCCAGTCGCAGGCGGCGAGGTAGTCCTGCTCGAGGGTGCGGGTGTCGAGCGAGATGTCCTTGTGGGGGCCGGCCTGGAGGGGCGTGCCGCCCCAGAGGCGCGCGGGCACGCGCCGCTTCGTGACGATATCGCCCTCGCGCACGTTGAACGCCATGCGCATGTTGGCGATGCGCTCGCCGACCTTGCGCATCTCGTCGACGTTGGTGTCCCAGCCGGTCTCGATGTTGATCCACTCGGGGATGCGGTCGTTGGGTGCGCACATCATGATGAACTGGCACATGCCGGCGGCGTTGACGATGTGCATGTACTCGGAGGCGTCCTTGTGGGCGGCGCCGCGGCCGGTCGCCTGCGTGCGGTCCTGGGGCGCCTTGAGGAGGTTCCAGCCCGGGCGGCCGCCGCCCTCGTACTGCGTGTGGCGGGCGGGCGTGGCGTCGAGCTTGTAGGTGGTGAAGTACTCGGGCTGGAGCTTGGCGTCGTGCATCGGCAGCTCTTCGCCTCCGACCTCCATGGCGAACTCGACGGACTTCGGGCCGATCCTGCTGGAGGCGGCGCGGACGCCATCCCCAAACAGCTCGCCAAAGGCGCCGTCCTTGGTGCCGATCTTGTGGAGCGCGGCGATGATCGCCTCGGTGTTACCCCAGCGGAGGTCGAGGCCGTCGGTGTCTTCCTTGGTGATGAGGCCGTTTTCGTAGCACTCCATCGCGAAGGCGAGGGTGGAGCCGGCGGCGATCGTGTCGAGCCCGTACTGGTTGCACAGGTGGTTCGCGTACTGGAGCGAGTTGATGTCGTTGTTGAGCATCATCGTCCCGAACGAGGTCGCGGTCTCGTACTCGGCACGGTGGGTGTGGTGGGGGTACGGGAACCGCGAGTCGTCCTTGATCTGGGCGTCGGTCGCGTTGTCGTTTTCGATCTTCTTGAGCCTGGCCTCAATGGGCTGCCGAAGGTCGTCGGCGACGCTCTCGAGCTGCATGCGCAGCTCCGTTGCCTCGGCGTTGCGCTTCATGATGCGCTTCTGCGCCTCGCGCTCCTGCTCGTCCCACGCGTAGGACTCGCCGCCACACGCGACGGGGCAGTGCCAGCAGGCGTACTTCTTGTCCATGCGGCGGTTGAAGTTATCGCCGCTGAGCACCATGCCCTGCTGAAAGTCGACCATGCCAACGCCACCCCAGTTCTTGACCGGCGCGTCACCGGACATGGCGGAGGCGTTGGTGATGCCCGTCGTGCCGTAGGCGCGGAAGAAGTTGGTGATCGGCTTCGCGAAGGCGTCGAGCGAGGTGCGGACCTGCTTCATGATCTCCGGGCTCGATCCGATGATGTTCTTCGACGCGTTGACGACGATCGCCTTCACGTTTTTCGAGCCCATCACCGCGCCGAGGCCGCTGCGAGCGGCGAGACGGCCGCGCTCGTTGCAGATGCCCGCCATCAGCGAGAGCTTCTCGCCCGCGGGGCCGATGCAGGCGACGCTGGCCTTCTTGCCGTGGCGGTCCTTCAGCTTCATCTCGACGTCGATGGCCTGCATGCCCCAGAGGTCGGATGCGTCCTTGATCTCGGCGGTGTCGTCCTCGATGTAGATGTAGACGGGCCTGGCCGCCTTCTCGTAGAGCATGATGCCGTCCCAGCCGGCGTTCTTGAGGAACGGGCCGAAGTCACCGCCGCAGTTCGCATCGCCCCAGCCCCCCGTCTTGGGGGACTTGGCGACGGCCTGATAGCGGATGCCGAAGAACGGCGTGCCGGTGAGCAGGCCGGGGAAGAGGCCGAGGACGTTCTCCGGGCCGAGCGGGTCGGCGCCGGCAGGGATGCGGTCGAACATGAGGCGAGAGCCGATGCCATAGCCGCCGAGGTACTGGCGATACATCGCCTCCGGGATCTGCTCGGGCTCGACGGTGCCGGCGTTGAGCCGGACATTGAGCATCTTGCCGTTGATCGCGCCGTTCAGCATGCAGCAGCTCCTTGGGGCCAACTTGCGTGTCCGGGCCACCTCCGTGGAGATGGCGCGGGCCGCGCTGTACTCAGTATCGCGGCCTGCGGGGTGATTATAGAGCAGGCTGCGGTTACGCGCGTTATGCCTGGCGGGGCACAACGAGGCTGGCTGCGCGTCCACCCTTCACGCTCCATCCCCCAGTCCCTGATCCGTGAGAGAAACTACGGTCGGGACAGCGGCTCACCGTAGTCGAGGCGGTCGCCGGGCTGCGTGCCGGTGCGGGCCGCCGTGCCGGCCGGGAGCTCGATCACGTCCTTCGCGCCGCGTCCGCCGAAGGCGAGCCACCACGGACGCATCGACGGCACGACCTTCGTCACCCGATCGTCGCGGTCGACGAAGATCGCGTCGAAGCGGAAGCGCATGAAGAAGGAGTGGATGGAGGCGCTGCGCGTCAGGAAGAGGCCGCCGCCGTCCTCGATCTCGCGCCGGCCCATCAGCCCGAAGAAGCGGTCCACGTACGAAGACGCCAGCCGCGCGCGCTCGGCGAGGACGGCACCGCGTTCGGCGTTACGGATGGAGAACACCCTCATCCGGGGCGTGGTCATCGGCGTCCCTCCTCCTGTGGGCGCAGCGTAACACGTGGTGCGCAGAGGCGAGCGCTCAGCATGGCACAAGGCAGGGGCGGCGTAACCTACGCCGCCCCTGTGGGATCGTGCCGGCGGTCCGGGTCAGGCGCCCGGCGTCGCTGCCGGCGCGGGCGTGGTGCTCTTGTCGCCCCTGTGGTGGTTGAGGATCTTGTCCAGGTTGTTGGTCAGCGCCTTCATGACGGCGTCGGCGCGGGCCTGCGTGATCTTCTTGTCCTGCACGAGCGTGTTGAGCTTCGCCTGCACGTCGCCGGTGATCTGCGTCTTCACCGTGTTCAGCGCGACGTTGTGCGCGGCCGCCACATCGGCGATCGACTGGCCGTCCTTGAGGTCGGTCACCAGGGCCTTCGGCTCGATGCCGATGGCCTTCGCGGACGAGACGACGATCTGCCTGCGGAGCCACTGGACGCCGCGCTCACGGCGCTCCTCGCGCCGCGCGAACAGCCGCGCCAGCTCCGGGTACTTGCCATTGTTGATGGCGGCCTTGATCTTGTCCCCCTGGGCCTGCGTGAGCTTGCCCGCGGCGACCTGCTGGTCGACGGTCTGAAGGGCGGCGTCCTTGACCGCGGTCGTCAGTTGCTGCGGGGAGACGTTGAGGTTCGCCGCGACCTTGTCGACGAACGCCTGGACGGCCTGCTGGCCCGTGTTGTTCGTGGCGGCCGGGGCCGTCGGTGTTGGCGGCGGCGTCTGCGCCGACGTGTAGTGGAACGCGCCGAACGTGGCCGACGCGACGACGGCGAGAGCGGCGGTTACAGCCAGCGCCTTCGATGGGAGCTTCATACGGGTCATCTCCTGTCCTTGTCCCTTCCCTGTCCTCACCCCTGATAACGACAGCCTAGCGGGCGGCTGATGCGGATCGGCGCACCGGAGAGTAAAGCCTCCGTAAATTCGCGCGGGCGCGTCGCCGCGGTGCGATTGGACGGGCGGCGGAGGCCACAGCTACAATGGGACACACCGCCCGGAGTCCACATGAGCAAGCCCGAGAACGGCCAGGATCGCATCCATCGCGAGATCGAGGAGCTGCTCGACAAGCTGGACAACTTCGTGCCCGAGGATCGGCTCGCGACGAAGATCCGGAACAAGGCGAAGCGCCGCCCGGACGGTGCGCCGGGGCCCGCCGGGAGGCTCGCGGGCCGCATCCGGCGGGTCACGCTCGGGCAATTGATGCTTGCGGGCTTCGCGCTGACCATCCTGTCGTACCTGTTCAGCAGCCCGCTGGGCGCGGCGAGCACGTGGCTCATCGTCCTGGGGCTGCTCATGGCCGGCGCCGCGTTCGTGCTCTCGATCGCGCGCGGCGGCGGTTCGCGGACCCTGGGCGGCAGCGTCGAGAAGCGCTGGCGCGGCCAGGTGATCCGCTACTCGACGGGACCCTCCGCGATGGACCGCATCAGGGACTGGTTCCGCAGGCGGCACCGCTGATCGGCCCTCACACGCGACCGGCAGGCGCGAGGCGCCCTCTCCTGCCGGGCGACGCTTCCTGTCGGCGATCCCGTGCCCCGAGCGCGTGCCCGCAGCGTTTGCCCGGCCGGGGCGCCCTCGGGTACGATCCCGGCGGCGATCGACGCCATCGACCCACCAACCAGGAGGTTCGCGTGCGGATCCGCGGAGGGCTCTGCGTTGTCGTCTGTTGCGTGTCCGCGCCAGCGCTCCTGCTGGCAGCCTGCGGCGGCGGGTCGTCGTCGGGCACGCCGGCGATCGGCGCCGCGGCGCCGACGGCGACGCTCGCCGCAACGCTGCCGACGCCGCTGGTCCTGGGAGGCGGCGTCGCGCAGTCGCCGGGCGGCTCGATGTACACGGTCAAGTCGGGCGACACGCTGGCGGGGATCGCGCAGCGTCTCGGCATCAGCCTCCAGGACCTGCGGGCGGCGAACCCCAGCATCAACCCGAGCACCCTGTCCGTCGGGCAGACGATCAAGCTGCCCGCAGGGGCCGCAGCCGCCACGCCGGCGGCGGTGCCAGCTACGGACACCCCGGGCCCCGCACCCACGGACACGCCGGTGGCCGCGGTGCGGACGCCCACCCCGGCGCCGGCTCGGACGCCGTCGTCGCTGGGTCAGACCTACACGGTGCAGGCCGGCGACATCCCGGTGAACATCGCCAAGAAGTTCGGGATCACCGTCGAGGCGCTGCTGGCAGCGAATCCGGGGCTCAACCCGACCAACATGCACGTGGGCGACGTGATCGTCATCCCGCCTGCTCCGGCCGCGTCGCCGACGCCGGCCTGATCAGAGCGCCGCGTCGAAGCGGGCGCGCAGCAGCGCCTCGGCGACGAGAAGGTCGTCGGGCGTTGTCACCTTGAGGTTCGACGCCGCCCCCTCGTACACGCGCACGCGGTGGCCCATCGCCTCGACGAGCGCGGCGTCGTCGGTCGCCAGCGTCTCCGCGCGGCGGTGGGCCTCGAGCAGCAGCGCGCGTCCGAAGACCTGCGGCGTCTGCGCCAGCCAGGCGCGCGCGCGGTCGAGCGTCGCGCGCACGACGGGCGGGTCGTCCTCGACCTCCTTCACGGTGTCGCGCGCGGGGACGGCACACAGCGCGGCGCCCGTCTCGCGGGCGATTGCGACGCCGCGGGCGATGAGATCCGGCGTCACGAGCGGCCGCGCGCCGTCGTGTACCGCGACGATGGCCGCGCCTTCCGCGGCCTCGATGCCGGCGCGCACCGACGCCTGCCGGTGCGCGCCGCCGGGGACGACCGCGCGCACCTTCGTCATGCGCCACTCTCGCACGAGCGCCTCCATGCGGGCGACGCCGCCGGCCGGGACGACGACGACCACGCCGTCGACGGCGTCGCAGGCGCGGAAGGCGCCCAGGGGCCAGACGATGAGCGGGCGGCCGACGAGCGCGGCGTACACCTTGTCCACGCCGTCCATGCGCTCGCCCCGGCCGGCGGCGACGATGACGCCAAACGCCGGCCCTTCGATGCGGTCGCTCATGCCGCGCATGGTACGGGATGCGGCGTGTACACTCACGCCGTGGACGCCTCCGACCGCGCCGAGCCGCTGCTGACGCTCTCGAGCGCCGCGCGCCGCATCGCGGACATCGTCGCCGTGGCCGAGACGCCCGTGCGGTACGAGGTGCTGCGGCGCTTCCTCCACGTGAGCGAGGAGACGATGACGGAGGCGCTCGACGAGGCGGTCAGCGCGCGGCTCGTGCGGCGCGCCGGCGACCCGTTCACCTACGAGCCACACGACGCGGCGATCGGCGCGGCGATCGCCGCCGGCATCGGCGCGATGCGCGCGGCGCGCATGCGGGCGCAGATCGCCCGCGCCGTGCGCGACGTAGCAGCGGGCGGGTAGCCGCGGCGCTTCACCTCCGGGTCGGACGCTCGCCGGTGCCACGGCACCCTTCGACCTCTGCCCCGGACGGCGTACGATGGACGGATCGCGGACACGCCACGGACAGGGTAAGAAGTGACAAGACGAAGTCAACCCGCGGACGTGCTTCCCACCGTCAACCCGTGTCCCCCGGCCGGTCAGCGCGCAGGGCGGCGCGCCCAGAGGTCGAGGCGCACGTAGTCCGCGGTGTAGGGCGCACCGTGGCGGCGGACCGTCTCCCGCACGACGTCACGGGCGTAGGCGTCGCGCAGCTCTTCCGGCAGGCGCGCGACGTGGTCACGCAGCAGGATGGTCCGCACGTACAGCGCGGCATCGCCCTCGCGCTCGAACGGGATGGGCGCGGCGAAGAGCGACGCGCGCACGTCGCGCCAGCCCGCGCGCTCGAGCGAAGCGGTCGCGCGCTCCGGCGTGCGGTAGGTCTTGGTATCGGTGAATCCCTCCAGGTGCTTGGCGAACGGCGCCCGCTCGCGGACGGCGCCGACGGATTCCAGCACGTGCGCGTTGTTGCCGTAGCCACCGCACTGCGCGCGCAACCTCCCGCCCGGCTTCGTCGCGCGGAACAGCGCGCCGAAGAGCGCCGCGTCGTCGGGGATCCAGTGGAATACGGCGTTGGAGAAGACCGCGTCGACCGGCTCCGGCAGCGTGAAGTCTGTGAGGCTCGCGAGGACGGGGACAACGGTCGTGACGCCGCGCTCGTCGAGCGCGCGTGTGAGCGCCGCGATCATCTCGGGCGAGGCGTCGACGGCGTAGATGCGGCCGCGGGGGAGCTTCGCGAGCAGGTCGAGCGTAACGGACCCGGCGCCGCAGCCGGCATCGAGCACGGTCTCGTCCCCGCGCAGGTGCAGGTCATCGATGACCTGCTGCGCCCAGCGGCGCATCGGTGTGCCGATCCGGTCGTAGGTCGTGGCGTCCCAGAAGGTGTTGGTCATGGGTCCCCCTCGATGGCGTCGGGCGGGACGAGGGTACGGCGCAGTTCGCGCTCGTACGCGGCGACCTCGCCCGAGACGCGGCTGTCGTCCCAGCCAAGACGCTGCGCCATCACGTGCGCGCAGCGCTCGGCGCCGTCGAGGGCGTGGCACTTGCTCCAGCCGACGGGCAGCCGCCGCAGGAGCGCGTCCGCAAGCGTCGCCGCGTGCTCGCATGCGGCGGCGTAGGCAACCTGCGCCAGGACCTCCGGATTGTGTGCGCAGACGGGCTCGCGCAACGATGGATCGGCGTCGGCGAGCGCTCGCACTTCTCCGGCGCGTGGTCCGTAGACGGCGAGCGGGCCGCCCTCACCCCCCGGCCTCTCCCGAGATGGGCGGCGTTCCGGAAGGCCGTGCGGGGGGGTGGACGGCTGGGCGTGCTTCGCGATCGCGAGCATGGCAATGCGGGCGAGGCTCCGATAGGTCGTGAGCTTGCCGCCGACGACGCTGAGCAGGCCGGGCGGGCCGCCACGCTTGACGTGGTCGATGACGATGTGGCGGCGCGTGATGGCCGCTTCGTCGCCGCGGTCGGACACGGGCAGCGGCCGCACGCCAGAGTACGTGTACAGCACGTGCTCACGCGTGAGCGGCGTCTGCGGGAAGAGGCGCGAGGCCTCATCGAGCAGGTAGCGCACCTCGTCGGGCGTCGCGCGCGCAGCCGACGGGTCGCCATCGTAGCGCACGTCCGTCGTCCCGACGAGCGTGTAGCGGTACCAGGGAAGAATGAAGAACGGACGGCCGTCCGCCCTGGCGGCGGCGAAGATGGCGTGCTTGGGTGCGCCCGGCCATTCGGCGACGAGGTGGCTCCCCTTCGTGCCGCCGATCAGCCGCTCGTGGCGCTCGGCGTCGCTGCCCGCGAGCACCTGGTCGACCCACGGGCCCGCCGCGTTGACGACGACCTTCGCCGGGACGTCGGCGGTGCGCTCACCGCACGTCGCGCGCAGGCGCAGGCCGCGCAGGATGCCGCCGGGCGCGAGCAGCGCGTCCGCGGCCACATGGTTGAGCGCGACGCCGCCGGCATCGACGAAGTCGCGCACGGCCTCGACGACGAGGCGCTCCGGGAACTCGGCCTGCGCGTCGGAAAACGTGAACGCTGCACGCAGGCCCTCGCGCCGGAGCCCGGGCTCGTAGGCCGCGAGATTCCGCAGCGGCATCGCGCGGTGGCGGGGCAGCGACTTGCCCGACGGGCCCCGTCCGGGGCGGAACGACAGGAGGTCGTACATCGCGAGGCCGGCCTGCATCATCCATGGTGGACGCCTGTCGCCGAGATACACAGGCAGCAGCAGGCGCAGCGGCCGCACGAGGTGGGGCACCTCGCGCACGAGCGCTTCACGCTCGGCGAGTGATTCGTACACCAGGCCGAACTCGCCGTGCTCGAGGTAGCGCAGGCCGCCGTGGATCAGGCGCGTCGATCGCGACGTCGTGCCGGCGCCGAAGTCGTCGCGCTCGACGAGCAGGGTGGCGTAGCCGCGGATCTGCGCCTCGCGGGCGATGCCCGCGCCGTTGATGCCGCCGCCGATGACGATGACGTCGAAGTTCTTGCCGGCGACCTCATTGAGCGACGGCCTCACTGCGCCCAGCCCTTCGCGCGCTCGACGGCGCGCCGCCAGCCGGCGACGAGCGCGTCGCGCTCGCCGGCGCCCATCCGCGGCTCGAAGCGTGCCCCGGTCGTCGCGAGCTCTTCCAGTTCGCGCTCGTCCCGCCAGAACCCGACGGCGAGCCCGGCGAGCCAGGCCGCGCCGAGCGCCGTGGTCTCCTGCACAGCAGCACGCATGACGGGGCGCTGGAGCACGTCGGCCTGGATCTGCATGAGCAATGCGTTCGCCGCGGCACCGCCATCGACGCGCAGCTCGGGCATCGCGACGGCGGTCTCGCGCTCCATCAGCTCGACGACATCGAGCGTCTGCAGGGCGATCGACTCGAGCGTGGCGCGCGCGATGTGCGCCGCGGTCGTGCCGCGCGTGATGCCGACGATCGCGCCGCGCGCGTACATATCCCAGTGGGGCGCGCCGAGGCCGGCGAAGGCGGGGACGACGTAGACGCCATCGCTCGACGGCACGGAGGCGGCGAGGGGCTCGCTCTCGGCGGCGGCGCTGATGATGCCGAGGCCGTCGCGCAACCACTGCACGGCAGCGCCGGCGATGAAGATGCTCCCTTCGAGCGCGAACCGCTGGCGGCCGGCGATGCGCGAGGCGACGGTCGTCAGCAGCCCGCGCTCCGAAAACACCGGCCGGCCGCCCGTGTGCTGGAGGATGAAGCAGCCGGTGCCGTAGGTGTTCTTGGCGCTGCCGGCGGTGAAGCACGCCTGCCCGAAGAGCGCGGCCTGCTGGTCGCCCGCGATGCCCGCGATCGGCAGCGGGCGGCCGAAGATCGCCGGGTCGGTCTCGGCGACGACGCCGCTGCTGTCGACGACGCGGGGCAGCATGGTCAGCGGGATGCGCAGCTCCGCGGCCAGGCGCTCGTCCCATCGGCCTTCGCGGAGGTTGTAGAGCATGGTGCGGGAGGCGTTCGTGGCGTCGATGACGTGCTCGCGGCCGGCGGTGAGCTTGTGGACAAGCCACGAGTCGACGGTGCCGAAGGCGAGGTCGCCGGCCTCGGCGCGCATCCGGGTGCCGTCGGGGTCGCCGGAGTTGTCGAGCAGCCAGCGGACCTTGGTGCCGGAGAAGTAGGCGTCGATGAGCAGGCCGGTGCGGGCGCGCACCTCCGGCTCGAGGCCGCGCGCCTTCAGGTCATCGCAGATCCCGGCGGTGCGGCGGCACTGCCAGACGACGGCGTCGCCGATCGCGGCGCCGGTGCGGCGGTCCCAGACGACCGTCGTCTCGCGCTGGTTGGTGATGCCGACGGCGGCGATGTCGCCAGCACCGACGCCGGCCTGCGCGATGGCCTGACGGGCGGCTTCGAGCTGGGACGACCAGATGGCCTCCGGGTCGTGCGAGACCCAGCCGGGCTTGGGGTAGATCTGCGGGAACTCGCGCGCCGCCTGAGCGACAGGCCGGGCCGCGCGGTCGAAGAGGATGGCGCGGGACGATGACGTGCCCTGGTCGAGCGCAAGGATGTAGCCGGGCATGGCGGCAGTGTAGGGGGTGGGTGGGGGAGGCGGGAGGTGCGCCGGGAGACGGGATGTTGGAGGCTAGATGTTGGAAGTTGGAGGCTCATCCCGCCATCAGCGCGTCGAGCGGCGGGTGCGCCTCCGCCCAGGGCTGGAGCTGCTCGAAGGCGCGCGCGGCGCGGAGGACGAGCGCGTCCTGATAGGCGCGGCCGACGATGTGGAGGCCGACGGGCAGGCCCTGCGCGTCGAAGCCGCACGGGACGGACGCCGCCGGCTGGCCGGTCAGGTTGAACGGCGCGGTGAACGGGGACCAGGCGAGCGGCGCGTAGTTGGAGCCATCGATCTGCGGCGGCGGCTCGCCGACCGGGAACGCCGTGACGGAGAGCGTCGGCGTCAGCAGCAGGTCGTAGGTCTGGTGGAAGCGCTGCGTCGCCTGCCAGATGGCCATGCGGCGCTCGTTGGCGCGCAGGTAGTCCGCACCGCTCACCTTGCCGCCGTACTCGAGGAACTGCTTCGCGGTGGCGCCGACCTGCCCGCGCTGCTCGTCGGTGAGGGCGCTGAGCCAGAGGGCATCGCCGGTAGCGGCGAGGATGATGAACGTGCGGTCGAGGTTCGGGTTGGCGAAGCCGGGATGGGCCTCCTCGACCGTGCAGCCCAGCTCCTCGAAGCGGCGCGCCGCCCGCTCGCAGACCGCGCGCACCTCCGGCTCGACGAGCGCGTATCCAAGGTCGGGAGACCAGGCGACGCGCAGGCCGCGCACGCCGCCCTCGACCTCGGCGAGGAAGGACCCGGGGTAATCGGCGACCGTGAACGGGTCGGCGGGTTCGTGGCCCGCCATCACGTCGAGCATGAGCGCGGCGTCGGCGACGGTGCGCGTCATGGGGCCGCGGTGCGTGAAGGTCGACCAGCCGCCGGGGTTGCGCGGCACCCGGCCGTACGTCGGCTTGATGCCGAAGACGCCGCAGAACGACGCGGGGATGCGGATCGAGCCGCCGCCGTCGCTGCCGACCGCGATCGGCCCGAGGCCGGCGGCCACCGCCGCGCCGGCGCCGCCGCTGGAGCCGCCGGGCGTGCGCCGGATGTCCCACGGGTTGTAGGTGGCGCCGAAGAGCTCGTTCTCGGTCGTCGGCAGGAAGCCGAACTCCGGCGTGTTCGTCTTGCCGAGATGGACGGCGCCTGCATCGAGCAGGCGCTTGACGCAGTACTCGAAGCCATCGGCGACGCGGTCCTTGTAGATGCGGGCGCCCTTGGTGGTGGGCAGCCCCCTGACGTCGAAGAGGTCCTTGATTGAGACGGGGACGCCGTGCAGCGGGCCGAGGCGCTCGCCGCGCATGACGGCGGCCTCGGCCTGTTGGGCCGACGCCATCGCCAGCTCCGGCGTGACGAGGCAGTAGGCGTTGAGCGCGGGGTTCAGCGCGTCGATGCGCTCGAGCAGCGCGCGCGTCACCTCGACGGGCGAGAGCGCGCGGGTGCGAATGGCATCGCGCATCTCGGTCGCGGGCATCCAGGCGAGTTCGTCATGCATATGGGGCCTCCTGGTCTACCGGCGGCGAGCGCCACGGCTACGATGCTGCGGGCATCCGGCGCCATCAGACAACACACAACAGACAGCGGCGGCATGCTGGCGGCGGACGGCGGACCCGGCATGTCTCAGCCAACAGCGTCTGCTATCATCGCCGCAGTGTGAGCACGACGATCGCTACGTTCAACCCCGACATCCATCTTGATGCCGCGGCGTCGCTGCTGGCCGAACGGCACGGGCGCGACCGCGAGCGCGAGCCGCTGCTGCCGGCGGTGTACGAGGTACCGGCGGCGTGCCGCGCCGCCATCGAGGGGGCGTTCGACCATTCCGGCTGGTACGGCGTGGTCGCGAAGGACGGCGGCGAGGTCGCCGGGTTCATGCTGGGCGCGCCGCAGCTCTTCCCGCCGACGCACTTCCTGGCGTCGTTCTTCCCGCCGCGCAGCGTGGCGATCAACTACCCGTCGCACGCGGCGAAGGCAGGCGCGGAGTACGACCTCTACCGGGAGATGTACGCGGCGCTCGCCGACCACTTCGTCGAGCGCGGATACTTCGACCACATCGCCGGCATCGCGCCGGCGGACGCGGCGGTCGGCGAGGCCTTCGCGTCGCTGTCGTTCGGGCGGCACTCGGTGGCGGCGATCCGTGGCGTCGGGCCGCCGGAGCGGCGCGCGGCGGACGTCGAGGTGCACCAGGCGAGCAGCGAGGATGCGGCGGTCGTCTTCGCGCTCGCCGAGGAGTTGAACCTGCACCACGCGCGGTCGCCGATCTACTGGCCGTACCTGCGCGAGACCGACCCGGCGAGCCACGACATGAACGCGGGCCTGCTGGCGGACGCCGCGAACGCGCACTGGATCGCGTACGAGGACGGGCGGCCGGTCGGCATGGACACCTTCATGCAGCCGGCGTTCCTGACGGCGATGACCGTGCCGGAGAAGACCATCTACCTGTACCAGGGCATCGTGACGCAGGACGCCCGCGCGGGCGGCGTCGGCACGGCGCTGCTGTCGCGGGCGGCGGCCTGGGCGCGCGAGCAGGGCTACGAGCACATCGGCCTGCACTTCGCGGCGCCGAACCTGCAGGGCGCGAAGTTCTGGCAGTCGAGCGGCTTCAAGCCGGTCGAGTACGGGGTGCGGCGGCGCATCGACGAGCGGGTGGCCTGGGCGCACCGCTGAGCAACCAGAAAACGCGGTGTGGTGGTGGCGAGGGGCGCCGTCAGCGGAGGAGCAGCAGCGCCGCCAGCGTCATGACGAGGACGAAGAACGTGACGACGGTGTAGACCCAGTCGCGGTCTTCGGTCGCGAAGAGCAGCATCGCCGTAGCGACGCGGACGATCGGCGTCAGCACGAGCAGGAGGAGGCCCACCTCCATGATGGCGAAGCCGCTGCCGGACGTGACGCCGCGCCACAGCACCGTCGGGTGACCGCTGAACGCGCGGTGTTCGATCTCGTAGACGCTGACGGTGTTGCGGACGAGGCCGATCACGAGGCCGGCGAGCATCACGACGACGCTCGAGACCACGCCGACGCGCAGCACCCAACTCGACGCCGCCTCGATCGAGATGGCTTCGTGGCGCAGGGGCGGACCCGGGGGCATCGGCGTCTCGACGGAATCTCTCATAGCGGCAGCCCCAGCCCGCGCGACAGCATCTCCAGGCCGATGACGGCGAGCGCCACGGCGAAGACCTGGCGGACCCGCGCGTTCGACATGCGCTCCATCAGCATCGTGCCGATGAAGGCGCCCAGCAGCACGGAGGACGCCACCGGCACGACGACCCACGGGAGGACGAGCCCGCGGCGGAGGTAGACGCCGGCCGCCGTCGCCGCCGTGACCCCGATCATGAAGTTGCTCGTCGCCGTCGAGACCTTCGACGGGACCTTCATCGCGACCTCGTGCGCCAGCACCTTCAGGACGCCCGCGCCGATCCCCAGCAGGCCCGAGATGATGCCGGCAAGGAACATGACGCCCATCGACGCAGGGATGCCGGTCACCTGATAGTCGACCTGGCGGCCCATGCGCTTGTCGAAGTAGGAGCTGCTCAGCCTGAGCTTCTTCGCGAGCGGGTCGTTGTGCACGCCTTCCGGCAGCTCCTCGCCGATCTTGCCGAAGATCGGGACGAGCGAGGCGAGCAGCACCAGGCCGAAGACGATCGAGAGCGCCTGGGCGTTGGCGATGGGCGCGAGGACGGCGGCACCGATGATGGCACCCGCGGCGGTCTCGACTTCGAGGAACATGGCGATGCGGACATTGGTGATGTGATCGCGCACGTAGACCGAGCCGGCGCCGCTCGACGTGGCGATGACGGAGATGATGCTGGCGCCGATCGCGTCCTGGATCGGCATGCCGAGGAAGATGGTGAGGACGGGCACGATGATGATGCCGCCGCCGAGCCCGCTGATCGAACCGACGACGCCGCCAGCCAGCGACGCCGCCGCGACCTTGAGGATGAACGTTATAGCGGCGGCGTCGGCGCCCATGCTCCTCCCGCGCACCATCCCCCGGCTCCGCGCCCAGCCGGCGCGGGCTGCCGCGGCGCGCGGACGTGCGCTTGCGGCGCGCACTGCAAAAATAGATCTCTGCTCACGACCACCTTATCGGACGCTGGCGCCCCGGCAAAGCGACGCGCTCGCCCGCGGGAAGTCGAGCTTCTCGACTGACAACGTCATCTACCGTGGCGCCGCGCGAATGGCCCGCTCAAACGTCCTGGCGGTTCTCGAGGGCGCGCGAGAGCGTCACGTCGTCGGCGTATTCGAGATCGGAGCCCATCGGCAGGCCGCGCGCGAGGCGCGTGACGCGCACGCCAAGCGGCGTCAGCAGACGGCTGATGTACATCGACGTCGCTTCGCCCTCGAGGTTCGGGTTGGTGGCCATGATCACCTCGTGCACGGAGCCCCCGCGCAGGCGCGCGAGCAGCTCGCCGACCTTCAGGTCGTCGGGGCCGATGCCGTCCATGGGGGAGATGACGCCGTGCAACACGTGATAGAGGCCGTGGAAGCCGCGCGTGCGCTCGACGGCGAGGATGTCGAGCGGCTCCTCGACGACGCAGATCGTCGCGCGGTCGCGCCCGTCGTCGCGGCAGATGACGCAGGGGTCCTGCTCGGTGACGTTCTGGCAGACGGAGCAGAGGACGGTCTTCTCCTTGAGCTCGATAATCGCCTGCGCGAGCGCGAGCGCGTCCTCGTGAGGGATGCGGAGCAGGTGATACGTGAGGCGCTGCGCGCTCTTCGGACCGACGCCGGGGAGCTTGTGGAACTCGTCGATGAGCCGGGCGACGGGCGCGGCGGCGGCGGCGGTTGCGTCGTTCATAGCGGGGTCATCCAGCGCTTCCGTCCGTCGCTGCCCTCGGCATCGTGCGCGTGCGCATGGCCGGGCGACGTCCCGTCAGCGGCCTACTGCAACCCGGGGATGCCGCCGATGCCGAGGCTGCCGGCAAGGCCGGCGAGCTGACCCATCTGCAGCGCCTGGACCTTCTGCAGCACCTCGTTGAGCGCGGCGGTGACCAGATCCTCGAGCATCTCGACGTCTTCCGGGTCAACGACTTCCTTATCGATCTTGAGCGAATCGACCTTCATGCCGCCGGTGACGACGATCTGCACGGCGCCGCCGCCGGAGGTGCCCTCGGCACGCTTCTCGGCGAGGTCGGCCTGGGCTTTGACGAGGCGCTCCTGCATCTGGGCCAGCTTCGCCATCATGTCGCGGTTCATCCCCATCGCCGGGCTCCTATTCTTCAGACACGATCGTGGCGCCGTGATTCTGCACGGCGTGCTGGACGAGCGGGCTCAGCGCGCGCGCGGGCCGCGGGGCAATGATACACCGGATGGACGCCGGCGCACCGAGGATGCCGGCCGCGATCTCCTCGTAGACGCGGCGGTTCGCGGTCTCTTCGACCTGCTTCTTGTGGAACTTGTCCTCGTAGAACCCGAGGGTGAGCACGCCGTCCTCGAAGGAGAGTGCGCGGCACGAGCCGTTGAGGAGCGCATCGAGCTTCTGGCTGCGCGGACGCGCGAGCTTGCGGATTTCGTCGACGAGCGTCGCGAGCCGTGGATCCCCCTGCTCGGCGGTGTCCCTCGCGGACGCCGGTGGCGCGCCGGGCGCCGGGGCGGGCGTCTCTTCGGGCGCGTCGGAGGCGGGAGGGATGACGGGCGCGGTGCTGCCGAGCATCGCGGCGATCTCCTCGGCGGAGGCGTGCGCCAGGTCGGTGCGCCGCGGGCGCGGCGCGGTCGTGGGGGGGGGCCGCGGCGGGGGGGCGGCCCGCGCGGGCGCGGGGC
>JAGWOC010000147.1 GCA_028872875.1 Chloroflexota bacterium | reverse complement strand
AATCGAGGACCCGATGCCTGACCTGGACGCGCTCACCCCGCAAAAGCGCTACCTGTTCCTCCGCCAGATGCTCGACATCCACCGCGCGACCTCGCGGCGCGATCCGCGCATCGACCGTCTGCCCGATCCTATGATCCCGGGCGTCTCGCACTACGCGCGTGTCGACGTCCTGCTCATCACCTACGACGACGTCGACTACCTCGTCCAGCCGTCACGGCCAGGCGAGATCGGACGCGCGGAGCGTGACGTCGGCGAGGGCACACACGCGCCAGCGCTGGCCGCGCACCTCGGCTGCGCACTCCACAACGGCGTCGCGCGGCTGCGCTACTACGTGACGGGCGGGCACGTCGCGTGACGTCCGGCACCGTCGTCATGCAGCGCGAGCTCCGGCGCGTCGATGGCGCCGGGTTCCACGTCCGGGTGATCGCGGCCGCGCGTTCGGCCGAGAACGCCGCCGCGCTGCGCCGCGACGTCGCGCGGTGGGGGCAGGAGACCGCGGACTACACCCTGCGCCACGCGCAGCGCACCCTTTCGCGGGAGACGCTCGAACATGCCCGCTTCGCCGTGCAGGTACTCGTGCGCGCCGCGGCCGCGCTGACGCTCCCGGAAGGCACCGGCCCGGGCGTGCTCGTCGCGGAGCACGGCGACGAGGTCGTGGGTGTCGCGATCTTCCGGCTCACGGGCGGGCGCGGCTACCTCGACTGGCTCACGGTCGCGCCGCGTTACCAGGTCGGATCGGCGACACCGGCGGCGGAACAGGTCGCGGGGATCGGGTCGACGCTCGTCTGCGCCGCGGCCGCGCGCATGGCTCTCGCCGGCGTGACCGCCGTCCAGATCGACCCCCTCGACCCGGAGGCGGAGCGCTTCTGGGGCGGGCGCGGGTTCCGCTGGAACGCCGACGACACGCACATGGTCGCGGATGGCGCGGAGGCGGCGACGCGGCTCGCCTCGGCATGCGGCACCTACGAGGACCGCACCGCGCAGGGGGAGTGCATCGGCTGCCGGGTGCGGATGACCGGCAATAGCTGGCGCCGCTTTGTCCGTTCCCGGGTGTAGGATTGGCACCGCCGGCGGCGCGGATTGTCAGGGGTTCGCAGCCGGCAGAAACCACGAAGGTGCACGATGGCCCTCATCGACGAACTCCGCCCGCATCTCGTCCAGGCTGGCGCAGACCTCGTGCGCACTGCGGCCGCCGACTTCTTCCGGGCACCGGCCCGCGCGGCGCAGCCGGAGCGCTACACGACGCGGGAGATCGAGCGCGACGCGCACGGCTGCCCGTACTGCGCGGCGCGGGAGCACATCTGGCTCGCGATCGGCTGCGCGGTCGACTGCCAATCAGCGACGGACCCCATCGCGCTCAAGGTGTTCGAGCGCAAGCTCGTCCAGGCGCTCGACGCGGCGTACCGCTGCCTCGACACCACCGAAGTGCTCATGGACCAGGAGGGCGCGTCGATCGCCTCGGCGGTGATCCGCATGGCCTCTGTCCGCGACGGCGACTACCGTCAGCAGGCCCTCGAGCTCTACGCGCTCAAGGACCGTTGCGTCGCGATGGCGGTGAAGCGCAATGCCCGGTGATACGACACCACCAGAGCCGTTACGAACCAAGGGCCGCTTACGCGACTACCTTGCCGACTCGCAGAGCGCGCCATGTTTGTATTGCCACCACGCGAGCCATGAGCCCTACTTCTGTGTACGGACGCTCGATGGCCGTTCTACCGAGCGATTAGGTGATGGTGGTGGGCCATGCGACTGTGCGGCCGGATGGCGTGGGACGGAAGCGGACTACTTCGCTAGTATCCCGGAGCCGCAGGAGGGGCAACCAATGAGCGACGAGATGCCGGAGTTCCTGGCCGATGTGCCTGCCGACGCACCGGCGATCACGGTCGCGGAGCCGGAGGTCATGGCGCAGCCGGCGACCGACCCCGCAGCCGCGGACCCGCTCGGCTGGATGATGCACATGGCGCACCGCGGGAACGTCATCGACGAGGGCCGGGCGATGATGGGCTCGTGCACCGACCTGTACGACCCCGCCGGCACGCGCGTCGGGACGTACAAGGACGGCGTCATGGGCTTCCTCGACGACGACCAGCAGGAGCGCTTCTGCATGACGCGCGAGCGCGCCGACCTCGACGAGCAGCAGGCGTCGCGCATCCGCGATTTCGTTGCGGCGTCCGAGGCGTGCAGCGGCGAGGACAGCCCGAGC
>JAGWOC010000081.1 GCA_028872875.1 Chloroflexota bacterium | reverse complement strand
GAGGAGCAGTGCCGGGGCTTGCAGTTCTGTGCCGAGGCCTGCCCGTACAAGAAGATCTACTTCAACTACGCGCGCAAGGTGAGCCAGCACTGCATCATGTGCTTCCCGCGGCTGGAGCAGGGGGTGGCGCCGGCGTGCGCGCGGCAGTGTCCGGGGCGGCTCGTCTTCGTGGGCTACCTGGACGACGCGGAGCGGCCGATCCACAAGCTGGTGTACGACTGGGAGGTGGCGCTGCCGCTGCACCCGGAGTACGGCACCGACCCGAACATCTTCTACATCCCGCCGCTCAGCCCGTACCGGCTGAAGGAGGACGGGAGCCTGGATACCGAGACGCCCCGCATCCCCACGGAGTACCTGGAGCGGCTCTTCGGCCCGCGTGTGCACAAGGCCATGCACACGATGCAGGGCGAGCTGGCGAAGGTGCGCGCCGGAGGGAAGTCGGAGCTGCTGGACACGCTCATCGTGTACCGCTGGCACACGTTATTCGAACCGTTCACGCGCGACCCAGTGGAGGTGGGTGGACCGCAAGCATCGAGCAAGCGTTAACGACGAGATAGAGGCCGGGGTCTGAAGGCCCAACCGGCATCCCTGAACGCGATGGAGATGAGCGCGTGATCCGCCCAGCGTGGACGAGTGCCAGCGGACGCCGAGGGGATGCTGGTTGGGCCTTCTCATTACAACGAATGGATAGCGGGTGATGAGCCGCGTAAGCCGCCGGACATTCCTGAAAGGAAGCGGCGCCGCTGTCATCGGGCTGGGGCTGAGCCGCCTGATCCCGCTGCCGAACTTCGAGCGCGCGATGGCGGCGGCGGCACGGACGTATTCGTCGTTCGAAGACCTCTACCGGCAGAAGTGGACGTGGGATCGCGTGACCTGGGCCACGCACCTCGTCGACTGCTACCCCGGTTCCTGCTCCTGGCGCGTGTACACAAAGGATGGCGTCGTCTGGCGCGAAGAGCAGGGGGCGCAGTACCCGCAGATCGAGAAGCTGGTGCCGGACATGAACCCGCGCGGCTGCCAGAAGGGCGGCTGCTTCAGCCAGGTGATGTATGGCGCCGAGCGCATCACCTATCCGATGCGGCGCGTCGGCGAGCGCGGCGCGGGCAAGTGGGAGCGCATCACCTGGGACGAGGCGCTGACCCAGATCGCGGACGGTGTCATCGACGCGATCCAGACGGAAGGGCCGGAGTCGATCATCCATGAGTTCGGTTCGGGCGAAGGCGGCGTGGTGCACGGTGCGATCCCGAGCTGGCGGCTGGTGCGGCTGCTCGGCGGCACGGTGCTCGACAGCAACGGGCTGACGTCCGACTTCAACGTCGGGCTCTACGAGACGTTCGGCAAGTTCCAGTTCGTCAGCTCGATCGATGACTGGTACCACGCGGACCTCATCCTGCTGTGGCACATGAACCCGCTGTACACGCGCATCCCCTCGGCGCACTACATCACCGAGGCGCGTTACAACGGCACGAAGATCGTCTCGATCGCGCCGGACTACAACGCTTCGTCGATCCGCTCGGACCTGTACGTGCCGGTGGTGCCGGGCACGGATGCGGCGCTGGCGCTGGCGGTGTGCAAGATCCTCATCGATGACGGGTCGTACGACGCGGCGTTCGTCAAGGAGCAGACGGACCTGCCGCTGCTCGTGCGCGCGGATAACGCGCATTACCTGCGCCAGACGGACGTCGAGGGGCGCGGGCGCGAGGATCAGCTCTACTTCTGGGACGGCAAGCGGAACGCGATCGCGCAGGCGCCGCGGGGCACGCTGCGGCTGGGGGACGCCGACCCGGCGCTCGACGGGACGCACAGCGTCACGCTGCACGACGGCTCGACGGTCGAGGTGCGGCCGGTGTTCTCGCTGCTGCGGGACCGGCTGGCGGACTACACGCCTGAGCGTGCTTCGACGATCACGGGCGTGGGGCCGGGCACGTTCGCGCGGCTCGCGGCGCTGGTGAAGGCGGCGAAGCGCGTGCACGTGCTGCAGGGCTTCAACACGCCGAAGTACTACCACGGCGACCTGATGGAGCGCTCGATGGCGCTGCTGCTGGCCTTGACGGGCAACTTCGGGCGCCAGGGGACGGGCCTCCGTGGCTGGAACAGCAGCCAGCTCGTGATGGCGAACAACCTGAAGGCAAAGCCGGGGTTCGCCGGATTCATGCAGCTCGCCGACAAGCAGCTCGCGGTCGAAAACGAGGTGCGCAAGAACGACCCGGACATGACCGAGGAGATGCTGGCGATCGAGGTGGAGCGCGCGGAGGCGACGCGCAGCGCGCTCTCTCCGCTGCCGATGAGCGGGATGATGATCCCGCCGCACTTCTACTGGTACTGGCATGCCGGTTACCGCGAGGTGTGGAACAACGCCGCCTGGTCGGACGTGGGCATGAAGCGCCCGTTCGACGACTATTTCAACGAGGCGATCGCCAAGGGCTGGTGGGACGGC
Organism: Chloroflexota bacterium; assembly: GCA_028872875.1. Taxonomy (GTDB): domain Bacteria; phylum Chloroflexota; class Dehalococcoidia; order DSTF01; family JACRBR01; genus JADMII01. The sequence continues at coordinate 9,952 of JAGWOC010000081.1, read as the reverse complement.
GTGGTGCAGCCGGCGGCGGACCAGACGCCACAGGTGCTGATCGGCGCCTGCGGGTCGACGCTGCGGCGCACGCGCGGCGGCGCCAAGATGCTGCTCGAGAACGCCTGGCCGAAGTACAAGCTGATCGTGACGATCGATTACCGGATGAGCGCGACGGCGCGGCAGTCGGACATCTTCCTGCCGGCGGCGGCCTACTACGAGAAGACAGATTTCCGCTTCCCGACGGCGCACCTGAACTTCCTCGTGTTCACGGAGCAGGCGGTGCCGCCTCCGGGCGAGGCGAAGGCGGAGTGGGAGATCAACTGGCTCCTGGCGAAGAAGGTCGAAGAGCGGGCGAAGGCGCGCGGGGTGGACGTGTACCGGGACCGCCGCGGGCGCGCGTACCACATGCAGGGTCTCCTCGACCGCTTCTCGATGGAGGGGCAGGTCGGGCCGCAGGAGAGCGACAAGATCGCCGAAGACATGATCTTTGACACGGTGCGGACGGGCGCGCTGCCCGAGCGCACGGACCTGGATACGTTCCGCAAGGACGGCATCGTGCGATTCACGCACGTCGGCATCGACGCCGTCGGGCAGAACATGGCGACGGACATCAAGCCGGACAAGACGATCAACCCGCTGAGCTGGCACGTGGTGGACAAGCTGCCGTACCCGACGTACGCGCGCAGGATCCAGTTCTACATCGACCATGACTGGTTCCTGGAGGCGGGGGAGGAGCTGCCGGTGCACAAGCCGACCCCGAAGATGGGCGGCGACCTGCCGCTCACCATGACGAGCGGGCACCTGCGCTGGTCGATCCACTCGATGTGGGTGGTGAACAAGGTGCTGTCGCACACACACCGGGGCAAACCGACGCTGTTCATGAACCCGCGGGACATGGAGGCACGCGGCATCATCGACAACGACGTGGTGCGGGTGAGGAACGACTTTGCGTCGTTCTCGGTGCACGTGCGCGTGTCGCCATCGACGCGGCCGGGGCAGGTGATCATGTACCACGCGTTCGAGCCGTACCAGTACCCCGGCGGCGCGTCGTACGACAAGGCGATCCCGGGGATGATCAAGTGGCTGCACCTCGCGGGCGGCTACGGCCACCTGCGCTACTACCGCTGGAACTGGGTGCCGCAGCAGGTCGACCGGGCGACGTCGGTGGAAGTGGAGAAGCTGGCGTGAAGGTCAACGTCGTCGCGGTGCAGGCGAAGCCGCGGATGGCCGACTACGCGAGCGGCGAGACGTTCTACGCGAAGATGGCCGAGCTGATGGCGCGCGCGATGCGCGAGGTCGACCGCTCGCTACCGACGATCGTGGCGTACCCGGAGGGGATCGGCCTGCCGCTGGCGTTCGTGCCGCAGACCTATCACCAGATCGGCGACGCGACGAAGATCGCCCAGGTGTTCCTGCGCGCGGTGCCGAAGAACCTGCCGCGCTTCACGCGGGCCTGGCTGCGGTTCCGCACGGGCTTCTTCCGCACGGTCTTCCTGGAGACGGCGCTGGAGGCGGAGGACATCTACGTCGCGACGTTCTCGACGCTGGCGCGCGAGCACGGGGCGTACGTGTGCGCGGGCTGCATCTACCTGCCGCACATCGAAGAAGAAGCGGTGCGTGGGCGCCACCTGCGCGGGCGGGCGGTCTACAACCAGTCGTACTTCTTCAGCCCGGGCGGCGTGTGCCTGCGGCGGACGCCGAAGGTGAACCTGGCGCCGCCGACGGAGCCGCGGTTCGGGTTCAGCCCCGGCAACCGCGCGGACATCATGCCCATCGACACGAAACTTGGGCGGCTGGCGACGCTCGTCTGTTACGACGCGTTCCACCGCAGCCTGATCGAGCGGGTGGACGCGATGGGCGTCGAGCTGCTGCTCAACCCCTCGCACAACGAGCGGCGCTGGGACGTGGCGGCGGGCTTCGACCGTTCCATCACGGTGGGTGAGGCGTGGGTGCGGCACGGGCTGCCAGCGATGATCCAGGGGCGGGAGCACCTGAAGTACGGCGTGTCGCCGATGCTGGTCGGGCCGGTGTTCGACGTGCGGTCGCACGGCCAGTCGCGGATCTGCCGCAACCTCGGCCGCGTCGATGCCGACCCGCACGCGGCGATCCTTGCCGAGGCGCCGATGGACGAGGAGGCGGTGATCGCGGCGACCGTCGAGATGACGGGTCCGTTCGGGATGAACGGCCGCGCGCCGGCGCCGCCGCCCGAGCAGTTCGAGGCGATGCGCAGCGTCGTGCGAGAGGGACAGCATGGCGACGCGTGAGGCTGTGCGCGGTGCGCTGACGGCTCCGACGGCGCGCGGCCTGACCGTCGCGCGGCCGCTGCGGATGCGCGACCAGGCGCTGCTGTGGGGCGCGCTCTCGATGAGCCTGCTGGTGTTCGTGCCGGCGGCGTACCTGGTGCCGGCGCTGTCGCTGCGCGACGCCATCGCGATCGCGGTCGGCGGCAGTTTCGCGGGCGCGGCGCTGGTCGGCGCGGTCGGCGCGGCAGCAGCCTGGCGGCGGCGCAACACGGTGGGGCTGCTGTCGTCGGCGCTCGGCGTGCCGGCGGGGCCGTTGATCGCGGCGCTGCTGGTGGTGCGGCACGTGGTGCTGGCCGTGTTCACGCTGGCGTTCGCGGCGAATGTCGCGGCGAACGTGCCGGGGCTGGCGGGGCCGCGTGCGGTCTGGGTGCTCCTGCTCGGCGCTGTCGCGCTGGCGCTGGCGCTGTTGCCGCCGCGGTTGTTCGTGCAGCGCTGGATCGGCTGGTTCGCGTTCTGGGTGGGGCTGCTGCTGATCGTGCTGGTGACGCTCACGGGGATCGTCACGTACGGCATCCCGATGCTGCACGATGCCGACGGGCTGGGCGGCTGGCCGACGCGCGCGCAGGGCTTCGACCTGATCGCGGCGATGCCGCTGCTCTGGTTGCCGGTGGTGGCGGACTACGCCTACGACACGCCGTCCGCGCGCGACGCTGGCGCGGGCGTGTTCGCGGGGGCCGGCGTCATGACGGCGTGGTACGCGGTCGTGGGTGTGCTGTGGGTATTCACGGTGAACGCGCGCGACGTGGCGGGGTTCATGTCGGCGCTGCCGATCGGCGCGGGCGGGCTGGTCGTGGTGGTGGCGTTGCAGTCGAATGCGGTGGCGGCAAACCTCTACGCGGCGTCGCAGGCCGCGGGACGCTTCGGCTATCGCTGGTTCCGGCCGGCGCTCGTCTGCGCTGGCGTCGTGGCCGGCACGATCGTCGCGGCGACGGATGCGCTGGGGGTCGAGGATCTGGCGCTGCTGCTCGCCGCCGTGCTCGTGCCGCTCTTCGCGGTGGCGCTCGTCCGGGTGCTCCTGGCGGCGGCACCGGCGCGCGCGGCATGGGTGGCGTGGGGCGCGGGGATTCTGGCGTACGGCTGGATCAATCCGAGCGGCGTCACGGCCTGGCGGCTCGCGATGCGCTTCGTGTTCTCGACGGTGCTGCACGCGCCGTTCCCGTTGGGCGGCGAACTGACGCCGATCCCGGCGACTGTCGTGTCGGCTGCGGTTGCGGCGGCGCTGTACGCCGTGCTCGCGGCGCCGTCCGCGATGCGGAGGAGGGCCTGATGGCGGAGCGCGCGCCGACGCCGAAGCGCCAACTGGGGATGGTGTTTGACCTCAACAAGTGCCTGGGGTGCCAGACGTGCTCCATCGCCTGCAAGACGCTGTGGACCGACCAGGAAGGCATGGAGTACATGTGGTGGAACGTGGTCAACACGCTCCCCGGCGCCGGCTCTCCGCGCAACTGGATGGAGATCGCCGGCGGCTTCGACGCGCAGGGACACGCGAAGCCGAGCCAACTGCCGACGGATGCCGACTTCGGCGTCGCCTGGGACTACAACTACGACCAGGTGTGGAACGGCGACCAGAATGTGATGCTCACGAAGGACCGTGAGACGGGCTGGGGGATGAACTGGGACGAGGACCAGGGCGCGGGCGAGTGGCCGAACAGCTACTTCTTTTACCTGCCGCGGATCTGCATGCACTGCACGCGGCCCGCGTGCCTGGAAGCGTGCCCCCGCACCGCGATCTACAAGCGCGAGGACAACGGCACGGTGCTCATCGACGAAGAGCGCTGCCACGGCTACCGCTTCTGCGCAGAGGCATGCCCGTACAAGCGGATCTACTTCAACCCGGTGCGCAAGCTGTCGCAGAAGTGCGTGCTCTGCTTCGCGCGGGTCGAGCAGGGCGTGCCGCCGGCGTGCATGCGCCAGTGTCCGGGGCGCGTGCGCTTCTTCGGCTACCTCGATGACCCGGGGAGCGCGGTGTACAAGCTGGTGACGAAGTGGAAGGTGGCGATCCGCCTCCACCCCGAGTTCGGGACAGAGCCCAACCTGTACTACGTGCCGCCGCTGGCGCCGCCGCGGCTGCTCCCGAACGGCGAGGTGGACGAGGCGAACCCGCGCATCCCGCGCGAGTACCTGGAGTGGCTCTTTGGCCCGGACGTGTGGCCGGCGCTCGACACGCTGAAGGGGGAGATCGAGAAGCGCCAGCGCGGCGAGCCTTCCGAGCTGATGGACACGCTGATCGCGTACCGGCAGCAGGACATGTTCGGTGGCTTCACGAAGGACCCGGGGACGCTCGACCGGAAGCCGGGGCACGCGAAGCTGGGCCCGCTGACGTCGCCGGGGTCGCAGCCGTGAGGAGACCGGGCGTGTGCGCGGCGATGCGGCAGGGTGAAGGACGATGCGGGCGCCGGTCAGACCTCGGGCGCCTCGAGCAGGAAGCGTTCCACGCGCGCGACGTCGTCCGGAGTGTTGACGTTGCAGAAGGAGCGCAGGTCGGGGTCGACCGCGCGCAGCTCATCCTCGGCGACGATGCGCGCGTCGACCTGGTCGAGAATCGCGCGCACCGAGAGGTGCTCGCCGTTGAGGGCGCTGATCAGGGCGCTCGTGGAGCGCTGGGACCAGACGCCAAAGGCGGTCTGCAGGCGCCCGTTCGCTTCCGGCACGACGGCGCCGGCGCCCGTCTGCCTGAGCAGGAGCTCCAGGAGCGTGGGCCGGACGAGTGGGGCGTCGCAGGGGACGACCAGCACTTCGGGCGCCCGTGCGCAGCTCAGCCCCGTGTAGATGCCGGTGAGCGGCCCCCGCGCGGGGAGCAGGTCCTCGCACACGACGAGCGGGAGGGCGGTCTCGACCGGCGGCAGGCCCTGGCCGGGGGCGACGGTGAGGACGACGCGGCTGACGACGGGCGCCAGCGCATCGATGACCCACTGCAGCAGGGGGCGCCCGGCGACCACGACGGAAGGCTTGTCGCCGCCGATGCGCGAGCCCGCGCCGCCCGCCAGGATCACAGCCGTCGTCATGGCCGCATGGTGCATGATCGGGGGCCGTTGGGCATAGGGCCGATCGGCGCTGCCAACGCCGGCCGGCGTGGGCGGTGTGCGCACGACATTGGGGGACGCACATCGGCCGGGATCCGTGGAAGGAGCGTGGAACCATGCGCGAGCAGATCCGTGTGATGACGGTGGACGACCACGAGGTCGTCCGGGAGGGGTTGCGGGCGCTGCTGAACCGCCGGCCGGACATGTGTGTCGTCGGCGAGGCGAGCTCGGTGCAGACCGCCGTGGCGGAGGCGGCGCGCGTCATGCCGGACGTGATCATCATGGACGTGCGGCTTGGGGACGGCTCAGGCGTCGAGGCGTGCCGGGAGATCCGCGAGGAGCAGCCGGCGGTCAAGGTGATCATGCTGACCTCGTACCCGGACGAGGAGGCGGTGATCGCCTCGATCATCGCCGGCGCGTCGGGGTATCTGCTGAAGCAGACGCGCGGCAACGTGCTCGCCGAGGCAATCGCGGCGGTCTCGCGGGGGCAGTCGCTGCTCGACCCGGGCGTGACGGCGGCGGTGATGGAGCGCCTGCGGACGGGCGGCGAGGAGAACGCACACGGCGAGTTGTCACAGCTTTCCGGGCAGGAGCAGCGCATCCTGGGGCTCATCGCCGAGGGGCTGACGAACAAGGAGATCGCCGCGCGGCTGTCACTGAGCCACAAGACGGTGAAGAACTACGTCAGCAACATCCTCAGCAAGCTGGGGTTCCGGCGGCGGTCCGAGGCGGCGGCGTTCGCCGCGCGCCAGGCGGCGCAGCACGAGCCGGCGAAGGGGTACGGCGCCGGTGGCGGCGGGACGGCGGAAGCGTTCAGCGCACCGGTGGCGGCACTGCTGCGACGGGCGACGCAACGTTGAGGGGCGCGCCGAGGACGATGCGGTAGACGCAGTCGCGGGCGCCCGTCGCGACGGATTCGACGAGCGAGACCCGCGCGTGCCGGCGGGCGTGGCGCTCGACGAGCAGCCGCACCCAGGTTTCGCCGCAGAGGCACAGCTTGGCGTCGAGTGGGATGATGTTCTGACGCACGTGCGGGCAGACGCACGCCCCTTCGTGCAGTTCCGTCCAGAGGAACTCGCCGCCGCCGAGGCGGTCGATGCGGACGCGGCCGGGTCCGGCCGTCTTCATGCGCTCGAGAAAGCCGTCGAGGTCAAGGTCAGGCGGGATGTCGTGGAGCGCGACGAAGGCCTGCATGCACGTCTCGGCCTGGGCGTCCATCACCTCACGCAGGGGCGCGCCTTCGAGCCGGTAGATGCCGCTGTACAGGCCGCCGACGAGGCGGTCACGGTACGCCGCCATCAGGTCGCTGACCCAGTCGCGCGGCGTGGCGCCACTGGCGGCGGGCTCGTCGCTCATGGGCCAGCTTGCATGGGCTGGCGCATCATCGTGCCGCCGGTCATCGCGTGCCAGTTGCGCGTCACCTCGGCCATGACGCCGTTCATATCGGCGTCGTGGCAGGCGGCCGGCATCGACGCGCGGAACTGCATCATGCCCTGGGCCTCAGCGCGCTGCACCTGCTCGCGGAGCGACTGCGCCAAGGCCGTCCGGTCGCACGGTGCGGCGGCGCCGCCGCGTGGCCAGAAGAGCACGGCGAGACCGATCGCGATCACGAGTGTGAGGAGTCCGGCTGCGGGGATCGACCAGCGTGCCATGTGTGTGCTCCTGCGGCGAGCGTACCGGGCGGGCGCGCCGCGTTGTAGGGACATGCGGCCCGTTCCGGCGTGACGATCGGACCGCGACGAGCGGGACGCTGGAAGATGGAGGCTGGAAGGTGGACACGTTGATCCGCTGCGACCGGCGTGGCACGCGGGCCGGAGAGCCGGCCGCTGTGAGAGGACGAGTGGTGCGCCGCGGAGGCGGCGTTACCTTCGGTGTATGCTCGACGCGCTCCTATGCCGGTACGTGGACGCAGCAGGGCTCCTCGGCGAGTGGGTCGCCGGTGACGGCGTAGGCGCGGGCGCGGGAGCCGCCGCAGATCTCGCGGAACTCGCAGCGGCCGCACTTGCCCTTGAGCAGCGAGGGGTCGCGCAAGGCGCGGAAGAGCGGCGCATCGCGGTAGATCGAGGCGAGCGGCGCGGTGCGCACGTTGCCCGCGCTGATCTGCAGGAAACCGCTGGGGTAGACGTCGCCGATGTGCGAGATGAAGCAGAAGCCGTTGCCGTCGTTGACGCCCTTCTCGGCGGGCGCGCGTCCCTGCCGGAAGGCGTAGCCGGCGCCGGTGAGGTTGATCTCCGCGGCCGCCTGCGACTGGCGCGCGCGCGCGCGCTGGATGAGCACGCGGCGGTAGTGCTGCGCCGCGGTGGTGCGCACCCGGAAGGGGACCCGCTCGGAGAGCTCGGCGAGCCACTGGAGCACGTCCTCGTGCTCGCGCGGGGACAGCATCGCGTCCTGCTGGGCGCGGCCGGTGGGGACGAGGAAGAAGACGTTCCAGACGGTGACGCCGGCGGCGGCGACGGTCTCGGCGATCGCGGGCAGGTCCTGGATGTTGTGGCGCGAGACCGTGGTGCCGACCTGGAGCGGCAGCCCCACCTCGCGGACGTCGCGCAGGATCTCCATCGTGCGGGCGAAGGCGCCGTCCACCTGCCGGAAGGCGTCGTGCACCTCGGGCCGCGAGCCGTCGAGGCTGATGTGCACCATGTCGACGCCGGCGTCGCGCACGCGCTCGATCGCCGGGCGGCGCAGGAGCGGCGTGGCGCTGGGGGAGAAGCCGACCTTGAGGCCGCGCGCGGAGGCGCCTTCGAGGATGTCGAAGACGTCGCGGCGCATCATCGGGTCGCCGCCGGTGACGACCAGGATGGGGCGGCCGATCTCGACAATCTGGTCGAGGATCTGCATCGCTTCGGCGGTCGTGAGCTCGCGCGGATCGCGCTGTGGAATGGCCTCGGCGCGGCAGTGCACGCAGGCGAGGGCGCAGGCGCGGGTGATCTCCCAGGCGATGGTGAACGGCGTGCGCGCGAAGTCGACGTCGAAGAGCGGGGGGCGGGTGGCCGGCGTGGCGGGCCGCATCACGCGTTGACGGGCTCGGCGAGCCCGATCTCCTCGTCGGTCAGATAGCAGGCGGGGTCGGAGGCCCAGAGGTCGCCCGTCGCGGACTCGGCGCGGACGCGGAGGTTGCCGTTGCAAATGTCGTAGAAGCGGCACCGCGTGCAGCGGCCGGAGATGCGCTCGCGGCGATGGCGGAGGTCGTGGAGCAGCGGGATCGACTCGTCGCGCCAGATGGCGCTGAACGGCCGCTCGCGCACGTTGCCGAGCCCCAGATGCCAGGAGAACTGGTCGGGGTGCACGTCGCCGAGGTTATCGATGCAGCCGATGGCGGTGCCGCTGCTGTTGCCGCCGTTCCAGCGCAGGAGGCGTAGCACCTCATCGGCGCGGGCGTCGTGCTCGCGTTCGAGGCGCAGGTAGAGGTAGGCGGCGTCCGCGTGGTTGTCGACGGTGAGCACCTCCTTGTCGAGCCCGCGCGCGTGCCAGTCGCGCACCTGCGCGATGAGGAGGTCGAGCGCCTCGCGCGTCTCGTCGTGCGCGAGGTCCTCGCGGGCGATCTTCTTGCCGCGGCCGCTGTAGGCGAGGTGGTAGACGCAGAGGCGGGGGATCTCCTCTTCCTCGACGAGGCGGAGGATCGGGGCCAGCTCGCCCTTGTTGCGGCGGGTGATGGTGAAGCGCACACCGACGCGGACGCCGGCCTCGCGGCAGGCGCGGATGCCGCGGACGGAGGCTTCGAATGCGCCGGGCATGCCGCGGAAGCGGTCGTGCGTCGCGGGGAGGCCGTCGAGGCTGATGCCGACGTAGGAGAACCCTTGCTGCTTGATCTCGCGCGCCATCTCGGGCGTCAGCAGCGTGCCGTTGGTCGAGAGGACGACGCGCATGCCCCGGTCGCGGGCGCGCGCCGACAGCGTGAAGAGGTCGGGCCGGGTGAGCGGCTCGCCCCCGGAGAAGAGGACGACGGGCACATGGAAGGCCGCCAGGTCGTCGACGACGGATATCGCCTCGTCGGTCGAGAGTTCGCCCGGGTAGTCGCGGTCGCCGGCGGCGGCGTAGCAGTGCATGCAGTGGAGGTTGCAGCGGCGCGTGACGTTCCAGACCACGACGGGCTTCTTGTCGGCGGAGAAGTGCAGGAGGTGGGAGGGGAGGTCGGCCGAGCGCCGGCCGTAGCGCAGGGGGTCGCCGGTGGCGATGGCCCCGGACAGCAGGCGTGAGAGGCTGAGCATGGTACCCTCCTGCGTATGGTGGCCGCGCACGCAATGCACAGCGCCCGTCCCACTCTAGGATCGCGCGATCTTTCGCCACCAGAGCCGAACGGCCCGAGGTGCGGCGCGCGGCTGGCGGCCGGGAGGTTTACCCGGAAGATGGCGCGGTACGGGCCGCGGCCGGGGGCCCGATCGGCCCGGTCCGGTTGGTCCCGAAGGCCCTTTACCTCGCCCGTCCGCGGCGGCAGGATGAATGCTGACGGCCCCGGCGCGTATGGTGCCAACAAGCATCGCACGCGCGAGTCGCGTGAGTGGAATGCACGGGATGGGCAACCGGCGACCCCATCGCGCCGCCGCCGTCAATCTTGCGGGAGGAGCCGTCGCGTCGGCGGCGTCGCGCGCGAGCCGCACCCTCGTTGGCTCGCGCGCTGTCTGTGAAAGGCGATCGGATGCAGCCCTA
>JAGWOC010000146.1 GCA_028872875.1 Chloroflexota bacterium | reverse complement strand
TGACGTCCGTGCCGCGCTCCGAGGGCGTGCCCACGGTCGTGCTGGAGGCAATGGCGTGCGGGCTGCCGGTGGTGGCCACGGACGTCGGAGCGGTGGCAGATGTCGTCGAAGATGGCGTGACCGGGTTCGTCGTGCCGCCGCTCGATCCGCCCGCCATCGCGCGGGCGGCCCTCCGGCTCCTCGACGATGCGGCGCTGCGGGAGCGCATGGGCCACGCGGGGCGCGCGCGTGCGGTCGAGCGCTTCTCGGTCGAGCGCTGCACGGAAGTGCACGTGCAGGCGTACGACCTCGCCCTGCGGCGCAGAGGCCGGCCGGGGCTGCTGCCGTCGCCCGCGGCTGACGGCGGTCAAGGCGTCGCGCTGGGCTCCAACCGTGGACGGTAACGACCTCCGCGCCCTGCTCGCCTGCCCCGCGTGCCGCGGCGCGCTCGGCTGGTCGGCGGAGGAGACGCGCTGCGAGGCATGCGGCCGTGTGTATCCGGTCGTGGACGGCATCCCCATCCTGCTGCCGCCGGACCTCGACGCGGCCGCGGTGCACGACGAGCTCGACCACCTGCGCGCGCACAAGGGCCAGCAGGCGGGCTACTTCGACCGGCAGGTGGCCGAGGAGTTCGAGATCAACCGTCCGCACGGGGCGCCGCGTGCGTACGCCTGGGTGCTGGGAGAGAAGTTCCGGCGCAGCGTCGCCCTCCTGCCGCCGCTGCGAGGGAAGACCGTCGTCGATGCGTGCTGCGGCAGCGGCATGGACGCGGAGTTCCTCACCCGCGAAGGAGCGCGCGTGCTCGCCATCGACCTGTCCGAGGGCTGCGCGCGGCGCGCGAAGGCACGCGCCGGACGCTTCGGGCTGGAGTACTTCGTCGTCGTCGGCGATGTCGAGCATCTGCCCGTGCGGACGGCCGCAGCCGATGTCTCGTACGTGCACGACGGCCTGCACCACCTCGAAGACCCGCTCGCCGGCGTGCGGGAACTTGCGCGCGTCGCCGCGTGCGCGGTGAGCATCAACGAGCCCGCCGACGCGGCCGGCACCCAGCTCGCCGTCCGGCTCGGCGTGTCGACGAACCGCGAGGATGCGGGCAACCGCGTGGCGCGTCTGCGCCCCGAACGCGTGCGCGAGGAGCTGCGCACGCTCGGATTCAGCGCGCGCACACGGCGCTACCTGCTGTACTACAAGCACGAGCCCGGGCCGCTGATGCGGGTGGCGTCGCGGCCGGTGGGCGATGTCGCGTACCGGTCGGCGGTGCGGCTGACCGATGCGGTGCTCGGCCGCTGGGGCAACAAGCTGCAGGTGACGGCGGTGCGCCGCCGCTAGCCGGAAAGGCCGCGCGACGCCGCCTCATCGCGTCAGGCGTCCGCCGCGCCGTGGTCGGCAAACGTCGCGAGGCAGTCCAACTGGTCCGGCGTCAGGCGTGCGGACGGGCGGACCGCACGCACGGTCCGGAGCGCCGCCTCGAAGCTGTGTCCTTCGGCGATGAGGATGGCGCAGGCCATGCAGACGCTGCGGCTCATCCCCAGCCGGCAGTGCACGAGGACGGCGTGGCCGGCGGCCATCTCGCCGAGGGCCCACGCCGTGCCCTCCTTGAGCTGCGAGATCGCTGGCGGCGCGAACTCCTCCATCGGGAGCCGGTGGTAGCGCAGCCGTGCGGCGGCGAGCTGCGTCCGGTCATGCTCGTCCTCGGCGCGCAGGTCGAGCACGCTGTCGACGCCCATCGCCGCGATCAGACGCGCGTGTCTGCTCGCGAAGTGCGGTCCCTGTACAAGCTGCGGCGTGATCCAGGCGGCCCTGGCGCGAATCCGCCGTGCGGCCCGTCGGTCGAGAAGCCAGGCCAGCGGGTTGGGTGCGATGGTCACGGCGTCAGGCTCCCGCGGTAGGTCGTTGCTGGATCCGAGATCCGGGGACAGAGTATCCGACGCATGCTGTCCATGACGGGGGGCCTCCGGCTCAGTCCAGCTTGAACTCCGCGCCACGCCTCCGGAGCAGTGCGCGCCGCTGCTCCCAGTCCGGCAGCACGCCCGCGACTGCGGCCCAGAACCGCGCGTCGTGCCGGCTGGCGCCGCTCAGATGGCACAACTCGTGGGCGACGACGTCGTCGACCAGCGGCATCGGCGCCATGACGATGCGCCAGTTGACCCGCAGCACGCCGTCCTTGCTGCAACTGCCCCGGCTGATTCGTCTGATCGCGCAACACGTCTGCGCTCGGGTGTCGTCAGCACGGGTGCGACCGGGGCCGATGAGTGGGCGACGTTGTCAGCCATTTTGACAGCCACGCGG
>JAGWOC010000014.1 GCA_028872875.1 Chloroflexota bacterium | reverse complement strand
ACGCCCGGGCCGGCCGTCGACGGCTGCGCGGCCGCGGCGGTGGCAGCGGGTGCGGCGGTCGGCGCCGCGGCGCGCGGCGGCAGGCCGACGGACTGCCGCCACTCGTTCTCCAGTCCGAGCTGGTCGAAGCCGTACACCTTGCGGAAGGCGTCATCGGGTGTCGAGCCGTCCTTGAAGGTGCGCAGCAGCTCGGCGAACTTCGCCGCTCCGTGCGCGTCGATCAGGTGCTTCACGATGGCGCCGGCCTCGCCATAGAAGAGGTTGACCGTGTCGGGGCTGCTCCCCGCCAGCGATGAGCTGAGCTGCGTGATGGACAGCGGGCGGTCGGCGCGGATCGCGGCGTCGAGCGCGTCCCGCTGCCCCGCGAGCATGTGCTGCTGCGCATGCACCGAGATGCCTTCGTTGATCCACGCCGGCAGCCCGTACGGCCCCTTCGTCGCCTGGCCCGTGACGATGTGCGCGACCTCGTGGCGCGTGATGTCCAGCGTGTCGACGTCCGCCGAGACCATCGCCGTATCCGAGTACACGACCTCGCCCAGGATCGTGACGCCGGGGTTGATGCTGCCCGGCGCGATCGCCGGCTGCATCTCCTGCGCCGTCTGGTACAGAAACACCTTGACAGGAAACGTCACCTGCGTCTGCTCGAGCGCACCGACGCTGCGGATGGTCTGCACGGCGGCATCGAGCACGGCCCGGGCTTCGGACAGCGCGCCGGCGTGGTAGTAGAGCGTGACGTTGCCCTGCGTCAGCGTCTTGAAGGTGAAGCGGGTGTCCTGGTGGACGTAGAGCTTGTCCTGCGTCGTCAGATGGTCGCCGCCGGTGTCGCTGATCTCCCAGTGGTAGGTGATGTGCGCGCCCGGGATGATGACAATGCCGTTGCCGCTCGCCAGCCCGTAGCTGCAGCTCACCGTCGCGGTGCCGCTGCACTGCGCGACGGCCGTGGCCGCCGTGCCGTCGGGCGCCAGCGTGTAGTTGACGCGCACCTCCTTCGGCGGCGATGGTGCGGTGAACGAGAGACGGAAGGTGACGCCCGCGGGGAAGTCGTTTTCGGCCTGGTCGCTCTGCACGACGATCGGCGGCTGCTGCGCGCGCGCCGCGAGCCGCGGCGGCGCCAGCAGGGCGAGCAGCGCGAGCAGGGCGGCGGCCAGCGGGAACACCGCGCGCACGAGGGCTGCCAGGACCGGTGCCGGGCGCTGGCGCCGCGGGGTCAAGGACGGGCCGCTGACATCCGGCCATCGAGCCCCGCGCCCCATCCTACGCCGCATCCTGTCCGACCTGCGACTTGAGATACGCCTGGATGATCGGGTCGAGGTCACCCTCGAGGACGCCGGCGGCGTCGCTCGTCTCGTAGCCGGTGCGGTGGTCCTTCACCATCTTGTACGGGTGCAGCACGTAGCTCCGGATCTGGTTGCTCCAGCCCGCGCTGACGTGCTCGCCCTTGATGCGCGCCTGCTCGTCGGCGTGGCGCTCCAGCTCGCGCTCGATGAGGCGCGCTTCGAGCACGCGCATGGCGGACTCGCGGTTGCGGTGCTGCGAGCGCTCGTTCTGGCAGGTGACGACGATGCCCGTCGGCAGATGGGTGATGCGGATCGCCGTCGAGTTCTTCTGGACGTTCTGGCCGCCGTGGCCGCTGGCGCGGAAGACGTCGACCCGGATGTCGTCCGCGCTGATCCTGACCTCGGCGGCGTCGCCGGCTTCCGGCAGCACCTCGACGAGTGCGAACGATGTGTGGCGCGCGTGCGCGGAGTCGAACGGCGAGAGTCGCACGAGGCGATGCACGCCGCGCTCGCTCTTCAGGTTGCCGTAGGCGTGCGCGCCCGTGACTTCGACGGTGGCGCTCTTGATGCCGGCCTCCTCGCCGGGCATCAGGTCGATCACCTCGGCCGGGAAGCCGCGCCGCTCGCACCAGCGCAGGTACATGCGCAGCAGCATCTCCGCCCAGTCCTGCGACTCCGTGCCGCCCGCGCCCGCGTGGATGGCGATGATCGCGTTGCGGTCGTCGTAGGGGCCGGAGAACGCGAGCTCGAACTCGAGCGCGCCGAGCCGCCGCTCGACGTCGTCGGCGTCCCGTGCGATGTCGCCGGCGATCGCGGCGTCGTCCTCGGCCCGCGCGAGCTCGACGAGCTCGAGCAGGTCGCGCACCTGCGCCTCGAGGCCGCGCCACGTGTCGATGCGCTGACGCAGTCCCGACAGGCGCTTCATCACGTCCTGCGCGGATTGCGGGTCGTCCCAGAAGCCCGGCGCGCTGCTCTGCGCCTCGAGCGCCGCGGCCTGCGTCTCCAGCCCGGCGATGTCAAAGACGCACCAGGACGTGCTCGATGCGCTCGCGCAGGGCGATCAGTCTGTCGCGTAGCTCGTGCATGTGCTGGTGCGCTCCTGACGTGTCCTCGTATGCCAACGCGATGCATGGTAGCGCATTGGGGGGTCGAGGTGGGTTGCGTGGACGTCGAACAGCCAGCCGGAAAAGTTGGCCGCACGCGCGACGCCGCTGCGCGCCTCCGCGAGCACCCGGTCGCGCTGTCTGGGGCGTGTCATTGCGGCTCTCTTTCGGTGTAGGCGCGGCATTCGTCGATGAACGCGAGGGCGCGGGCTTCGCCCTTCCACTCCGTGACCGGCTTGCGCTGCGCGACGTACCACGCGCGGATGCGGTCGCGCACGCCGTCGAGGCGCTCCTCCGGGCGGTCGGCGGACACGGCGAGGAGCTTGTGGTCGCCGTCGGCTTTCTCCAGCACGTCGACCGCGCGCACCGCTAGCCGCTCCTCGCGCTCGTGGCCGCGCGCGTCGACGAGCATGATGTCCAGCAGCTCTCCATCGCCGGGGCAGACGAGCTCCGGCGAGCAGCCGTAGTGCACCGGCATCGGGTCGAGGTCGTGCCGGAACACCGCGCGCTGTTCATCCGCCACCCACTCCCATCGCCCGCGCTCGCCCGCGCGCTGCTCGACGATCATCTCGATGGTCGCCGCGAGCATGTGCCGCTTGGCCTCGCCCGCCAGCCGGTCGGCGAGGCGCGTAGGCTCCGGCAGCCGGTGCGACGGCGCGCAGCGCAGCACCCAGCGCTCGGCGTCCGCAAGTCCGATGCGGTGGCCGACGGACACGAAGACCGGCCGGACGCCCGCGCGCGTGCGCAGCAGCGAGCCGATCACTTCGCCACCGTCAACGAGGTCCGCGCGCGAGCCGCGCGCCCGGCCGGCGGCGCCGGCTTCGCCGACGAGGCGCGACTTCGCCACGCCCACCGTAGGGATGTCGAGCAGCAGGCCGAGGTGACAGGCGAAGCCGAATCGGCGCGGGTGCGCGTAGCCGTGCCCGTCGACCATCAGCAGGTCCGGACGGCCGCGCAGACGCTGGAACGCCGGCAGCAGCGCCGGCGTCTCGCGAAACGAGAGCAGGCCCGGCACGTACGGGAATGTGACCGCCGATTCGGCCGTGACCTGCTCGACCACATCGAGCGACGGGTAGGCGAGCACGACGACCGCGGCGGCCGCGCGCCGGTTCGCCCGGTCGAACGCGACGTCGGAGCCGGCGACGAAGCGCACGTTGCGCTCTGCGAGGACGCCCTCGCGCACGACGCGCGCCGCGAGCTGCCGCTGCAGGGCGATCGCCTCGGTCGGGCTGAGGTCCCACGGGTGCAGCGAGGGGACGTCCATGCCGGGCATTGTATGACGACGAGTGGCGGGACTCTGGAAGATCGGCGGCGGAGGCGCGCCGTCGCCGCGCTTGTCCGGGGATGGAGGGCCGTCTACGATGCAGCGTCGTGAGGATCCCCCCGATGCTGCTCGCGCTCGCCGCCGCCGCGCTGCTCGCCGCCGCCTGCGGCGTGCGCTTCAGCACACCGGCGCGCACGAGCGACTTCTTCCAGTCGCTGACCGTCACCGGCGATATGCGCCCGGGCGCGCCGCTCACGGCCGCCGTCGCCTACCAGCAGAACCTGCCGGTGGGCGTGGACGTCCAGTGCGAGATCCGGCAGGGGACGCGGCTGATCAAGCCGCTCGGGCACGACACGGTGCCGGCGTACCCGGAGGGAAGCCCGAAGCTCACCCCCTTCCCCGGCAACCTGTCGTTCGACTTCACGCTCGATGCCCCGGGCGCCTACAAGGCGGAGTGTTACGCGCCCAACGACCAGGACGTGTACATCATCAAGACGTTCACGCTGCGCGGGCCGGCGCTGACGCCGGCGGCGACGCCGTGATCCCGTACAGGTGGCTGACATGAAGGCCTACGGACACGACGACGGATGCGACGGGCGGCACACGCCCCGCCAGCGCTGCAACACGCGGGCACACGGTGATGCGCCCGGCGTGGCCGTCGTCGCCCTCGACCCGCTCCCCGAGCAGATGCGCGAGCCGGCGAGCGAATCGGACCTGACCGCCGGCGAGCAGCGCGAAGGCGAGGCGGGCGCGCCGGCCGCCGAGGCGGCGGTCGCCATCGAGGCGCGCGACGCGGCGGCCGGGCGCCCGGCCCCGGACGTGGCCGCCGCCAGGACGCTCTCGCGCCGCGCCGTCGCCGACGGCCCGCTCGACACCATCGACACGCGCGGGCTGCCGATTGCTCCGATCGCCGGCGTCGCCGCGCTCGGCGCCGCCTGCGCCGTGGTCGCCTGGCGCGTCCTGTTCGCACGCAAGCGATAGCGCGGCGGCCGCGCGTCAGGCGACGGACGCCGTGCTGCCGGCGGGAGACTTCGACACCTCGATGCGGGACTCGATCCGCCGGGCGAGTTCCGGCACGTGCGTGATGATGCCCACCATGCGCTCCTCGGAACGAAGCCCTTCGAGCGCGGAGATGACCACCTCCAGCACCTCCGGGTCGAGGGCGCCGAAGCCCTCGTCGAGGAACAGGCTCTCGAGCACGGCGGCCGTCTTGCTGCGCAGCTCCGGCAGGCGCTCGGACAGCGCCAGCGCCAGCGCCAGCGAGGCGACGAACGTCTCGCCGCCGCTGAGGGTGCGCGCCGGGCGCACCTGGTCCGCCTGCCAGTGGTCGATGACCTGGAACTCCCCGCCATCGACCGTGATCGCGAATTGGTCGTAGAGCGTCGCCAGGTGGCGCGAGGCGCTGTCGGCGAGCGCCTGCATCGCCTCCTCGATGACAAACGCCTGGAAGTTGTCCGCGCGCAGGAGCCGCCCCAGCTCGCCGTAGAGTGCGGAGCGCTCGCGCTTCTCCTGCAGCTCGGCGCGCAGCTCCATCGCCCTCACGATCGCCTGCTCGATGCGCTTCTCCTCCGCCTCGATGCCGGCCAGGCGCTTCGTGATGTCGTCGGCTTGCTGTTGAGATGCGTTGCGCATCGAGACGAGCGTCGCGCGTGGGTCACGCTTCGCTTCGATCATCGCGAGGATGTCGCTCCAGCTCCACTCCGTCGCGAGCGCGATGAGCTGCTCCTTGCCGGCGTCGGCCGCCCGGCCGGCCTCCACTCCTTGGGCTTCGAGCCCGGCGGATGTTGCCGTGAGGGCGGCGATCTTCTGGCCGCTTGCCGCGACACGCGGCTCGAGTTCCGCGATCTGCCTGCGCAGTGTGTTGATGCGCTCCGTCACCGTGTCGGCCTCGCGCGCCGCGACCTTCTGCGCCTCCAGCGCCACCGCGATGGCGGGCCGCTCCGCCGCGATCGTCGGCGGCAGCAGCCCCCGCAGCGTCTCGCCCTGCGCGCCAAGCTCCTTCTGGACTCGCTTCGCTTCGCCCGCCGCGTCCTTGAGCCGCTGCTGCTCGCGCTCGACCGCCTGCGCCGCCTTGATGCGCGCGTCAGCCGCCCGCCGGCCGCGCTGCTCGGCGGCGGCGAGCGCCTTGTTCGCCGCGCCGAGCCCATCGCCGGCGGGCGCTCTCGGCAGCTTGCCGACGACGCCGCCGCACACCGGGCAGGTGTCGCCGGGCCGCAGCCCGCCCCGCACGTGCGCTGCGGCGTCGGCGCGCTGCGCCGCGTACAGCCGCTCGCGGGCCGCGGCGACCGCTGCCTCGGCGTCCGTGCGCTCGCGCTCGGCAGCGGCGAGCGACGTCTTCGCCGCGGCCAGCTTCGTCTCGTCGCGCGCGACGGCGGTCGCCTCCCCGAGCTGCTGCGTCAGCCGCTCGATGGCGTCCGCGTGCGTGAGCGCAACGCCCAGCCGCTGGTGCAGGTCGCGGTCGTAGGCGATGGCCTTGAGCGCCTCTTCGGCGGCGGCGAGCTCCGCGCGAAGGCCCTTGATCTGCGCCTCGCCGTCCTTCGCGAGCCTCTGCGCGCCGGCCAGTTCCTTCCGCGCGGCGTCCGCTCCTTCGACGAGCTTGCGCTGACGCTCGCGCTCATTCGCAACGGTGCCCGCGAGCTCGACCGCCCCGTTGAGCGCATCACGCAGCCGGGTCGCCGTCTCGAGCGTGGGGCGGTCGGCTTCCCGCTGGCGCCGCTTCGCTTCCAGCGCCTCCGGCGTGGCGTCGGCGTAGTCTTCCGCGAGCCGGCGGTCGATGGCGCTTGCCTCCTTCGCCAGCTCCGATGCGCGCGTGTTGGCGGCCGTCATGATGCGGCCATACGCCGAGATGTCCAGCAGCTCCACCAGCAGGTCGCGGCGCTTCTCGCGGTCGCCCGCCAGGAACTCCTGGAACTGCCCCTGCGGCAGCACGATGCAGCGCGTGAAGCCGTTGAAGTCGAGCCCGAGGATCTCCTCGATGCGGTCGTCGATCTCACGCACGCGGCCGGCGATCGGCTCCCACTCGCCGCCCTCCCGGTGCTCCAGGACGACCGTGGATGGCAGGCGCGTCGTCTTCTCGCTGCCGTCCTTCGCCGTCTTGCGGCGGCGGTTCAGCGTCCGCATCACCCGGTACAGATCGCCCGCGACGGAGAACTCGAGGTGCACGTACATCTCGTCCCGGTTGTGCGCGATCAGGCCCGACGTGCCGTCGAAGCGCGGCACGCGGCCGTACAGCGCGTAGCAGATCGCGTCGACAATCGTCGACTTGCCTGCGCCCGTCGGGCCGCTGACGACGAAGAGATCCATGCCCGCGAAGTCGATCGCGACCGGGTCGCTGTAGCAGGTGAAGCCGGCGAGCCTCAGGTTACGGGGCCGCACGCTGGACCTCCGCCTGGTACAACTCGTTGAACGCGGCGAGCAGCTCCGCGCTGATCTCAGCGCCTCGCGCCTCGCGGTAGTAGCGGGAGAACAGCTCGCCCGGCGCGAGGCCGCGCCGCGCCTCTCGCGGCGCCCCGGCGTCCGCCGCGGCGCCGGTCAACTCGAACGAGACATCGAGCGCATTCGGCAGCACCTCGCGCACCTGCTCGTACAGCGAGAGCACCGGGGCGTCCAGCTCGACGACGACGCGCAGGTAGGCGTCGCCGTACCTGCCGGCGTGCTGTGTGAGCTCATCGAGCCGCAGGCGGATGTTGCGCAGCGCGCGGCCGCCGGCGATCTCGACCGCGCGCACGTCGGCGGGCAGGCCGGGGTGCACCTCGACGACCTGCACGTACTTCTGCTGCTCAGCCTCGCCGAAGTCGAGCTGGAGGAGTGAGCCGCTGTAGTACGCCGGGCTGGCGCCGATGCGCTGGCGCTTGTGCACGTGGCCCAGCGCGGTGTACTGCGCATCGGACGGCAGGCTCCGCGGCTGGACGGCGAACGCCTGCCCGATCTGCAGCGCGCGCTCGCCGCCCCCGACCGCAGCCTTGTCGATGAGCATGTGCCCGAGGAAGACGTTGGCGGTGTCCGGGCGGAAGGCCTGACACACGCGCCCGATCGCCGCTTCGAGCCGGCCGGCGTAGCGCTGCATGGCCTCCACCGGCCCGGCGAACAGTTGCTCGTACTCTACGGCCAGCCGCTCGGGCACCCACGGCAGCGCGACCACCGTCGCCGCCTCCGACCCGTCGCGCGAAGGCAGCGTGAGCGCGGCGTCGGACGCCTGCTTCGGCACGGAGCCGATGCAGTGCGCGCCCGCGATCCGCAGCACGCCGGCAAGCGCGTCCATGCGCGCCGCCGAGTCGTGGTTGCCCGCGATCGAGACGACGCGGATGCCCGCGCGCAGGAGCTGCGACAGCGCGTCGTACAGCAGGCGCTCCGCGTCCGGCGGCGGCGCGAACGTCTCGAACGTGTCGCCGGCGATCAGCACGGCGTCGACGCGTTCGCCGATGGCGATGTCGACGACTTGCCGCACGGCGCGCTCGCTCTCGTCCTGCCGCGAGAGGCCGCGGATCGTCCGGCCCAGGTGCCAGTCGCTCGTGTGCAGCAGGCGCATCGCTACTGCAGCCTGCCGCCGCGCAGCGCGGGCCCAGCCTGCTCCCCGGAGCGGTCGACCTCGTCCTTGCGCGTGGCCCACGCGGGGAAGGGGAACTGCACGAGCAGCGGTACCGGGATCTCCGGCTGGTGCAGGAACATCGTGCCGGGCTTGAGGATCGACGCGCGCGCCTTCGCGGCGTCGGTGAGGTAGCCGTACTCCGCGCGCGCGCCCTCGGCGGCGTCCAGGCGGCCGGCGACGCGGAACGACGCGTTCGCCGTCACTCGCCGCTCGATCTCGCTCGCCGTCTGCTGCGCGCCGACCAGGATGACGCCGAGGCTGCGGCCGCGCTCGGCGATATCGAGGATCACTTCCTTGATCGGGCTCCACCCCTCGCGCGGCGCGTACTTGTTCAGCTCGTCCAGCACGAGGAAGACGAGCGGCCGCTGTCCCATCGCCTCCTTCTGCTCGACCAGCCGCCGCACGACCACGCCCACCACGAAGCGCTTCGCCCGGTCCGGCAGGCCGTGGATGTCGATGACGCTCACCTGCCTGCCGGCGTCGCCATCGAGCACGCGGATGCTGTGCTCCTTCGCCCGCGCCGGCGGGATCGCGCGCACCAGGTGGCCGGCGGTCGCCGCGGCGTCGAACAGCCTGCGGATGAACGCGGTGCGCGTCCCCTCCGCGGCGTGCTGGGCGATCGAGCCGATGTTCGCCTCGATGGCGTCGGCCAGGTCGGAGAAGCTGCGCGCGGTCACAATCTCGGCGCCCGCCACAGACACGAAGCCGCGCTCATCCGGGTCGCACACGATGGTCGGCCTGGCCAGCCACTCTTCGACCAGGCGGATGACGAACGAGAGCTGGCTCGTCTCGCTGTCGGCCTCGGCGAAGAGGAAGCGCAGCATGCGCTGGCGGCAGAAGTCGGAGAGCGACCAGGCGAACGCGGTCACCCCCTCCGTCCGTGACTCCGCCGCCGGCATCAGCAGGTCGCCGCCCTTCTGCACCGGCGACCAGATGGCGACGCTCTGGAACGGCCCCGCGGGCAGCCCCATCGCCTCGTAGCGGGCGCGCGCTTCGGCGTCGAGCTTGTTGTTCGGCTTGTCGAGAAAGAGCAGGTCCTCGCCCTTGACGTTGAAGATCAGCGCCTTCGTGTTCGCGCCGTGCTTGCCGAGCACGCCCGAGTGCAGCAGCGAGTACAGCAGGAACAGCGCGTAGCTCGTCTTCGTCGCGACGCCGCTGATGCCGCTGATGTTCATGTGCGCGCCCCGCGTGCCGTCGAGGAACTCGAGGTTGCCGTAGACCGGCTGCCCGTCCCGCGCGAGCCCGGCGATAAAGGCGGTGTGGTCGGCGAGCATCTGGTCGAAGTACAGCGCCTCGTCGCGCTGCTTGCCCTCGCTCTTGTAGACGGCGGCGCCCGGCGGCGGCGCGACGAAGATCTCCGGCTCGACCCGCGTCACCGTGACGTGCGCGGCATGCGCGATGCCGACCGGCAGCCGCTGCTCCGCCGCCGCGTGTGCGTCCGAATCGAAGCGCGCGCCCTCGTAGCGCGAGCGCGCGCTGTCGACGATGCCGTGCAGGCGTACCTGCTGGCCGTCGGGCAGCGTCACCGGCACCGTCACGACGTCGTCGAGCTGCAGGTACCGATGCTCGTGCACGTACACCCAGAACGAGAGCGCGAACGCGTCCTCGGTGCCGATGACGAGGCCAACGGGCTCGGTTATGGGCTCCACGACGGCGCCTCCTTCGCAAACGACGCGAGCATCATCCTCCGCAACAGGTCGGGGTCGCCCAGGCGGCGGCGCAGCTCGCGCTCGAGCTGGCCCACCGGCATCAGGTTCTGCGGCGCGCGCGGGTCGCGGTACGCCGCCGGCGCGTACGGCGGCAGGACCGCTGCCGTCAGGTCGGCGAGCTCGATCGCGCGGGCCCGCGGCACCCCGTCGTCCATCTCGATCAGCGCCAGGTGCGACAGCGCGAGGTCGAACGGGCCGGCGCCGGCCAGGGCGACGAACCACGAATAGTACGCGCGGTCGGAGCGGCGCCGCACGAACACCGGCGAGCGCTGCCCGGTGCCGAGCGCGGCGAGCGCCTCCATCTGGTCCGGCCGCGTCAGCGGCAGGCGGTGCGGCGTCTTGATCAGGCCGACCGCCGATGGGTCGCGGATCGGCGGCAGCCGCCCGTCGCAGACGATCAGCCCGGCGCCGTCGACGATCAGCGAGCGCACGACCTCGGCCTCGAGGTCGGCGCGCAGCCCCTTCAGCGTGCGGTCGATGCTCTCGGCGTCGGCCTCGGCGTTGTGCGCGGGCAGGTAATCGACCGTCGTGTTGTGCGCCGCGAGCGCGATGGTCGACGCCGTCGCGCCCTTCGTTAGCACGATCCGGCGCTGCACGGAGACGTGACGCAGCGGCGGCGACTTCGCCGGACAGATGGCGCCCGCGGCGTACGAGACGAGCATGCCGGCGGACGGCATCCCCTCACCCTCGGCCGATACGCGCGCGTCGCGCCGCTCGACCCCGTCGACGAACGCGACGTCGGGCGCGGCGGCGGGCGGCGCCGGCGTCACCGGCCGCCAGACGTCGTGCTCGATGTCCTCGGTGATCTGCCCCTCGTCCTCGGACGCGAAGACGGCCTCGGCGACGGAGTCGTACGTCGTGGGGCGCGGGTCGATCTTGAGCAGTCGCATGTGGCCCACAGTGTACATTCGACAGTGCACACCGGGGCGGGGTGTCGCCGCATCGGGACCGTCAGCGTGGACGTACGGGTGGGCTGCGAGGGTCGAGAGACGAACTGGGCGGCCCTACGTGATCGCGAGCATGCGGTCGAGAGCAAGCTTCGCGTCGCGCGCGATCTCGCCCGGTACGACGATCTGGTTGACGACGCGGCCCGCGGCGAGCGATTCCAGCGTCCACGCCAGGTACGCCGGGTGCACGCGGTACATCGTCGAGCAGGGGCAGACGACCGGGTCGAGGCAGAAGACGGTCTTGTCCGGGTGCTCCTTCGCCAGCCGGCTCACCAGGTTGATCTCCGTGCCGATGGCGATCGTCGAGCCGCTCGGCGCCTCGGCGACCGTCCTGGCGATGAACTCGGTCGAGCCATTGAGGTCCGCCGCCTGTACCGTCTCGAGCCGGCACTCCGGATGCACGACGACGATCGCGCCGGGGTGCTTCCGCCGCGCGTCCGCGACCTGCTCCGGTGTGAAGCGCTGGTGCACCGAGCAGTGGCCCGCCCAGAGGATGACCCGGCTCCGCTCCAGGGCATCGAGCGTCTGACCGCCCATGGAGCCGTAGGGCCGCGCCCAGCCCCAGAGCACCATCTGGTCGAGCGGCACGCCCATCGCGTAGCCCGTGTTGCGCCCCAGGTGCTGGTCGGGGAAGAAGAGCACCCGCTTCTTCTGCTCGAACGCCCACTCGAGCACCTTGCGCGCGTTGCTCGACGTGCAGACGGCGCCGCCGTGCGCGCCCACGAACGCCTTCAGCGCGGCCGCCGAGTTCATGTACGTGATCGGCATCGTATCCTGCGCGATGCCGATCTCTTCCATCTCGGCCCAGGCGTTGTACACGTCGTCCGGGTCCGCCATGTCGGACATCGAGCAGCCCGCCGCCATGTTCGGCAGCACGACCTTCTGGTGCGGCGCGCTGAGGATGTCGGCGGCCTCCGCCATGAAGTGCACGCCACAGAAGACGATGTACTCGGACTCCGGGTGCCCCGCCGCCCAGCGCGCCAGCTTGAAGCTGTCGCCCCTCTCGTCGGCGAAGGCGATGACGTCCTCGCGCTGATAGTGGTGGCCGAGGATGATCGCGCGCGTGCCGAGCGCCCGCCGGGCGGCGCGCACGCGCGCGGTCAGCTCCTCCGGTGTGAGGCGCCAGTACTCGGCGGGGATGTCCTGCTGCCAGTAGGCGAAGGCACGCTCCTCGACGAGCGGCACGGTCCGGATCGAGTCGCTCTCGCATGCGATGCCCGCGCCGGCGGCCGCTGCCTGCGTAGCGGGGACGAGGACGTTCGTGGTCATCTTGCGCACCCTCCAGCCCGCGTGGCGGGCGAGTTAGTGTCACATCGACACTAACACCACCGTAGCACCATCCGCTGGCCGCGTCAAACGCAGGCCTGCCGTCGCGTGTCCGCCCCCGCCCGGCCGGACACGATGAAGTGCTATCCCCTGCTTGGACGTTCACGTCCCCTCCCCCATCCTCGCTGCACTGGCTCCACCCCACGAGAAAGGACACCCGCCCGTGCCCCGTACCGGCCCCCGCACCCCGCGCGGTAGAGATGCCGCCCGCCTCAACGGCCTCACGCACGGCCTCGCCTCCGCCGAACTCCTCACTCCCGGCGAGTCCCGCCAGGACTGGTGCCTGCTCGTCGATGCCGTCGTCCGGAGCCTCCAGCCCGAGCCCGGCATCGAGGCCATCCTCGCCGCTCGCGTCGCCGAGCTGCTCTGGCGCATCCGCCGCGTCGCCCGCGCCGAGGCCGGATGCGTCGCCGTCAACCACCTGGGCGACGAACGGGCCGCGCTCCGCCGCGGGTGGATGGAAGACAACCGTCGCAGACTGGCCCAATCGGGCGCTCACGACCCTTCCTCGCGCGCGGACGGAGCGGATGCGCTGCGCCCCGATCCCCCCGCGCTGCTCGCGGCCGCGGACGATGACGCCCCGGTCAGCGGCTTCTACGCCCCCGCCCTCGCCGCCGCCGCGCGTTTCCCCGACCCGCTCCCACCGCACGTCATCCCCGACGCCGAATACGGCGGCCACATCATCCGCTACGAGGCCCACCTCAGTCGCCAGCTCTACGCCGCGCTCAATCAGTTGGAGGCCATCCAGGCCCGCCGCAGCGGCCACCCGGCGCCCCTCGCCCGCCTCCAGGTCAGCGGCCTCCCCAGGACATGAAAATTGCAGACCGAAATCGAAAACAGATTCGGATCACCCCGGCCATGGCAGCAGATGGCAGGAGAAACGCACCACTTCTCCCATCGCACCGCTATCCGTACACTCACCCCCGATGGCACAGACCGTGCGCACCCGGGAGGGCGCCTTCGCCGCCGCCGACGGGCTCCGCCTGTTCGAGCGGCGCTGGCTGCCCGACGGCGAGCCCCGCGCCGCGCTCGCCATCGTCCACGGCTACGCCGAGCACGGTGGCCGCTACGCCCACGTCGGCGAGGCGCTCGTCGGCCGCGGCTACGCCGTGTTCGCCTGCGACCTGCGCGGCCACGGCCGCTCCGACGGTCCGCGTGCGTTCGTGCGTTCGTTCGGCGCGTATCTGGCGGACCTGCCCGTCTTCCTCGACCGAGTGCGTACCGCGGTCCCGGGCCGGCCGCTGTTCCTGCTGGGTCACAGCATGGGCGGCACGATCGTCGCGCTCGCGGCGGTCGCGGCCCCGCCGTCCGTCGAGGGCGTCCTGCTGAGCGGTGCCGGCCTCACCCTCGCTGGCGCCCCGCCGCCCCTGCAGGCGGCGATGCTCGCGCTCGGCCGCATCGCCCCCCGCCTGCCGCTGCGCCGCCTCGCCGCCGCCGACGTGTCGCGCGACCCGGAAGTGGTGCGCGCGTACGAAGAAGACCCGCTCGTCTACCGCGGCCGCATGCGCGCCGGCCTGATCGCGGCGATGATCCGGGCAGCCCGCCGCATCGGAGCCGGCATGGAGGACGTCACGCTGCCGCTGCTGATCATGCACGGCACCGCGGACGCGCTCACCGAGCCGGCGGGCAGCCGCGAGCTGTACGCGCGGGCGCGCTCGGCCGACAGGACGTTGAAGCTCTACGAGGGGCTGTATCACGAGATCCTGAACGAGCCCGAGCGCGCGCAGGTGATCGACGACATCGCCCGCTGGCTCGACGCCCGCTCCTCCGCGCGCTGACCGGCGCTCGCCCGCGGAGCCGGCGCTGGCGCACGATGTCAGGCGGCGTCCCCCGCGTCGGGCTGACGCACCTCGTACAGCCGCACCGGATCCTCGAACCCCTTGAGCGAGACGATGCCCCGGTCGGCGAACAAGTAGCCCTTGCCAGCGACCAGGTAGCGGACGCCCTCCGGTACCAGGATGTGCCCCGGCTCGGCGCGGTCGCAGACCCGCCGCGCGAGCTGGACGGCCGCCCCGAAGAGATCCCGCTCCTCCGCCACCGGCTCGCCCGCGTTGAGGCCGATGCGCACGCCGAGCGGCAGCTCCGGATGGTGCCCGTTGTAGGACGCGACCGCCTGCTGGATGGCGATCGCGCTGTCGATGGCGCGCGACGCCGACGGGAACGACGCCATGATCCCGTCTCCGGTGTGCTTCGTCTCGCTGCCCCCGCGCGCCCGCAGCGCTTCGCGCACGATGGTGTTGTGGGTGCGCAGCAGCTCCTGCGCGCGCGCGTCGCCGTACCGCTGCGTCAGATTGGTCGACCCCTCGATGTCGGTGAACAGGATCGTGACGAACTCGCTCGCCGCCATCGGCTCGCCGTAGGACGCCGCGTCGGCCCGGCGCACGCCGATGAACTCGTCGATCGCGTCCCACATCGCCCCGTACCCGCGGCGGTCCGCGACGCGCTCTGCGAGCGCCATCAGGCGCGCACCCGGGATGCGCGCCGCGATCGCGCGCGACAGGCTGGTCGGCGGCCAGGGCACGTCGTCCGAGCACAGGACCAGCGTAGGCGCCTGCACGCGCTCCAGCGCGTCCGACGCGTCGAACGCACCGACCGCCGGGAACGCCACGCGCGCCGTCTCGTGCGTCATCGCCTCGCGCAGGAACACGGCCAGCTCGTGCGCCGCCTCACCCGCGGACCAGCCGAGGATCAGGGCACGCGCGATGCTCTCCGTGAAGATCTCCCAGCTCGTGTCGAGCAGCCCCCGGATCGCCGTCATCTCCGGCGTGCGCATCGCCTCTTCCGCGCGCGCGTAGCTGTGGCACAGCACGAGGTGCGATACGCGCTCCGGGTGCCGGGCGGCGTACGTGATCGCCACCGGCCCGCCCGCCCAGGCGCCGTACAGCACGAAGCGGTCCAGGCCGGCGCGGCTGGCGACGGCTTCGAGGTCGCGCACGTACGCGTCGAGCGAGAAGTCGACGACGCCCCGGTCCGAAGACCCGGCGCCGCGGCAGTCGTAGCGCACGATGCGGTGCGCCCGCGCCAGCGCGTCGTACATCGCGTGCTCGTCCGGGTGTTGCGCCTCGGCCTGGACGTGGCTGAAGGGCAGCGCGTCGCTGACGAAGACGACGGGCACGCCGGCGCCCGCATCGCAGAAGGCGATGCTGACGCCATCGGCCGCGGTTGTGTACTGGATGCGCGGTTCCATCTTGCCGCCATCGTACACCAACGGGTGCCGGCCGGACGCCGCGGCCCGATGCGGGAACCGCAGTGCCGCCGCGCTGCCGCTCAGAAACCCTCGGCCGCGGCCTCCGCGCTCACGTCGTCGCCGTAGGTCGCCGCCCTGGTGCTGGTGCCGGCGTTGTGCGTGACGGCGGCCGCTAGGTCGGCGAGGAACTCGTCCACGACGAGCCGGTGCCGCGGGCTCGCCATCAGGTGCAGCGCAGCCGGCTGCTCCTGCCGGTCGAAGTGCCAGCCGTGCCGCTCGAGCGCGTCGCCGATGGCGAAGATGTCCTGGTCGCGCGAACCGATGGCGAGGACCGTCATGTCCGGCTCGCCCCAGACGTGCACGCCGTCGATGGCCGCGACGCCGTCGATCAGGCGGCGCGTCGCGTCGATCGTCTCGCGCGCCAGGCGCAGGTACCCCTCCTCGCCGAGATAGTGCAGGACAGCCCAGGCGGCGCCGATCGGCGTTGCGGGCTTCGTGCCGAGGAACGCCTGCGTGCCGTAGATGCCACCCGGCCAGTCCGAGAACAGGAACACCTGATGACGCATGTTCGCCTTGGGCCGGTGCAGGATCACCGACGCACCCTTCACCGCGTAGCCGTACTTGTGCAGGTCGGCGGAGATCGAGGTGACGCCGGGCACGCGGAAGTCCCACGGCGGGATCGCGAAGCCCAGCCGCTCGAGGAACGGCAGCATGAAGCCGCCGAGGCAGGCATCGACGTGGAACGGCACGCCCGCCTCCGCGGCGATGCGCGCCATCTCCGGGATCGGGTCGACCATCCCGAACGGGTACGCCGGCGCGCTGCCGACGCACAACACGGTATCCCGCGTGATCAGCCGCTCGAGGTCGCTGGCCCGCGTGCGGAGGTCTTCGCCGAGCGGCATGTGCACCCACTCGACGTCAAGGAGGTGCGCTGCCTTGATGAACGCGGGGTGGGCCGTCCGCGGGATCACCAGCCGTCCCTTCACGATGCCGCGTTCGGCGCGCATGCGGTCGCGCGCGGTCTTCACCGCCATGAAGATCGACTCCGTGCCGCCGGACGTCATGGCGCCGCCCACGTCGTCGCCGCCGTGCAGCAGGTGAGCCGCGATGGAGACGACGTCGCCCTGCATCTCGCGCAGGCTCGGGAAGACGAAGGGGTTGAGCGCGTTCTCCAGCAACACGTGGCCGGCGGCCGCCTGCAGCATGGCGTCGACGTCCGGTCCGGCGTTGTAGATGAGGCCCCAGGTGCGCGCGTTGTGATAGTCGGCGTCCGAGACCTGGAGGGCGCGGAGCTGCCCCATGACGGCTTCAAGTGATGATCCGGTGACGGGTAGTTCCTTCATTGCGCCCTCCGGTGGCTGCGGGGCCGGACTCCGTTATACGGTGTCGGCGCGCCGACCGACAGCGCCGGCGCTGACCGCCTGCCAGTTTCGGCGGCCGAATCTACCGGCAGATCTCGGAAGCTTGAGACGCGGCCGTGTTTCTTTGCGGCCCGATTGGGCTTAGAATCGTTGCGCAGTCCTGTCACAGCGCCAGAGGAGAACCCCGATGCGCATGAACGTCCAGCCTGTCCCTACCCTCTCGGAGCGCGTCAACGAGATCCGCACCCTGACCGCCCAGATCGTCAACAAGGAGATCCTGCCCAACGAGAACTTCCTGTGGACGTGGCGCACCGACGCGCGCTTCACCGAAAGCGACATCGAGCACGCGCGGCAGTTGCGCGAGGACATCAAGCGCAAGGTCAAGGAGGCGGGCCTCTGGGCGCCGCACCTGCCGCAGGAGTACGGCGGCGCCGGCCTCAGCTTCCTCGAGCACGCTTACATGAACGAGGTGCTGGCCTACGCGGTCGGTGCCGCGGCGCTCTTCGGCGTGGTCGCGCCGAACTCCGGCAATCAGACGATTCTGCTCAAGTACGGGACCGAAGAGCAGAAGAAGAAGTGGCTCGTCCCGCTCATCGAGGGCAAGATGGAGTCCGGCTTCTCCATGACGGAGCCCGACCAGCCCGGCTCAGACCCGCGCTCGCTCAAGACCACCGCCCGCCGCGACGGCGACGAGTGGGTGATCAACGGCCACAAGTGGTTCACGTCGAACGGCAAGCGCGCGGACTTCTTCATCGTCATGTGCCGCACCGACGACCCGGACGGCCCCGCCGACCGCAACGGCAAGATGACGCAGATCATCGTCCCCAAGGACACGCCGGGCGTCAACGTCATCCGTGGCGTCCCCGTCTGGGGCAACCGCGACAGCGACCATTGCGAGATCATCTACGACAACGTGCGTGTCCCGGTCACGAACCAGCTCGGGCAGACCGGCAGCGGCCACCAGGCGGCCCAGGATCGCCTCGGCGCCGGCCGCGTCTACCACTGCATGAACTCCATCGGGCAGATGTGGCGCGCCTTCGACCTGATGGTCCAGCGCTCCATGACCCGCGAGGTGCATGGCGGCACGCTCGAGACGAAGCAGTTTATCCAGGGCTTCATTGCTGACTCGTACATCGACATCCAGGCGGCGCGGCTGATGACGATCCACACGGCCGAGAAGATGGAGGGCGGCGGCGACCCGCGCACCGACATCTCGGCGATCAAGATCTTCGTGCCGGCCGCCTACACGCGCGTCGTCGACCGGGCGATCCAGGTGTGGGGCGCGGCGGGCGTCTCCGGCGACCTGCCGCTCGCCGGCATGTACGAGGGCGCGCGCACGCTGCGCATCGCCGACGGCCCGGACGAGGTGCACAAGATCCTGATCGCGAAGAACGTGCTCCGGCGCTACCACGGCGGCCAGAGCTGGGACTTCGGCAACTGAGCCAGCCGCGCCTGCCCGCGCCCGTCCGCATACCGCGGGGACGGGCAATCATCGCGCTGAGCGCGTGAGCCGCGGGCGATCAGCGGGTGCCGCCGGCGGGCCCGATTCGAGGAGCATGCCGCGATGCAGCAGTTGGCCGGCAGGGTCGCGTTCGTGACGGGAGCCGGCCGCGGCATCGGGCGCGCGATCGCGCTGCGGCTTGCCGAAGCCGGCGCGCGGGTGGCGGTGACCGACGCCGACGAAACGTCGGCGCGCGCCGTCGCCGCCGAGTGCGGCGAGCGTGCGCTCGGGCTGCGGGTTGACGTCACCGACCCGGCGAGTGTGCGCGCCGCCGTCGCGCGCGCCGACGAGGTGCTGGGACCGCTCGACGTGCTGGTCAACAACGCGGGATGGGACAAGATGGAGCCGTTCCTCGAGAGCACCGAGGAGACGTGGGACAAGGTGATCGCGATCAACCTCAAAGGCGTCCTCACCTGCGTCAAGGCGGTGCTCCCTGGCATGGTCGAGCGTGGCGGCGGGCGCATCGTCAGCATCAGCTCCGACGCGGCGCGCGTCGGCTCCAGCGGCGAGGCGGTGTACGCGGCGGCGAAGGCTGGCATCATCGCCTTCTCGAAGACGGTGGCGCGCGAGGTAGCGCGGCAGCAGATCAACGTCAACGTCGTCTGCCCGGGCCCGACCAACACGGACCTCTTCCGCGAGGTCGCGGCCGCCAACCCGCGGCTGGGCGACGCGCTCAAGCGCGCCGTGCCGTTCGGCCGTCTCGCCGAGCCCGACGAGATCGCCGCGGCCGTCGCGTTCCTGGCCTCCGACGACGCGCGCTTCATCACCGGCCAGACGCTCTCCGTGAGCGGCGGCCTGACGATGGTCTAACCCGCGAGCGACGGGCGGCATGTGGGGCGGCCGGTAAGAAGTTCCTGCGCCCGTCTGAGAGGAGCAGCCGATGCAGTTTGAGGACATCCTCTACGAGGCGGCTGAAGGGATCGCGACGATCACGATCAACCGGCCGCGCGTCCTGAACGCGTTCCGCGCGGAGACGGTCGATGAGATGGTGGACGCGTTCAAGGACGCCTGGGCGGACCGCACCGTCGGCGTCGTCATCCTGACGGGTGCGGGGGACCGTGCGTTCTGCGTCGGCGGCGACCAGACCGTGCGGACGCAGGGCGGCTATGGAGGCAAGCAGGCGCGGTCGGAGATCGGCCTGGACGTCGAGGACCTGCACGCGATCATCCGCGAGATCCCCAAGCCGGTGATCGCCGCGATCAACGGCTACGCCATCGGCGGCGGCCACGTCCTGCACGTGCTCTGCGACCTGAGCATCGCGGCGGACACGGCGCGGCTCGGCCAGGTCGGGCCGAAGGTGGGGAGCGTTGACCCCGGCTTCGGCACCGCGTACCTGGCGCGCGTCGTCGGCGAGAAGCGCGCGCGGGAGATCTGGTACCTCTGCCGCCAGTACTCGGCGCAGGACGCGCTGGCGATGGGGCTCGTTAACCACGTCGTGCCGGCAGAGCGCCTGATGGATGAAGCCCGCGCCTGGGCGCGCGAGATCCTGGCGATGAGCCCGACGGCGATCAAGCTGGCGAAGGCGTCCTTCAACGCCGACACGGACCACATCAAAGGCATCGGTGCGCTCGGAATGTCCGCGCTGGCGCTCTACTACCAGTCGGAAGAAGCGGCCGAGGGCCACCGGGCCTTCACGGAGCGCCGCCCGCCTGACTTCGCCCGCTTCCGCCGCTGATGTAATGTCTCGCAACGGTGAACCGCCGCGGCAAGACAGCGAGCGATCTGGAAGCGGTGAATGACCGAGGTAGCCTCTCCGGGTCGTTGCGATTATGCCAGCTTCCGGACTTTCGCGGCCGTCCCGTACGCGCAAATCTCTGTCCAGCGCGAGCCGAGGTCCGAGCCGTCGAAACGCATCGCGATGATCGCGTTGGCGCCTTTTGCCTCGGCCTCCACCGGAGCGTTGTGCCGCTTACCTTGGAGCGCGGGCCTTCAGCCCGCGCCGTCGAGCCCAGGATCGAGCCCGGTTCCTGATGCGACAGCGAACGATGGGCGGCGTACGTAGGTGCGGCCCCATGTGGCCGCCCGTTCGAGGATGTCGCACCATCAAGCCGGAACGGCCGCTAGCCCTCCGCCAACCACGCCGGGTCCGATACCTCGAGCTTCGCGTGCACGACGTCCCGCACGTGCGCGAGGACGAGCGCGCGCCAGTCGCCGGCGTCGGCGTCGCCCGCGCGGATGCGCCCCGCCAGCGCCTCGTTCCGCGTACGCAGCGCCGCGCGCATGATCTCCAGCGACGAAGGCCGCGGCAGCGGGCCCAGCAGGACGTCGAGCCCGCGCCACTCCGCTTCGAGCTGCTTCTCTTCCAGCGCCAGCTCGCGCCGCACCGTGCGGACGACGTTCGCGGCCACGCGCGCGTTGTACCGGCGCGCGCCGTCGAGCGATGGCACGAGCTGCTCGTCGAGCAGGAGCTCCACGGCGCGCAACAGCTCGTCGACGGTCGGCCGGTCATGCATCGTTGGCACCTGGGCCCTGTGATCTGGCACCGGGCGCGTCCATCAGCGACAGCAGTTCCCACTCCGTCTCCGCCGTGCGGCGGCCGATGCTCGCCAGCTCGACGCTGTTCGAGTGCCCATCGAGGTACGTGCGCGCCTGGCTCAGGCAGATGATCCCCCAGCGCAGGTTGCCGAAGACCTCCCAGAAGCGCACCCACGCCGCGTCGACGGGCGCACCGCCCGCCGCCTCGTACGCGGCGAAGAACTCCTCGCGCGTGCCGATGCCACCCACCGGCTGCCCGCCGCCGAAGCGCCACGACCGCACCATCACCCACGCCAGGTCCTCGGCGGGGTCGCCGATGTGCGCCAGCTCCCAGTCGAGCACCGCCCGCATGCCGCCCGCGTCGAACAGCACGTTGCCCATGCGGAAGTCACCGTGCACCAGCACGCGGTCAGGCCGTGCGCCAGCCGCGCCCGAAGGGTGAGCGGGCGGCGCGGTGAGGGCCATCCGCCCCTTCAGCCAGCGAAACGCCAGCTCGAACGCCGGGTGCGGCTCGAGCGCGATCGCGCGGTAGATCTGCTCGTGGCGGTCGATGGACCAGGCGGCCGCCGGGACGCCGTCCGGCGGCCGCTGCAAGCCGTCGAAGCCCGGCGCGTCGATGGGCATCGTGTGGATCTGCGCCAGCGCGCGGCCGAGCTGCGCCGGCAGCGCGCGCCGCGCCTGCGCGTACTGCTCGTCCCGCATCAGGCGCTTCGGCAGCGTCTCGCCGTCGAGCCGCTGCACGAGGAAGAACTCGCCGCCGAGTGACGCGTCGCCGAGCAGGAAGGGCTCCGGCGTCGGCACGCCGCTCTCGTGCGCAACCTGAAGCAGCCTGAACTCGAGCGCGCGCGACATCTGCTTCGGCGCGCCGCGCGTATCGCGTTGCAGGATCAGCGGCAGGGTCTCCGTGCGCCCGTCGCCTCGCTCGATCGTCGCATCGAGCGACCACGTCTCGCGCGACGCCCCGCCCGTCAGCCGGCGCATCTGGGAGACACGCACGCTGCGCGCTCCGGCCGCATGGCGGATGAACGATGCGAGCTGCTCGGAGAGGTCGCTCACCTTGTCGCTGCCCAGTCTCCCGCCCCTAGACGACCTGATCGAGGTACTCGGAGAGGCCGTAGCCCACCGCGTCGCCGCAGCGGAACTCCGTCATCCCCTCGCCGACGTGCGTCGTCATGCCCTCGCGGCGGTTGCGCAGGGGGATGAAGCCGAGCACCCGGCCGCTGACGTCGAGCCGCTCCCCGCTCGCCAGCGTCACGTGCGCGTCCAGCTCGCGATGGTACAGCCCGTTATCGTCGAACCGCGTGTCGATCTCCACGCCGGTGATCAGCTCCATCTTCTCACCGCGCACGACGACGCCGCCCTCGCGCGCCCGCTCCGGCGTCTGCCAGATCTTCGACACCATCATCCCGAAGTCCGGCGCGAAGTTGATCGTCAGCCAGCGGTACGAATGGATCGCCTGCCAGTACCTCGGCCCCCAGGAGTGGTCGCGCAGCCCCAACCCGTCGATCGCTACCGGCTCGCCGTCGAGCGACACGCTGCCGCGCACGCGCATGTGCTGCTCGTAGTGCGCCTTCGCGAACTCCTTGCCCGGGTCGGTGACCTCCCGCGTGCCGCCGCTGCTGCCGTACGCCGGGCCCGCAGCCTCGTGCACGAGGTCGAGCTGCACGCGCCGGTGCGGGTTGTTCCTGAACGCCTCGCGCGGGTCGGCCATCTGCGCCGGCTCGGCAAGATGCACGGCGCCGCCGTCGTACGTGGTGCGTAGCTGCTGCATCGGCTCGACCACGTCGAACCGCATGCCGCCCGCGTCCATGGCGTCGTTCGCGTGGATCTGCGGGCGCCCGTACTGGAAGAGCACGCTGCCGTCCGGCTGAAAGAGCGCGAGCGTCATCTCCGCGTAGCCCTCGTTCGCGCGGTTGCCGAGGCGCACGAAGCCGCCGCTCTTCCGCGTGCGGTCGAAGAAGTTGAAGTACATGCTCTCGTTGAAGTTGGACTCGGGCCCCAGTGGATGGGTGTAGTCGTCCTGGAGCGAGAGGTCGCCGAGCAGCGCTACCATGCCTGCCTCCGATCGAACAGCCGTGCCGGGCAAGCGCCCGCGTCGTGAGTGTAGGATACGCTGGCGGCGGGTGGTATGCGCGCGCCAGAGACGCGGAGCGCCCGCGGGGGCGGGCGCTCTGTGGTGCGGGATGGTGGGCGATACTGGACTCGAACCAGTGACCTCCACGATGTCAACGTGGCGCTCTAACCAGCTGAGCTAACCGCCCGAAGTGCCTCATCGTAGCACGCCGCCGCGCAAGCACGGTAGGCGGGCGCGCAGAGTTCGACCTGCGACCTGCGACCGGTTGCACCCACGAGCGCCCGGCGATAGATTGCCGTGACCCGTACCCTGGGTGCGGGGCTCCCGGAGGTGGCGTTGTCCTTGCCCATCCCGCGTGCCCGCCGGCACCAGCATCGATCGGTCACCGACCACGTGGAGGCCTCGGTCTAACATGGCGGATGCCGCGCTCTCGGACATCCGCGTCCTCGACCTTGCCGGTGAGGTGGGCGTCTACGCCACGAAGCTCCTCGCCGACCTCGGCGCCGACGTCATCCGCATCGAGCCGCCGGACGGCGACCCCGCGCGCAACGTCGGCCCGTTCTATCACGACGAGCCGTCGCCGGCGCGCAGCCTCTACTTCTTCAACCTCAACACGAGCAAGCGTGGCATTACGCTCGACATCACGAAGCCGGAGGGCCGCGCGATCTTCGAGCGGCTCGCCGCCACCGCGGACGTCGTCGTCGAAACGTTCCACCCCGGATTTCTCGACGGCATGGGCCTCGGCTACGACGGTCTGGCGAAGATCAAGCCGGACATGATCCTTACGTCGGTGACGGGCTTCGGGCAGGACGGGCCGCACGCGCAGTACCGGTGGAGCGACATCGTCGGCGTCGCCATGTCCGGCATGATGACCCTCGCCGGCGACAAGGCCGACCCGCCGAACATGCCCTACGGCCAGCAGGGGTACATCGGCGCCGGCATCCAGGCTGCCGCCGGTACGATGATGGCGCTCGTCCACCGCGACAACACCGGTGAAGGGCAGCACGTCGACGTGTCGATGCAGGAGGCGCTCTCGATCAACCAGGAGACCGCCATGCAGACCTTCGACATGACGAAGGCGATCCGCACGCGCACCGGCGCGCGCGGCCTGCTGCCCATCGACATCCCCGGCATCGGCGTGTACGACTGCTCCGACGGCCAGGTGTTCGCCTACCTCGGCACCCCCGGCGGCGCGCCGTGGACGGCGATGCTCGCCTGGATGACGAGTCAGGGCCTGGCCGAGGACCTGAACGAGCCGCCGTACGCCGACACCATCGGCCAGCTCAACATGCGCTTCCTGACCGGCCTCATCCAGCTCGCGGCCGACCCGCCGAAGCTCCAGGAGATGCTCAAGACGCTCGCGCACATCTACGAGGTGTTCGCCCGATTCTGCAAGAGCATGAGCAAGTGGACGCTGTACGAGGAAGGCCAGAGGCAGCGGCTGATGTTCGGCATCGTCTCCACGCCGGAGGACCTCGTGCGGAACCCGCAGCTCACGTACCGGAACTGGCTGCAAGACGTGCGCCACGACGAGCTGGACGCGACGCTGCGCTACGCTGGCCCGCCGTACCGGCTCTCCGAGACGCCGTGGGCGATCCGCCGCCGCGCGCCGCT
The DNA here is from genome assembly GCA_028872875.1 of Chloroflexota bacterium. GTDB lineage: Bacteria > Chloroflexota > Dehalococcoidia > DSTF01 > JACRBR01 > JADMII01. The sequence continues at coordinate 33,089 of JAGWOC010000014.1, read as the reverse complement.
GCCCGGCGAGCACAACGTCGAGGTCTACGTCGACGAGCTGGGGTTGTCGCCGCAGGAGCTGGACGCGCTGCGTGCGCGGGGCGTTGTCTAGTGCCTCGCTGGCGCGGGCGCACCGGAGTGCCCGGCCGGGTGGCGGAGCGCAGTGGCCGGGGAAGGACGAAAGGATCGCAGCGATGAGCGCCTTCGGCACGCAGGGACAACCCCTGTCCGGCATCAACGTCGCCGACTTCTCCTGGTTCGGCGCCGGCCCGATCTGCGCCGAGAACCTGGCGACCTTCGGCGCCACGGTCGTCCGGGTCGAGTCGGAGGCGCACCTCGATGGGCTGCGCGGCGTCGCGCCGTTCCCGCCGGGGAAGACGGGCTACAACGTCAGCGGCTACTTCAATAACTACAACGCCGGCAAGCTTGACCTCACCCTCAACCTGGGTACCGCGCGCGGCAAGCAGTTGGCCGAGAAGCTCATCGCATGGGCCGACATCTTCCTCACCAACTTCACGCCGCGCATCATCGAGCGCTGGGGGCTCTTGTACGACGAGCTGGTGAAGCTGCGCCCCGACATCATCGCCGTCTACCAGCCGATGCAGGGCTACGATGGCCCCCACCGGGACTTCATGGGATTTGGCGCGGTGCTCTCGCCGATCACCGGCTACAACGAGCTGTGCGGCTTCCCCAACCGGCCGCCGATGGGCCTGGGCACGAACTATCCCGACTACGTGATCAACCCCGGCCACACGCTCGTGGCGATCCTCGCCGCGCTCCGCCACCGCAAGAAGACGGGCCGGGGCCAGCGCATCGAGCTGGCGCAGATCGAGTCGTCGGTCGCACCGCTCGCCCCCGCGCTCATGGACTGCACGGTGAATGGCAGGGTCGAGACGCGCGCGGGCAACCGCCTGCCGCACGCGGCGCCGCACGGGGCGTTCCGTTGCAAGGACAACGAGTGGAACGGGCAGCCCGAGGACCGCTGGTGCGCCATCGCCGTCTTCGACGACGCGCAGTGGCGGGCGCTCGTCGAAGCGATGGGCTCGCCGGCATGGGCGGACGACGCGCGCTTCGCCTCGCTCCCCGGCCGCAAGCAGCACGAGGACGAGATCGAGGCAAAGATCACGGAATGGACGCGCGAGCACGCGGCCGAAGAGGTGATGGCGCTGCTGCAGGCGAGCGGCGTGCCGGCGGGGGTCGTCGCGAACGCGCGCGACATGCTCGAGGACGAGCACCTGAAGGCGCGGCGCTACTACGTCTACCTCGACCACCCGGAGGCCGGCCGTACGGCGTACGACGGCCCGCCGTTCCGCCTGTCGAAGACACCGGGGGTCCTGCGGAGCCCGGCGCCGCTCCTCGGCCAGCACAACGAGCTCGTCTGCAAGGAGATCCTCGGCATGACCGATGATGAGATCGCCGAGGCCCTCATCGAGCAGGCGCTGTACTGACGCGCAGCGCTGGCGAGCCGTGGCAGACGACCGCTGGTAACCAACTGACGCCCGTCCGCGGCGGTGGCCGCGGCGGGCGCCAGTCGAGCCGGCGGGGGAGGCGGGGCCTACTTTCGCGCGGGCGCGGTGATCTCCGCGATCTTCGCCTCCATGGTCTTCTTGCTCATGGCGCCCACGCGGATCTCGCGGATGATGCCGGTGCGGTCGACGAAGATGTGGGTCGGGATGCCCAGGACGCGGTAGTCCGCCGCGATCTGCGTGCTGGTGTCGGTGCCGACCGGATAGTGGAGGTCCGCGCGCCGCATGTAGGACGCGACGGCGTCCACGCTCTCGCCGATCGCGGGAGCGAGCAGCACGAGGCCGTCGCTGCCCTTGTGCGCGTTGTAGACGGCTTCGATGTCCGGATTCTCGGCCCGGCACGGTGGGCACCAACTGGCCCAGAAGTTGATCCACACCGGGTGGCCGCGGTAGTCGCTGAGGCGTGCCTTCGTCCCGTCGATCAGCGTGAGCTCGAAGTCGGGTGCGGGCTTGCCGACGCGTGGTGCCGCGCTCGCGGCCGCGGCGGTGACGGTCACCGACTGGCTGCCGGGCGCCCCCGGCCGGTCGAAGAACCACACGACACCAGCGATCAGCACGCCGACGAGGATCGTGCCAACAACGTTGCGCAGCGCGCCGGGCGACGGCCGCCAGCCGATGTCCGCGGCCTCCTCCGGGAGGTCGAGCGGCGGCGGCTGTACGGGCTCGTATCCGCTAGCCATAGCTGTGCAGCCCTCCGAAGAAGTAGTTGCCGAAGTACGTGAAGAGCACCGCGGCGAAGCCGATGATGAGCAGGTAGGCGCTGCGCTGGCCACGCCAGCCGCGCACGACGCGCGCGTGCAGGTAACCACCGTAGATGAGCCACGTCACCAGAGACGCCGTCTCCTTCGGGTCCCAGCTCCAGTACTGGCCCCACGCGACCTTCGCCCATACGGCGCCCAGGATGACGACGAGCGCCATCAGCGGGAAGGCGAACATGACGCCCTTGTAGCCCACCTCGTCGAGGATGGCGCGGCGCGGGAGCCAGCGGAAGCGGTCCTCGCGGTTGACGAGGAAGAGGACGGCCGCGGCGAACGAGAGCGCGAAGGCGCCGTACGCCGCGATGGCGACCGCGACGTGGACGGTCAGCAGCAGGCTGTTCTGCAGCGCCGGTACCAGCGGGTCGATCCTCGACGAGACGGTCGCGGCGTACGCGAGCATCGCCAGGCAGACGGGCAGGACGAGGATGGCCAGCGCGCGCAGGCCGTAGCGCGACTCGAAGTAGAGATGCACGGCGAGCGTCCCCCAGACGAACGCCACCGAGAACTCGTACATGTTCGAGAAGGGGCCGTGTCCGGCGGCGGCCCAGCGGAAGGCGAGCGTCCCGGTCAGGAAGGCGAACGCGTTGATGGTGAGGATGGTCCCCCAGCGGCCGAGCGATGTTGCGTTCGGCAGCAGCGGCGCGCCGCCCTCCATGGGCGCGTCGACAGCGTAGCCCGCGAGCGCGGCGCGGCGGCGGCTGACCCCGTACGAGGCGTACGCCAGCGCGGCCAGCCCGAGCGCGACGAAGGAGGCGACGAACGAGTACTGCGACAGGCTATACATGCGGGCCTTCCCCTTTCGGAAGCTGCTGACAGCGGGCGAGCGCGCGCCGGACCTTCGCCGTCACCTGTTCGAAGTCCCGTTCCAGGCCGAGGTCCCGCTGAGCGCCCGCGGCCAGTCGCACCTCGGACCCGCCGCCGGGGTGCGGGCCGCAGAGCACCCAGAGTCGCCGGTGCGGGAACCAGAAGACCATCACGAGACCGAGCACCATCAGGCCGCTCGCGATCCAGACCAGGTTGACGCCCGGGTCCTTCACCACCTTGAGGCCCGTGAACTGACTCTCCCGGAGCAGGCGGAAGGTCAGGCCTTGCGACTGCACATCCTTGTCACGGGGCAGCGTCGCGATGCCTGCGAGCTGGCTCGTGGCTGCGTCGTACAGCTCGAGCCGCACCGTGCCCAGCGGGACGGTGCTGTCGTAGGTGCCCGGCTCGGGGCCGACGACGTAGCCCTTGAGGGACTTGCCCGGGAGGTCGAAGAACCCCACCGGACGCTTGCCTTGCGTCGACGTCCAGGCGAGCGGCACGCCGTCGTTGAACAGCACCTTCCCGGCGGCATCGCGCACCTCGACGACCGCCACCTGGCCGTAGAACGACTGGTTGAAGGTGATGCCGTGGTAGGTGAGCGGCGAGTTGACGCGTACGGTGCCGCGCTTGACCTCGCGGCCGCCGTCGTAGATCACGATGTCGCTCGCGAAGTCTTTGGGCGGCCCTTCGACGTACCACTGCTCCTGGAACTGTTCCAGCTTGACGGAGATGTCGCGCGCGAGCGGCAGCGTGCGGGTATCGCCCTGCGGGATGATGAACTGGTTATCTTTCCAGCCCCAGATGCCGCCCATCACCGCACCGACCAGCAGCAGCAGGATGCTGAGGTGGGTCAGGAACGTGCCCAGCCGGGAGAACCGGAACCGGTCGGCGTACAGCGCCACGGACTCGCCGTCCTGGGCGAGCGAGCGATAGCCCGCGCGGCGCAGGCCCTGGCGTACGGCCGTGGCCGCCACCGCCGCATCGGCGCTGACGCTGAAGGCGGCGCGCAGCCTCGCGCGCTCAAAGTAGGCCGCGGTCATGCGGACGCGCGGCGAGAAGACCGCCGCTCGAATGCCCCGCCAGCGGTTGACCGTGCAGACGGCGATGTTGGCGACGAGCAGCGCCACCAGCCCGCGGAACCAGATGGAACTGAAGGACTGGAAGAGCTGCAGGCGCTCCATCAGCGTCGTGAACGCGCCGTAGCGTGCGTGCGCCCCGTCGAGCCAGCGGCTGTAGGCCGCGGGGTCGGCGGCGACCGAGCCCGGCACCTGGTCGATCAGCGTGCCAGCGAGCGTCGCCAGCGCGATGAGGAGGATGAGGATCAACGCCAGGCGCACGGAGGTCAGCGTGTGCCACAACTGCCCCGTCGGGTTCGTGAGCCACGGCGACGCAGCGGCGCGCGGGCGTCGTGCGGCGGATGTCAGCGCGTCGGCCTGCGTGCTTCTAGCCACGCGCACCTCCACCCCAGTCGAAGTACTGTGGCATCTGCACCAGCGTGTTCGTCAGCATGAGGATGCCGATGGCCGCAACGAGGGCGCCGCTGACGATCGGCACGCCGACACGCAGCACCCGCAGCCGCTTCAGCGGCCGCGTCACCGTGTCCACGGCGACCGCCGAGGCGACGAAGGGCAGCCCGAGCCCCAGTGAGTACGCGATGAGCAGCAGCGTCCCGCGCGCGGGCTCGCCGTCGAAGGCCGCGAGTCCGATCACCGCACCGAGCACCGGGCCGATGCAGGGTGTCCAGCCGGCCGCGAAGAGGAGGCCGAGGAGGAACGAGCGCACGAATCCCGAGCGCTGCCGGAGCCGGCCGTGGAACACGCGCTCCTGGTTGAGGAAGCCGAGGTTGATCACCCCGGCCAGATGGAAGCCCATGAAGACCAGCACGGCGCCGCCCGCCTCGCGGAGGTACCGCGCGTTGTCGCGCAGGGCGTAGCCGGCTACGCCGATCGATGCCCAGAACGCGACGAAGACGAGCGTGAATCCCAGCACGAACACCAGCGCGTGCAGCGCCGGCAACACCCGGCGATGCGCGATCGTGCCCGCGCCGACCGAGACTTCCGTCATGTGGGCCAGGTAGACCGGCACCAGCGGCAGGCAGCAGGGCGACGCGAAGGAGAGCACACCGGCGGCGAAGGCGACCAGGATGGTGACGTTGTTGCCGTCCACGCGCGCTCCTCAAGCTCCTACGGCGTCGCCTTCGGCGCCACGGGTGCGGCCGGCGTCGCCGGGCCCGGCGTGCTGCCGGCGGCGGGCGTCGCGGTCAGTTGCGCCTTCAGCCCGTCGACGTGCACGCGCGCGGTCTGCGCGAGCTGCGACGTCGGGTCGAGGCGGATGACGGTCTCCCACTCCTTGACGGCGGCGGCGAGGTCCTTGGGCTGGGCGTTGGCGTACGCGAATCCCATGTTGTAGTGCGCCTGCACGTCGTTGGGGTCGACCTTGAGCGCCTTCAGCCACCACGTCTTCGCCTCGTCGGCCCGGCCGAGGTTGAAGTTGGCGGTGCCGATGTCCCGCATCGCGTGGCCGTTCGCGGGGTCGAGCGCGACCAGCTTGGTGAACGAGGCGATGGCTTCGGCGTTGCGCCCCGCCTGGAAGTTCATCTCACCGAGCTCGAACAGCGCGTCCTTGTTCGCCGGGTTCTGCTGCAGCAGGCGCGCCAGCTCGTCGGCGCGGGCCTGGTTGAAGGCCGGCGTGGGTGCGGTGTTGGGAAGCGCGGCGCCGCTGCCGCCGCTGCCGCGAAGGAACGCGATGCCTGCCAGCACGATCACCCCGATGGCGATGCCGATCAGCAGCTTGCCGGCGCCTCCGGTGGCCAGCAGCCCGCCGGGGTTCGCTTGTCGTCGTTCCGCGGGCGCCCGGGCCGGACGCTCCGCCCCGTCCGCGCGGCGCCCGCGGGCCGGGCCGCGCGCGGGTGACGTGGCGGCCACGCGAGAGCCATCATCAGCGTCATCGAGGTCGCCAGCGGCTGCGAGCCACGCGTCGACGTGGGCCGCCTGCGCGTCGGCCCAGCCGCGAAATGCGTCCGGCACGCGGTCCGAGCCGAGGAACGCGACGAGGTCGTTCGACCACTGCTGGAGTGCTTCCGGGCCGAGGTCCTCGGGCAGGCCGGCGGGGCGCTCCGGGGTACGCATCAGTTCACCATCCCGGGCGGCAGCGGCGTGTCGGTGCCCGGCCCGATCGACGAGTAGGCGGCGTCGATCGCCTGGCGCACCGACACCAGCGACTTGCCCTCAGCGAGCATCGTCCTGGCGTCGAGCACGATGCCGACGCACACGTCGCACGTGGAACCGTGCTGCTCGTAGATGATGCCTGCGCCCGCTGCCGGCTTGATGAAGCAGTCGTGGACGCTGCGGTGGCCGGAGTGGCCGCCGCAGCCGCAGTAGCACGGGATCGACGCCAGCTCGGCCTGGTGCGCCGCGGCGTACGCGTACGCCGCCTGCACGCGCGGCGCCGCCTCGCTGACGAAGGCCGGCAGCGCACCGGTCGACGCCGTCGATCGCGCGCCGGGCAGAGCGGTGCTGCTGTCGCCGGACCTGCCGAGCCCCGCAGCCCAGATCCCTGCGAGGACGATGGCGGCGGCCGCGGCGGCCGGCAGCAGCCAGGTGCGCAGGCGCCGGACGCTGATCTGCAGCGTGCGCCCTGATGATAACTGGGGCTCATGCCGCCGGCTTCGGCTCATGGCGCTCTCCCTCCTGGCTCGTACCCATGGTGGCGCAGCCGCGGCCGCGCCACATGCATCCGCGCGCACATTTCGGCCATACCCGAGGGTGGACGCGCACCCTGCCGAATGCCTTCGTCCACCGCGGCCACAGCGAGCCGAATGGCAGGCGGGGCAAGCGAGCCCAGCCTGCCAGGGCCAGCGGCGCGTCGCGGCCGTCCACGCCGCACCGAACCGCAGTGCGGCGCCTCCGGGGACAGCGTGGGCGCTGGCACGCGCCGGCGCTCACGGGAAGGTGCCTGTATAGCCGTTGGTACAGGCGCGGGCATGCCATCGGCGATGCTGGCGCTTGTCTCGCGGCGATGCGGGCTATCACCGGCATCTACCGAGTAGCTGATGCAGCGCGTTGAGGGTTGCCGGTACGATTTCTGCAAGCCGGGTTGGGAGCGTCGGCGCTATGCAATACGACGGGACGTGCGGGACGATGCAGGTCGCGCTGCTCGGCACGAGCAGGCAGACCTCGCCGCTTGATCTGCGGGAGCGGCTGGCGTTTTCGCCCGGCGAACTGGGGATGGCGCTGGACGCCATGAAGGCATCCGTGGCCGAGGGTGTCATCCTCTCGACGTGCCACCGCGTGGAGCTGTACGCGGCGGCCCCCGGCACGGGCGGGCTGCGGGCCGCCCTGATCCGCTACTGGGCGCGACAGCGTGGTGTCAGCGCCGCCACCCTGACGAAGCACGTGTACTACGCCGAGGGCGAAGACGCCGCACGGCACCTGTTCGCCGTCGCGGCGGGGCTCGACTCGGCGATCGTCGGGGAGCCACAGATCCTCGGCCAGGTGCGGGACGCCGTCGAGCAGGGGGAGGCACACGGCGCCGGGCCCGTGCTCGGCGCGCTGTTCCACCGCGCGCTGGCCGCCGGCAAGCGGGCGAGGAGCGAGACGGGCGTCGGCCGCAACGCGACCTCCATCAGCTCGGCGGCGGTCGAGCTGGCGCGACGCACGTTCGGCGATCTGCGCGCCTCTCGGGTGCTGCTGGTCGGCACGGGGAAGATGGGCGAGCTCGCCGCGAAGAACCTGCTGGCGCGAGGGGTTGGCGGGCTGGCCGTCGCGGGCCGCACGCCGGAGCGGGCGCGGAAGCTCGCCCTGGAGTGCGGCAGCGCGGTCGCGCTCTCGGAGCTCGAGGAAGCGCTCCCGCGGAGCGATATCGTCATCAGTTGCACGAGCGCGCCGCATCACGTGATCCGTCGCGAGATGGTCGAGCGCGTGATGCGCGGGCGCCGCGGCCGCCCGCTCTTCCTCATCGACATCGCCGTGCCGCGCGACATCGACCCGGCGGTGGCTGCTGTGCCCGGGGTACGCCTCTACAACGTCGACGACCTGGAGACGGCGGTGGCGGCGAACGTGCGCGCGCGGCGGGTGGAGGCGCACGCGGCCGCCCGGATCGTCGAGGCGGAGGCCGCCGGCTTCGCCGCGTGGCTGGCGGCGCGTCGCGCCGTCCCGACGATCGCCGCGCTGCACGAACGGGCCGAAGCGATCCGGCGCGCGGAGCTGGCCCGCACATCGTCCGTGCTGCGGCGGCTGCCGGACGCCGACCGGGTGCGCATCGAGTCGCTGACGCTGGCGCTGGAGAAGAAGCTGCTGCACCACGCGATCACGCGCCTGCGCGCCGAGGCGGAGGCGGGCGACGGACGCGAGGCCGACCGCGCCGTGCGCGCGCTGTTCGCGCTGGACCCGTAGAGCACTCCCAAGCCGGCGTCCACACAGGCGTCGAGCATCGCCACGCCCCGCGCGGTCCGCTCCAGCGAGGATCGCGCAGGGGCCCACGGCGGCCCCGGCTCAGGGCGGGCTCGGGGTGGGGGGAAGGGCGAGCGAGCCGTTCGTGACGTCGACGTGGCAGAGGGCACAGGCCTGATCGCTGGAACGGTCGAGCGGTGCTGCCGTGCCTGGCGCCTGACCCACGCTGTGGCAGGCGAGGCAGCCCTGGCCGCCCAGCGTGCCCGCAAGCTGCTTCCCCGTCGACGTGCTGACCAGCGTGCCGTGACAGCGGAAGCAGCCCGTGCTCGTATCGACGACATCGGACGCGAGCCCGTGGCTGAGGGTGTGGCCCAGGTTGTTGGGGTACGTCTGCCAGTCGGCGTTCATGTCCGGGTAGAGGATCTGCCGCGAGATCCGCTCCAGCTCGTCGATCGCGCGGCGGATCGCCGCTTGGCGGCTCTTCGCGATGTCCGGGTACTGCTGCTGGTAGAACGTCGCCAGGCCGTCGAACCAGCCCGGCTTCGTGAAGCGCAGCGCGAGCTGCGCCGGGCTTGCGCCGTCGGCGCTCAGCAGCGCGAGCGATTCGCGCTTGACGTAGGGCAGGGTGCGGTCGATGCGGCCCGCCTCCAGCGCCTGGTCGATGAGCTCGCCGGGCCCGGGGATGCGGTGCCCGACGCGGTTGTGGCAGTCGATACAGGTCATGCGCTGCGGCGTGCCGGTCAGGCCGGCCGCGAGCGCGACGTGCGGGTTGCGCCACTCCTCCGTGGTGCCGTCGCGGCGGGTCACGCGCACCCACGAGATGATCTGGCGCTGAGGGTCGGAGGCGCGATAGTCGACCTTGGCGGTCGCATGCCAGTGGATCGCCGGCGTGCCGCCGTTGGAGCTGCCGCCCCCCACGCGGAACGCGAGCAGCCGCGTCTGGCGGCTGTTCGCCTCGTCCGACCCGTACGTCGTGAACTGGCGGATGGGGATGCCGTAGTTGGCGTCGGGCGCGTGGCAGCCCTCGCAGGTCAGGTTGGTGGCAGGGATCTTGTCGGCGGGGGCGACGATCGGCCGGTCGTAGGTGCCGGTGACTACCGCGTACACCTGGCGCAGGCCGTTGATCTTGGAATTGACGTAGGCCGTCATGTTGGGCCCGACCGGGCCCGAGCGGTAGGCGATGTGGCACTGCGCGCACTCCACCACCGCGTGGGGCGATGTGAGGTGCGCTTCGACCTGCGGCTGCATGACGGTGTGGCAGGTGCCGCAGAAGGTCGTGGACTCCGTGAACTGGATGGCCCGGTACGAGGTGCCGCCGAGCACCCCCAGCGAACCGACGGCGATCGCGGCGAACGCCGCGATGCCCGCGAGCTGGCGCCAGCCGCCGACGTCGATGCGGACGGCGGGGCGCTCACCGGCCAGGCGCGCCATGCGGGCGTCGCGCCAGGCGCCGAGCAGCACACCCGCGAGCATCAAGAGGACGCCGGCCAGCGCGACGGCCGGCATGACGAGGTAGCCCAGGATGCCCTTGACGGCACTCGGATCCTGTTCGAGGAATCCCGCGATGAGCGCGAAGCCGGAGCCGCCCAGCCCCAGGCAGGCGACGAGCGCGCCGACGACCGTCATCGCATTGAGGATCACGTGGCCGGGGCGGGCGGCGGGCGCGACGGAGCCGGCGGGATGCCTCATGGTCCGTGCTCCCGGTGCGCTGGCGGGTGTCCGCGGCCCGCCTCCGGCGCCGGCCTGCGCATGATGCGCCGGACGATCTCCGCGGCCGTCGCCTGGATCACTTCGCGCCGCTCGTAGACCTCGGCTGTGTTCGCCCCGGCGCCGACGACGAACGTCAGCGCCGGCGCGACGTCGACGAGCGACGGCGTGCTCGCGCCGGGCGCGGCCTGCTCTTCGATGACGATCGCGTCGGGTTCCAGCTCGCGAAGCGCGTCGCGAGACGCGCCGTCGAGCTGGAGTGTCGTGACGCGCAGGTCAGCGCCGTCGGCGATGGCGCGCGCGATCGCTTCACCGAAGAGACGGTTCCGGAACAGGACCACGACGTGGCGGCGGCGCATACCAGTCCCCTCGGGCACGCCGCCCTCCGTGGCGGCGCATGCCCATCCGCCATTCTGGCCGGATCCCCGCCGGTTGACACGGGCGCCCCGGTAGATCCCGGCCGTGGCCTTCGATCAAGCAGGGTAGGGGCCGCGGGCGCCGCGCCGCGGCCGCGGTGTATCGCGCGGCACAGCCCCGCCACGGCGCCGGCGCTACCCACGCGGCGGCAGCGAGACGATGCCGGCGCGCATCGCGTAGGCCGCCGCCTGCACGCGGTTCTGCAGGTGGAGCTTCTCCAGGATGTTGTGGAGGTGATTCTTCACCGTGCCCTCGACCACGCAGAGGCGCAGGCCGATCTCGGCGTTGCTCATGCCGTCCGCGACGAGCTGCAGCACCTCGCGCTCGCGCGACGTCAGCTCGGCGCCCGCTGTCGGCGCCTCGTCGTGGCGTGGCCGGCGGCGGAACTCCCCGAGCAGCTTGGAGGCGATGGCGGGGGAGACGGGCGCCTCGTTGGCCATGACGCTACGCAGCATCTGCGTCAGCTCTTCCGGGCGCAGGTTCTTGAGCAGGTAGCCCTCGGCGCCGGCCTTGATCGCCTCGAACAGATCGTCGTCCTCGTCGGACACGGTGAGGATCACGACCTTGATCTCGGGGTGCTCGGCCTTCAGCAGCCGCGTCGCCTCGATGCCGTCGCAGACCGGCATGTTGATGTCCATGAGCACGACATCGGGGCGAAACGCCTTCACCTTGTCCAGTGCCTCGCGCCCGTTGGCGGCCTCGCTCACCACCTCCATGTCGTCCTCGGAGGCGAGGAGCGCGCGGAGGCCCTTGCGGAAGAGGATCTGGTCATCGACGAGCAGGACTCTCATGCGGGACATAGCGTCGACCTCCTGTTGATTGCAGCGGGAGCAGCACGATGATCTGGGTACCAGCGCCCGGCGATGACGCGACGCTGAGGCGGCCGCCGGCGCGCTCGACCCGCTCCTTCATCGAACGCAGGCCGAAGCTCCGGCCTTCCGCGCGGTCGATGCGGGAGGCGTCGAAGCCGCGGCCGTCATCCTCGATGCTGATGCGCAGGTGTTGGTCCTCGTTCTCGACGCGGACGATGGCGCTCGTCGCGCCCGCGTGCTTGCGGACGTTGGTGAGCGCCTCCTGGACGACGCGGAGGAGCTGGATCTCCGCCTCTGGCGCGAGGTCGGCCGCGACGTCGGTCGGGGCGAGCAGGCGGGCCTCGATGCCGGCCTGGCGGCCGAACTTCTGGAGGTACTGCTGCAGGCTTCCGACGAGGCCGCCGGCGGGCGCAACCGTCTCGCGCAGGCCGAGGATCGCCTCGCGCACGTCGACGTAGGCCTCGTGGGCGAGGTCCTGCATCTCCTGCAGCTCCTCGTGCGCGCGCTCGACCTCGCCCGCCTCCAGGCGCTTGCCGGTGGTCGCGGCTTTCAGGTGCAGGTAGCCGAGCACCTGCGCGAGCGTGTCGTGCATCTCGCGGGCGAGGTGGTCCCGCTCCTCGAGCACGGCGACCTGGCGTTCGCGCTCCAGCAGCCGGGAGTTGTGGATGGCGATCGCCGCCATGTCGGCGAGACCCGCCAGCAGGGCGCGCTCGTCCTGGTCGACCCGCTCCCGCTGGTCGTGCACGATGCACAGCTCTCCGACGACATCGCTGCCGACGATGAGGGGCGAGCGCACGGTGGTGGTGTTGTAGGGCGGCGTCAGCACCGGGCAGGTGGCCCGGTCGCCATCGGCCAGGCGCGGCCGAATGTGCGCGCCGGTGAGCGCGCTGCCGTCGCCGCCCGGGGCCACGACCGATGCAACATCGCCAGCAGCCTGGACGAGGCTGAGGCAGCCGCTCGGCTCGTCGAGGAGACAGATCACCGCGGCCTTGGCGCGCACAAGCTTGCAGGCGTGCGCGGTGACCTGGCGGAGCACGCGTGAGAGGTCCTGCGACGAGGCGATCTCGATGCCGACGTCGTAGAGCGCGCGCGTGCGCTGCTCGCGGCGCTGGACGTCGTCGAACAGGCGACAGCGTTGGAGGGCGGCGCCGGTGTGATTGGCGAGCGCGTGGAGCAGGCGGCTGACGCCGGCGGTCGAGGCGCCGGCGTCGCCGTCGAGCAGGGCGTAGAGTGTGCCGCCCGGATGAGCCGCACGGTCGTGCGCGCCTCCGGCCACGGGCGCGCTGACGATCATCGCGGCGCGTCCGTCATGCGTGAACACCCGTGCGGCGTCGTGGCGCCAGGGCTCCTCTGGCGCATCGGCGGTGACGATCGCTTCCAGGTCGTCGCGTCCCTCGCCGACGGCGCGCCAGCACCCGTCAGGTGCGTTGAGCGCGACGGCGACCGCGCGCGCGTCGATGATCTCGCTCGCCGTCTCGAGGACGGCGGTGAGCACCGCATCGCTGTCGAGGGAGCCATTGAGGCGCCGGCCCAGGTCGTTGAGCGCCTGCAGCTCGCGCGCCCGCGCCTCGCTCGCGCGTTGCGCGCGGTCGAGCCAGCCGAAGACGAGGCTGGCGAAGACGAAGACGCCGATGCCGAGCGCCGTGAAGAAGATGAGCGAGGCGCTCCACCCCTCCAGATGAGAGGCGAGCGTGTGCTCGGTCGTCAGCCGGAGAAATGCGACGAAGGCGAGCGGCAGCGCGATTGCGACCCACTTGAGCCGGCCGAGGTTCATTGAGGGTCCCGCACCTCCTCCGGCGTCTTGCCGCATCGAAGATGCATGCGGCCACTGACCATGGAACACTGCCCGGCCCGGGGAACCAACAGGCACCCATCCCCGATCGGCGGGCCATCTGTACCGTTTTTCACATATTGACGCGCGCATATCGCGCCGCCTGTGCCCAACACCTGACGCCGGATACTGACCCGCGTCTCCTCGGGCGCGGCATGATGCCAGCAGATTCGCTCGAGGAGGAGTCGTGCACGTCCGGGTGACCGGCCTGACACAGATCCGCTGGTGGGTAGTACCCATCGTGATGGGGCTGGCGCTGGTCGCGGCGGCGTGGCTCGTCGGGTCGTATGTCGCAGGACCGCCGAAGGCGCCTGATCCGATGGGCGCCGTGATGAAGCAGTTGGAAGCCAAGGTGCGCGCGAGCCCGCAGAACGCCGACCTGCGCGTCGCGGTGGCGGACGCCTACATGAGGGAGCATCGCCCCGCCGACGCCCTGACGCAGTACCAGGAGGCGCTGCGCATCGACGCCAAGCGCGAGGATGCGCTCTACGGCTCCGGTCTCGCGTATTGGAAGCTCGGCCAGCTCGAACGCGCGGGTGCCGCGCTGCAGTCGGTGGTCAAGATGAACGTCTCGAACCCGGCCGGCGTGCTCAACACGCGCGTCCAGGGCGCGCACTACTACCTCGGCCTCATCCTGCGCGAGGAGGGGCGCTACGACGCCGCCATCAACGAGCTGCGGATCGCGCTCAGCCTGAACAAGGCGGATGCGGACACGCTGCTGGAGCTCGGGAAGACCTTCGTGCTCGTCGGGAAGAAGAGCGATGCCGCGTCCGCCTTCGACATGGCCGTAGCGTTCGTCCCGGAGTTTCCGGAGGCGTACGTCCAGATGGCGAAGCTGGCCACGGCGATGGGCGATACCGCAAAGGCGCGCTACGCGCAGGCGATGACCGAGCTGCTGCAGGGCAAGGCGCGCGGCGCCATCCCGACGCTGCGCGAGGTCGCCGCGCAGGGCAAGACCGCGCACTACTGGTGGGGGCTCGGCTACGCGCTCGAGAAGACCGGTGACGGCGCCGGGGCAGAGGCGGCGTACAAGAAGGCCGTGGAGCTCAACCCGAACGACCTACTCGCCGCGGAATCGCTGCGGCGCGTGCAGACACAGGGAGCGCGGAAGACGCCATGATCTACGCAGACCAGCCCGGGCGCCCCGGCGGTACGCGCAAGAAGCTCAGGATCATCGTGCCGCTGCTGATCCTGCTGTTCCTTGCGGCGCTCGGCGTGTTCACGTTGCTTATCCGCGAGAGGCGGGCGCCGCGCGCCGAATTGCCCGGCGCGCTCACGGGCGCCACCAGTAGACCGACGTTTCAGCGCACCCTCGTCTCTGGGATCCCGCGGCCGCTGGACGTTGCCTTGGGCCCCGATGGCAAGCGCGTGTACGTCGCGGAGGGCGCAGGCGCGTATGCCGTGGCGATCTTCGATGCCAGCGGTAAGCCCTTGACGGAAGCGGCGCCGCCGCACACGACCGCCACCGACCGCCAGCCCGTGAGCATCGCCGTCGCGCCCGATGGGACGGTGTACGTCGTCGACCGCAGGCTGGGGCAGGTGCTCGCCTTCAACGCGGACGGCACCTACCGCGACGTCCTGCGCCCGGCGGGCCTGGGTCACTGGGCGCCACTCGGGCTGGCCGTCGATGACGGCGGGCTCGTGTTCGTGAGCGAGACGGTGGACACGCCCCAGCTCGTTCGCCACCGGGTCCTCGTGCTCAAGCCGGACGGGACGATCGTCCTGGCCTTCGGCCAGAAGGGAGATGCGCCGGGCGACCTGATGTTCCCCGGCCATCTCGCCGTTGATGGCAAAGGGCGCATCTGGGTCGGCGACATCACCGGTGTCAAGGTCTTCTCCTCGGCCGGCGCCTTCCTCTTCCGCCTGAAGGCGGAGGGCACCGACGGCGTGAGCCTGCCGGGTGGCCTGGCCTACCGCAACGGCCGGCTCTACGTCACGGACGTCACGAATCATCGCGTGCTCGCGTTCGATGTGCGCGGCGACACACCAATCTTCCTCGGCGAGTTTGGCACCCTCGGTTTCGGCCGTGGTGAGCTCCGGTATCCGGCAGGCATAGCCGTTTCGGCCAGCGCCATCTATATCGCCAATCGCGAAAACGGCCGCATCGACATATGGACGCCATGAGCGGCGCGCCGGTTAATGACACGGGACGGGCCACCGTTGCCCGTCCGGACCGCGATCGATCCTGGAACAGAAAGGAGGTGATCACATTGAGACCAATGAAATTGCTGGCGGGGATGGTGCTCGCGGCGGCGCTGCTCGCCGGCGTGGGCCTGGCCACCAGGGCCGGGCCAGCGTCGGCGAACAACGGGCCGCACGGCAACTACACGCTGACCACAGCGGCGTGCGCGGGATGTCACAGGGCGCACACGGCCGTGGGCACCGACCTGCTGAAGGAGACGAACGTCTATGCCCTCTGCACGACGTGCCACGCCGGGAGCGTTTCCACCGACGTGGTGCACGGCTTCCAGACCGGCAGCGGCCTGCCCCTGAACGGTGGCGGCTTCGAGCAGGCGAACAACAAGCCGGTGACGTCCTCGCACATCGTGGCGGGCATGCCGGTGAGCGGCACGCCTGCAAGCGGGGCCGGTACGGCGTGGGGAAGCCAGAATGGCGACAACATTCCGGTCGGTGACCTGGGCGTCGGCGTGCAGGGCACGCTCGAATGCACGAGTTGCCACAACCCGCACGGGAGCACGAACTACCGCATCCTGAAGGATGCCTCGAACGGCTACCCGTACGGCCCCGCGAACGCGTCGAAGCACCGCTGGGTCCCGGACAATCCCGACCTGCTCGACTGGATGAACAGCCAGGTCGTCGCAACCGTCGATGACAACTTCGACTACAGCTTCAACCCGGCGTCTGACTGCGTCGGCACGAAGTGCAAGATGAAGTTCACGTCGGGAATCTCGGTCGTGCTCGTAGGTGGAACACCGACGACGCAGATCGATACGACGAAGGGGATGAACGCCTTCTGCGCGACGTGTCACAAGTCGTACCTGACGCTGAGCGGTTCCGGGGCGGCCCCGTCGACGGACGCCACCCACTACGTCTACCCGGGCACGCAGGACGCGCTTGACGGGAAGGGCAACGTGGCGCGTTACCGCCACGCCGTGGAACGGACCTACGGCGGCTCGCCGCAGCAGCCGCTACGCTTCGCCGCCGAAGGGACGACGCCAGGGACGGCGGGCACGGTCAAGTACGACGCGTTTAGCTGCCTGACGTGCCACTACGCGCACGGCAGCAGCAGCGCGGCGACGGGATTCGCCCAGGGCGTGGCCCCGGCAAACGACAGCGCGCTGTTGTTCTACGACAACCGCGGGGTGTGCATCTCCTGTCACCAGACGGACAAGATGGCACCGACGCCGACGCCGGCAGCGACCTCGACGCCGGTACCGAGCCCGACCCCGTAGGGCGAACCGAGAGGTGCTGGGATGCAGGACCCGGCTGCTCCCAGCGACCTCCCGGTCCGCTTCCTTCCCACTCGCCCTTCCAGCACAGCACCGCCTGCGCTCGAGCATGCGCCGACTGGGCCACAAGACACAGGCATCGACAGATCGAACAGGCCGTGCACGCGTGCCGAGGGTGGAGCGATGATCTGGGGGTGAGGTGCTCGAAGCTGACGCGGCCGACAGCGGACGTGTGGCGCCGCACGCGCGGTCTCGCGCTCACTGCCATCGTCGCCGCGCTGGGGCTGGCGGCGCTGGCGGTGGTCACGGGCAACGCGTACGCGGGACTGCCGCCCGCCTGGCCGTCGGCGCCTCAGGCCACGACGGCGCCGGCAGTCGGGAGCCCGCACGGCGCGGCGCCGGCCTGCGCCGCCTGCCATCGCACGCACACGGCGGCTGGAGCGCCGCTGCTCGCGGCGGCCGAGGCCGACAGCAGCATCTGCACCCGCTGTCATCGTGTCGGCGGCGCCGATCCCGTTTCGACGCACTCGAACGTCGATTACCTGGGCGCCCTCCAGATGCCGTTCTACGTGCCGTGCACGGCTTGCCATGACCCGCACGGGAACCCGGATGGCGCCGGCAACAAGGCGATGATCCGGCCGGTCGTCGGCGGGCTGGCGGTGAACTTCGTCGCAAGTACGGGGCCGGGCTCGTTCGACGACGGAATGAACAACGGCCTGCACGACAGCATCTGCGTCGTCTGTCATACCACGACATCACATAACAGCGTCACCAGCCCCGAGCTGATGGGGCAGGGTCACCTCCCCGTCGGGGGAGACTGCACCGCCTGCCACGCTCATGGCCGCGACCCCGCATCCCGTTCCGGATTCATGCCGCCGCCGGCGACGGCGACCGCGACGCCGACCGGCACCGGAACACCCGCACCCAGCGCGACGCCGACCGGCACCGGAACACCGGCGCCCAGCGCGACGCCGATGAGTACCAGTACGCCGGCACCGACGGTCACGCCGGCGGGCACCGGCACGCCCGCGCCGACCCCAATGCCTTCGCCGACGGCAGCGGCGCCCACGGCGCCGCCACTCGTGCCTCCTCCGACGGACACGGCAGTGCCGCCCGCCTGATCTGCGCGCTCGCCGCGGGATCCCGAGGCCGACACTGGTGTCGCTGGAGCCGCTGTCACGCCCAGCACGCTGTACAGCCGATCCATCGGCAGGGGGCGTCAGGGAATCGGTGCGCGCTTCCGCAGGTAGGATGGCGGCACATGGCGTGGCGCCACCTCTACCCGATTGACAGCAGCCAATTGACGGATTTGGTTCTTTCCACTAGGGTTGTGCCAGCACCACAAATATGTGAGGTTCCTCACACAACCAGCCTCGCGCGCGGGCTGAGAGACGGAGTAAGCGATGGCTGCAGCGCGCCGCGTCCGTCCGGTGGCTGCGTGCCTGGTCGCGGTGGCCCTGGCGGCGTCGCTGGTTTCGGGTGGCCGCGCCTCGCGCCTCTCCTCTCCGAACGCGGTTGCTATAGACCTGGCCATCGACATCACCGAAGCGGGGTTCGTGCCGGCGTCCGTCAGCGTCCTCCCGGGCCAGGGCGTGCACTGGACGAACCGGTCGAGCGTCGTGCAGACCGTCACCGCGGACAGCGGGCTCTTCGACTCGGGCGACCTGCAGCCCGGCGCCGGCTTCAGCATCGCGCTCTCGGTGCCGGGCGCACACACCTATGCCTCGGCCAGGACGCCGGCGCTGAAGGGCACGCTGCAGGGGGCCGTGAGCGGCCTCGCCGGGCCGGCGGGCGACCCGGCGAACGCACACATCCCGCACGGCGGTCTACCCCCCGTAGACCCTGCCGATATCTCGGTGCACCCGCGGCTCGCGGTGCGCGCGTCGCGCACGAAGATCCTGCTGGGGTTCCTGCCGCAGACCACGGTCGCGCAGGCGAACGCGTTGCTGCAGGCGGCGGGGACGCCGGTGGTAGGCGGCATCCCGGACTTCGGGCTGCTGATGGTAACCGCCGGGGACAGCGCGGACTTCTCCGTGGTGGACGCGGCCGTCGCGCAACTACGCGCCAGCGCGGCCGTGCGTTTCGCCGCGCCGGACCTCCAGGCGTCGAACCGCGCCGTGCCGCGCGTCCCTGACACCACAGCTACCCCCGCGTTCGCGGGCTGGCGCTGGGACGTGGTGCCGACGCCGGGCGGCACGCTGACGGGTGCCGGGATGAACTGGAACCTCGAGGCCGCCCGCTTCCCGCCGGCGTGGAACCTGCTGGAGGCGGCACGGCTGCGTGCCGCCCAGGTGACCACCGGCATCATCGAGGTGGACGGGTTTGAGAAGCACGATGACCTCAGCGCCATGGTCATCGGCCAGGTCTGCAACGCCAGCGGCGCGTGCACGGCGAACAAGGTGGACGCGCACGGAAACCACGTCGCCGGGATCATCGGCGCGGACTACGACAACGACGGCTCGAGCCCGACGCGCTCGCTCGGCGTCAGCGGCGGCAACCCGCTCGCGCGGATGATGGCATTCCCGCTGAACCCGCTGGAGTCGCCGGACGTGTTCAACCTTGTCCTGGACAGGAAGGCCGTCGACCTCCCGGGGCTGCGCGTCATCAACTACAGCGCGGGACCCGCAGTCACGCTCAGCAGATGGTGGACGGCGCACCCGCGGAAGGCCTGCGGCCCGGGCGCCGCCGACGACGGGCTGCCGGGCTCGACCGACTGGTGCACGTGGAACAACGAGGACGGATGGCTGACAGGCTGGCTCCACACCGGACGACTCTACCGGACGATCGCTGAGCGCGCCGCCGCCAACGAGGTGCTCATCGTGCAGGCGGCGGGGAACGAGAGCAATGACTTCTGCCCGGCGGCCATCGACGTCAATGGGGACGGCGTCATCTCACCGGTGGAGCTAACCGCGTCCGACCCCGACAACAACGGCTGCCCCGGGGCCGGGATTGTCATCGACGCGGGTCTCGCGTCCGGGTTCGGGTGGGCGGCGCGCCACTGGACGGACGCGATGCTGGCGCCGCCCGTCGTCGTCGAGGCGCACGACAACGCCCTCGCGCTCGCGACCTTCTCGGAGTCCACGGGCGACATCTCGGCGCCCGGCGTGGACATCTACAGCACGGTGCGCGGTAACCAGTACGGGCTCAAGGACGGCACGTCGATGGCGGCACCTGCGGTGGTTGCCGCTATTGGCTACCTGCTGGCGTTCGAGCCGAACCTGACGGCGCTGCAGGTCCGCCAGCGGCTGCTCGAAGGCGCCGCGCGCGACACGACCGGCGGCGCCGCCCCCCGCCTGGATGTGTTCGACTCGCTGCTCGGCGTGCCCGGCGCGGCGAAAGCGCTGGTCGACGTCAACGACATGACCGCCGACGGCAACCGCCGGGTGAAGCTGGACCGTACGGCCGCCTCCAACGTCGCCGACACGCAGCAGAGCGCGCGCCCGGGCTTCGCGACGACGTACGGGCGGACGGAGGCGTATCGCACCGACCCCGACGGCAAGGTCGACATGCGCGACTTCCGCCGCTTCCGCGACGCCTGGCTCCAGACGTGCGAGGCAGCGGCGATGCCGGGGTGTCCAGGTATCGCCGCGATCACCCTCAACGACCTTGGCCTCGCCGGCCACCCGAAGAAGGACCTGAACTTCGACGGCTGCGTCTACGACCCGGTCAACGCGAAGTGCCCGACACCCGAGGACACGTTCCCCCGCTTCGACTTCAACGGCGACGGCAAGATCGACCGCTTCGCCGAGGCCTGGATGCCCCTGAAGGCCGATGGGTCGCCCGCCGCGACGCGCGCCGAGAGCACCCGCATGACCGATCTTGGCGTGCTGAAGAGCCAGTGGCCGGCCGACCCCGCTCTCACGGAGGGATGGACGGCCGCAGACCTCTCGGGGCTCCTGGAGTCGGCCGACCTCGAGATCCACGCCGACGACTTCTTCACGGCGGGCGCGACCGAGGTGCAGGTCAAGGTGCGGCGGCTCGACACCGGGGCGCTGCTGCCAGCCCGCACCCTGGGCCTCCCGCCGGCGGACCTGGCCGACCATTTCATGGTCGTCACCGTGCCCGTGGGGCCGGACCTGGAGGTGACGGCGGAGGCGACGGCGCTGGACGGCAGCCTGCTGGCCTCGACGCCAGTGCGCTGGAGCAATCTACCCTCCGGCGACGACCAGCGCGTCGACCTCTGCTCGAACCTGTCGCTCACGGCCAGGCCGGCCACCCTTGTCCCGGATGGGACCAGCCGCTCGAAGATCACGGCGACTGTCAGGGAGTGTGGCGGCGCGCCGGCGGCCGGCAAGCACGTCGCCTTCTCCGTCGCGCCCGGCGGCGGTGCGCACGCGTCGCTCACCGTCGCCTCCGGCGGCACGGACGCCAGCGGCCGCGTCGCGACCGGGCTCGTCGCCGGCACGCTGGTGCAGGACTACAAGGTGACGGCGACCGTGGAGCTGACGCCGGGCCGGCAGGCGAAGCGCGACGTGACGGTGCGCGTGGTGCCGCCCGTGAGGGTCACCTACCTGTGGCAGCAGACCACCCTGCTGTGGTTCCAGGAGGGAAGCAGCCGCTGGCCCGCCGCCCGGCCGCCGACCATGCCGGACTGCGCCGTCGCCGGGGTGGTCGAGTACTGCATTGACCAGTCCCGGCTGGAGCTGGACGCGCCCTCGTCGGGGCTGAAGCGGTCGGGCACCTTGAGCGGCGGCGGCGCACGTTTCTTCCTCAGCGAAGAGGTGCTGCAGAGCACGAACCGGTCGAAGGCCGCCTTCACCCTCAGCAATCCGGACGGTACCAACGTACGGACAGGGAGCAAGGCGAGCATCTGGCAGGTCTTGGCCGGTGACGTCAAGCACTACCAGAACTACGGTCTGCCGCCGGCGGTCCGGCTGGAGGAGAGCGCCGATGGCGTGCGCCTGGACGGACTCGGCGCGGTCGCCGAGCTGCCGTACCAGCACGCGTTGAGCACCGGGCTCATCAGCGGCACCGAGAAGCCGGTGGAGCTGGCGGACACGATGAGCGACCTCCTGCTCGTCCCGCGCGGAGACGGCTCGGCGCTCCGCTACGCGGCGGATGCCTCGCGCCCGGTCTTCTTCCGGCGCAACGTCGACGGCACGCTCGCGCCGTATGCGTTCTGCGGCACATTCGAAAGGGACCTGACGACGAGCCTTGGCTACCGGGCGGCGACGCCCTCCCCGTATTTCCCGCCCGGCGTGGATGACCTGACGCGCAAGCTGACCTACGCCGCCGGCGACCGCCCCATGCCCGTCGGCCCTGGCCTCATCCGCCGCCAGTACGCCTTCGCCGCGGCGATCACCGACGGCAACGCGCCGCCGCTCACGCTGACGCTGCCGGACTGTTCGGTGAACCATCCACCGAAGGCGGACTTCTCGTTCGCGCCCGCATCTCCCGGCGAGGGCCGGATGGTCTTCTTCCGTGACCGTTCGACCGATGACGAGAACAACATCGTGTCGTGGCGCTGGGACTTCAGTGACGGCAGGACGAGGACCGAATCCGACACGGCGCTGACGTTCGCCGACAACGGGACGTTCACGGTGACGCTCACGGTGACCGACGCCGACGGCGCGACGAACAGCATCACCAAGCCCGTCGTTGTGAGGAACCTCCCGCCGGAGGTCCAGATCGACGATGCCAGCGCCGAAGCCAGCAAGCCGGTCAAGGTGCCGTACCGCGCCACAGACCCCGGGACCGAAGATAAGAAGGCGCTGGACTACACGCTGACGACCACGATCCCGGGCGTCGCGCCCATCCAGGGGACGCTGTCCACCCCCGCGACGGGCACCTTCGACATCGGCGGCCTGCCGGTCGGGAGCTATCTGTTCACGCTGACCGTCACCGACAAGGACGGCGCCTCGGCTTCCGACAGCGCGACCGTCACGATCCTCCCCGGGCCGCCGCCGCCGCCACCGCCGCCCGCGCCGACGCTCACGTGCGACCCCACCGTGTCCCTGGACAGCGAGGAGCAGGCGTTCCTTGGGCTGATCAACATCTATCGCGCCCAGAACGGCGCCGCGCCGCTGTCCGTCTCGCCGTCGCTGACGAGGGCCGCGCGCCGGCACGTCGCCGACATGGCCACAAAGGACTTCCTCGACCACACCGGGTCGGATGGGAGCACGCCTGGCAAGCGGGCCAGGGACGCGGGATACCCGGCGTCGGCGGCGGTGGGCGAGAACCTGGCCCGCGACTTCCAGACCGCGAAGAGCGTCATCTTCGGCTGGAGAGGGTCGCTCGCGGGCCACAACGAGAACATGATCGACCCGCGCTGGCGCGCCATCGGCATCGCCCGGCAGCAGGGCGTCGTCTGGTTCTGGGCGACGAGCTTCGGCGACATCATCGACTGTCCGGCGCTGCTCCCGGCGGGCGCCGCTTCGGCCAACGCGGCGCCCGCCGGCACACCGCTCGCGGCTGACCGAGCGGCCGTACCGCCCGTCGCGGCGGTCGCGGCGGTGTCCGGGTCCCCCGAGCGGCCCGTGCCGTCGGCGGCACAGGGCTTCCCCGGCGCGTTCCCGTCGTCCTCTGCGCTCGCGCCGCCGGCGGGTGAAGCTGCCGCCTCCACGGAGCTGCCGCCGCCCCTGCGAATTGCCCCGCTGGACATCGCCGTGCGCCCGGCGGCGGTGGCCTCGTCTGTGTCTCCCGCGCCGCTGGCGCCGGCGCCGCTGGCGGCGCCGCAGGCGCTCGCGCCCGGCGCACTGCCCGTGCCGGCGCTCGCGCTCTTCCCGGCGAGCCCGCTAGCGGGCGACCTCGTCCGGCTCACCAACCGCTCGCGCGACGCTGCCGGCGCGCCGCTGGCCGCCGTGCTCGATCCCGGCGACGGCACAGCGCCGCAGACGCTGGCGCCCGGCGCCAGCTTCGACCACGCCTACGCCGCCGGCGCCTTCACCCTCAAGCTCCGCGCGACCGACGGCGCGGGCCGGCAGCTCGAGCTTGCGCGCCCGCTAATGGCCGCGGCGCCACCCACCGCTACGCCGACGGCGACCAGCACCACGACGCCGACGCCGACGCCGAGCGCGACCGCGACGGCCACCGCCACGCCTACCGCGACCGCGCGCCCTTCGTCGGGCGTCACGACACTCGTCAGCGTGTCCAGCGCTGGCGTCGAGGGGAACCGGGCGAGCGGCGTGCCGGCGATGAGCGCCGACGGGCGCTACGTCGTGTTTGCGTCCGAGGCGGACAACCTGGTCCCGGGCGACACGAACGGCTACCAGGACATCTTCCTGCGCGACCGGCAGGCGGGCACGACCGTGCGCGTGAGCGTCAACAGCGATGGCTCGCAAAAGGTCTGGCCGTCGTTCGCGCCCGCGATCAGCGCGGATGGTCGCGTCGTGGCGTTCTGTTCGCCCGACGGGATCTTCGTGCACACGGTGGCGACCGGCGTCACCGAGCGGGTGGACGTCGACCCGGCCGGCGGCTCCGCAAACGGATTCGGCTGCACGCCGTCGCTCAGCGGCGACGGACGGCTCGTCACGTTCCGGTCGAGGGCGACGAACCTGGTGGCCGGCGACGTCAACGGCATGCAGGACATTTTCGTACGGGACCGCTCCACGGGTACGACGCGTAGCGCCAGCATATCCACCGCGGGCCTCTGGGGGGACGGGGACAGCGACAGCCCGGTGCTCAGCGCGGACGGACGCTACGTGGCGTTCGAATCGGACGCGACCAACCTGGTCGCTGGCGACACGAACCGCGCGAAGGACGTCTTCGCGTACGACCTGCGCACCGGCGTGACGGTGCGCGTCAGCGTCGGCGGCGCCGGGGCGCAGGGCGATAATTCCAGCTTCCAGCCGGCGATCAGCGCCGACGGCCGCTCTGTGGCGTTCACCTCGGCCGCGACGAACCTCGTGGCGGGCGACACGAACCGGCAGGGGGACATCTTCGTCCGCGACCGCGACGCCGACGGCAACGGCGTCTTCGACGAGCCGGGCGGCGCGGCGACGCGGCGTGTCAGCGTGTTCACCTCCGGCGCCCAGACCGACAACTCGAGCGGGGTCCCGGCGATCAGTGGCGACGGCCGTACCGTTGCCTTCTGGTCGGCGGCGACCCTCGTCCGCGACGGCGCGCCGCCCGCGGGTTACGTGTACGTCCACGACCTCGGCACGAGCGTAACGGAACGCGGCAGCGTCGGCGACGACGGCAGCCCGGCGGTCGCCCCCGGCGACGCCAGGCCGGGCGTCAGCGGCGACGGGCGCTTCATCGCCTTCACCTCGGGGGCGCCCAACGTCGTGCCCGGCGACACGAACGGCGTGGCCGACGTCTTCCTCCGCGACCGAACCCTGGCGCCGCCCCTCCCGCAGCCGGGCGTCTGCCTCACCACGCCGGTCAACCTGAGCAACGCGCCGCACGGGTCGGCATCGCCGCAACGGATCGCCATCGCCGGCGACCACGTCTACGCTGCATGGGGCGAGACCCAGGGACTGGTGTTCCGCGCCAGCGCCGACGGCGGCGTCACCTTCGGGCCGAAGGTCGTGCTCGACAGCGCGCCGAATGTAGCGTCGGTGGCCGCTGAGGGCGCCAACGTGTACGTCGCATGGACGAAGCAGATCTACGAGGTCAACCGATTTGTTGGGTACGGGTACGTCGCCGTCAGCAGAGACTTCGGCGCCACGTTTGGCCCGCCGACGGTCACCGGCATGCCGGGCGTGGATTATTTCGGCAGCACCGGCGTGGCGGTCTCCGGCGACACTGTGTACACGCTATTCAATGGCGGCCCCGGATCCCCCAGGCAAAACTACGTGCGGGTGAGCGGGGATGCCGGAGTCACATTTGGCCCGCTTGTGAGCCTGACGGATCAGCCCGGATTCAACGGAGCGTACAACCCCTTCGCGTTCCAGGCGTCAGGCGATGACCTGTACCTCCTCTGGGACAACAACAACAACGGTCAGTACCGCGTGTACTTCCGGCGCAGCGCTGACCGCGGCGCCACGTTCTCGGCGCCCATCGACCTGGGAGGGGATCCATATTCGCTACACCCGGTGATGGCGGTGTCCGGGCGAGACGTGTACGTGGTCTGGGAGAGCCTGCTGTCTCCTGGCGGCATCTCCCTGCGCAAGAGCAGCGACGGGGGCGCGAGCTTCGGCCCCCGCGTCAAGCTCAACAGCGAAGATGGCGGGTTCGCCGCGTCGATCGCCGCCTCGGGCGCCGACGTGTACGCCGCCTGGACGGGGCAGGCAGGGACTTCGCTGTTCGTCGCCGCCAGCCACGACGGCGGCGCGAGCTTCGGCGCCCCGCTGGCCCCGGCGGGCTCCGGGCACCGGGATCCGCGGGTCATCGTGAGCGGGGGGTCCGTCTTCCTCGCGTGGCACCCGGTGGCCGTCGGCAACCTGCTGGTGAGCGTCAGCACGGACGGCGCCGCGACCTTCGTGCGGCCGGCGCAGCCCAACGACAATGGGGTGTACGGCCCGGTGCTCCGCGGGCAGGCCGGCGCGCTGCACGTCTTGTGGCAGGAGCTGCTCCCCGGGCTGGGCGTCGACACCTTCTACAGCCGCACCTGCTCGGGTGCGACCGCACCGACCCCCACGCCGTCGCCCGCCGCGACCGCCACGAGCACCGCGACCGCTACGTCGACAGCGACGGCGACCGCGGTTGCCACGGCGACCGCCAGCCCGACCCCGACATCGACCGCGGTGGCCACCGCCACCGCGACGCCGAGCGCCAGTCCGACAGCTACTGCGACCACGACGCCGACCGCGATCGCCAGCCCAACCAACACGGCGACGGCCTCGCCCGCGGCGACGCGCACGCCAGCGCCCGCCGCGACCGCCACGCCGTCGCCGACCGCCACGCGTACGGCCACGCCCACCGCGACCGCCACGCCGTCGCCCACCGCCACGCGCACGGCCACGCCCTCTGCGACCGCCACGCCGTCGCCCACCGCCACGCGCACGACCACGGCAAGCCCCACGGCCACCGCCACCGCTGGTGCGGCGGCGATCATCGTCCCGGCCGCGACGGCCACGCCCACAGCGACTGCCACAGCCCCCGCCCGATCGCCCACGCCCGGAACGACGACAACGCCGGTGAGCACCGTGCTCGCCGCGGCCCGGGGGCCCATCCGGCTGCCTGGCACGGGCAGCGGCTCGGCGCGCACCGGCGCGGCGTTCAGCCTCGCCGTGGCGGCGCTGCTGCTGGCCGGCGGCCTCGCGGGCGTGGTGGCCCTCAGACGGCGGCGGTAGCCGCCGGCGCGCGGCCGGTGAGACTCGGAACCCGTGTCCAGCATCATCCGGTGGCGCGGCGTTTAGGCGAAGGTCCCGAGCGGGGCGATCGGCGACAAGAACACGCCCGACAGGGGCGTGTCCGTTGTCAAAGCTGACCAATCGACCGGCGCCATTCGCGGCGCGTTGGCGGTGCAGCCGGTGCCGGGCGCGCGCTTCATGATGAACTGGAGCGGGAGACGAGACTCGAACTCGCGACCCTCTGCTTGGGAATCGATTATGTCTTGTGCAAGCTGCTCCAGATTCGAAATCAGGCCCGGAACCGATGCAAGCTGCACCTAATTAGGCGCACATCTCACGGCCGGTTTCGGCACGCTGCCGAGGTGATCTTACCACATATCAGAACGCTGGCGAGACGCAATGTAGCGCATGCGCTTGCCGTTCGCGCCATCGCCGAAGAACGTGTCCACGATCACACGATCGGCAGAGGATGCGAGGGTCTCCGCGAAACGCTCCGCCGAGTGCGGCAGCGTCGGGCTGACGGCTGCCTGCACTTTGATCCCGCAGGCGCGCCGCCCGGCGCATCGCCTTGAATCGACGATCCACGGCTGGGCAAGTCGGCGTGGGCGCATGACGCACCGCGTCGTCGTCTGTCTCGACGGTCATCGAAAGCCAGACGAGCGGCATGTCGACAGGCAGGTCGAAATCCTTCTCGACGAAGGGTGAGCGCGTTTGGACGACGAGCAGGCCGATCGGCTGTTCGTGGAACACCTCGAGGATCGAGCGCGTGATGCGTAGCTCTGCCCCCGCTGGCTGGTAGGGGTTCGTCGCGGAGCTCATGAATACACGCAGCGATTGTGGGTCACGGAGCGCGCTCAGGTCGCGACGCAGAGTAGAGGCGGCGTCCGCCTTCCCCCGGAGCCACTGTCCCCACGGCTTGCCGGCGTACAGGCGGATAGGCGACTCCGCGACGTAGCAGTAGACTCCGCAGCCGCCGTCCCCGAACGCGCATCCCATTACGGGTTCAGCGTGCGCGTGAACGCGTGAAGGAAGCCGCTCGCCGGCGTGAGAATCCGACACAGGCAAGTAGAGGTCACGCCCCGACTCGCGCGCCATCAGCGACGAGAGCCAGCCCCGCAAAGTAGCTGGACAATGCGGGCTGGGCGATGGGATGCCCGTCGTAGATCTGGAACCGTACCGATGAAATGAGCAGGTCGTCCGCGTCCGATCTTGGCGTCGCTAGCCACTTCGTCGGCGATCGCTTGACCGGATCTGCGCGCTCGCCGCGCCTGGCACGATGCGAAGGTGATCCCGCAGCATCTTCGCCGTGCGGCGCGAGTCTCGGGGACGCGCTGGCGCACGGCTCTTGTTTGTTGATGGGCCGCGCCTGTCATCAGCATGCCCGGTCTCCCTCGAACACCATCGTGTAGTAGATCTTCCCATCCGCCGCCCGCGCCACGCCGGTGCCGAAGCGGGTGAAGTGGCAGTTGAGGATGTTCGCCAGGTGCGGCGGGCTGTTGTGCCACATCCGCACGGCGACGTCCGCGGTCTGGTCCCATGGCCAGTCGTTCCAGGCGATGTTCTCCGCCGCGTATGCGTAGCGCACGCCGTTGCGGTCCATCAGGCAGACGTAGTTGCAGCCGTCGGGCGGGTTGTGGCCGAAGTAGCCCTTCGCCGCCATGTCGGCGCTGCGCGCCCGGGCGATCGCGACGAGCTGGTAGTCCGGCGTCAGCGGCGGCAGGCCCGCCTCGACGCGGATCGCGTTGACCCCCGCCGTCGCCCGCAACTCCGCCGAGACCTGTGGTGTGCAGGCGACGAACGCCAGTACGGCGAGACATGCGCCGACCAGCGCCGCGAGCGCGGCCGTCTTCCGGACGGGGTCGCCGCGTAGGCCGACACGGGCGAGAGCACGCCGCACGCCACGGCGGGGCTCGCGTGCTGCCTGCGAGGCGGGAGTCCCGGACGAGTCCGGGCGGATGATGCGTCTGGTGGAACCGGGGGTGTTCATGACGTGCCCTCCCTTCGTACGCTGCCGGAGCGCGTGGCGCTCCTGGGAGATACACCCACGACGCGGAGAATTCTTACAGCGCCGGCCGGGAGGGGTCCGTCCCGTTACGGGACGCCGCCGAAGACCTGCACGCAGGCGATCTCGGCGGGCGAGGGGCTGAGGCGGCGGAAGCACGAGAGGCCGCTGGCCGCGAACCGCGCGTCGGCCGGGTCTTCGTGGTCGGCGCTGGTCATGGCGATGGAGAACATGCTCGATGCAGGCAGGTCCGCCGTCCCCCACATGACGTTCTCGCCGATCACGGCGGGCGGGTAGCCGTCGGCCACGGCCCGGTCGTACATGTCGTGGCAGGCGGCATCGATGTGGATGCCGGGGACGAACGTGCCGTCGAACGTCATGCCGGGCGGATGGTGCAGCCACCACTCCGTCTCGACGACGAAGCGGGCGTACTGGAAGGCGGCCGTCGTAAGGCGCGCGTCGACGACGAACGCTGGCCGGCCGCGGCCCGCGCGATACTGGTTGCTCAGGCCGCGCAGGGTGGCGGCGTACGCCGGATCCTCCGATGCAGGCCCGAGCACGGGCGCCGGCGACGCGCCGCACACCGGTGGCGGTGGCAGCGTGGGTCTGGGCTGTGGGGCCGTGGGCGCCACAGCGCGCGTGGGCGAAGGCGCGACAGCGGGCGGCTCGGTCGGCACGGCGGTCGCCGCCACGGTGGGCGCGGGCGCGGTCGCGGTGCTCGCGGGCGACGGCTGCACCGTCGGCGCGGCGGCGGTGGCGGTGACGGGCGCGTGGACCTCACCGGCGACCTGGTTGACGCGGGCGTTGCCAGAGGGCGCCGGCCCGCCGCCCTGCCCGCTGACAGCGGGCAGCAGCATGCACGTGCCGCCGGTGATGAGCACGGTGGCGATGACGCCGCCGACCGCCGCCGTCATCCACGGGTTCGCGCCGACAGCGAGCTGCCGGACGAACCCGAGTGGGCGGCCCAGCCAGCGCCCCGCTGGCAGCACCCCCGGGCCGGTGCCGGCGGAGCCCTGCAGCGAGGCTTGCTCCACCTGCTGTGTCCGCCATGACTGCCACGCGGCTTCTGCCACGCGCCTCTTCAGGACGAACGGCAACGGCAGCAGCGCCAGCGCGCGCAGGATGGCCGTCGCGGACACGAGCTGGCGGCGCTGGTCCGTGCAGGTGAAGCAGCCCACCGCGTGACGCTCGATGAGCTTCCGCGCGACCGGCGAGAACGCCGTCACGCCGCGCTCCCGCAGCAGCCGGTCGAGGTCCACACACCGCCGGCGTCCCCGCTGGAGCATCACGAGGGCGCCGACCGCGCCCTCGAACGCGTCGCGCAGGCGGCTCAGCATCGTGTAGGCGTTGCCCTTGCTGACGCCGAGCACCTGCGCGATCTCGGCGCTGTCCAGCCCCTGCCGGACGTGCAGGTCGAGGAGCGAGTACTGCTTCTCTTCGAGGCCCTGCGCCGCCTGCCACACCAGGCTCGCCAACTCCTCCGCCTCGACCGCCTCGCCGGGGTTGGCGAGCCGGGTCTGGTCCACCGCCTGGTACGCGGGCGTCCCGTCTTCCTCACCCTCCTCGCCGAGGGGCACGGTGCGCTTCCGCCGCTCGAGCCGCGTGAGGGCGAGGTTGCGGGCGATGGTGAAGATCCAGGTCGAGAACTGGGCGCCGCCCGCGCGCTCCGGGGACAGCGCCTTCATCGCCCGCACAAACGTCTCCTGCATGAGGTCCGCGGCTTCATCGTCGTCGCGCACCATGCGCAGCAGGAAGTCGTAGATGCGCCGGGCGTAGCGCTCGTAGAGCGCGGCAAAGGCCTCTCGTTCGCCACTCGCGGCGCGCCGCTCGAGTTCGTTGTCGTTGGCTATCGTTTCGCCAGGATCCATCGTTGCCCTCGTAACCGCTGGTGGCCGCGCTACATCGCGGCTCCGGCTGCGACCGTGACGCCGGCGGCCAGGACCGCTACGGCGGCGAGCGGGTCGCCCGGCCGCGTCATCGCGGGCATGGCCGGCAGCTCGCGGCGCGGCAGCGTCCCGACGGGTCCGTCGTCCGGCGCGGCGCGCCAGTCGACCTCGTGCAGGCTCACCTCGTCCTCGAACCCGCGCAGCACCGACGTGCCGCGGGGCGCGAAGCGGAAGCGTTTGCCCGCGGCGAGCAGGCGCACGACGTCGGTGACCAGGATCTCACCGCCGCATGCTTGCGCCGTCACGCGCGCCGCGACGATGACCGTCGTTCCGAACAGGTCGTCGTCCTCCGCGATGGGCTCGCCCGCGTTCAGGCCAATCCGTACGCGCAGCGGTTCGGCCCCGCGCCAGTTGTACGCCGCGAACGCCCGCTGGATGCCCGCCGCGCACGCCAGCGCCTGCGTCGCGGAGAAGAACGCCGCCAGGAAGCCGTCCCCCAGCGTCTTGATCTCCGCGCCGCCGTGGGCCCGCAGCTCCGCACGCACGATCCGCTCATGCAGCCGCAAGAGCCCGCGCGCCTCAGCGTCGCCGAGCCGCTCGGTCAGCGCCGTCGAACCTTCGATGTCCGTGAAGAGGACGACGCGGATCGCGGGGGTCTGCGGCGCGCCCGCCGCCTCGTCTCGACACCATGTCCGCACGACGGTCCCTCGTTGCTTGCTGCCGTCGGACGAGTGCGCGCGCACCACCGCCCGGCTTCCTAGCGTCCTCCGCTGGTCTCGGGCGGTCCCGGCCGGCGACCCGTCCGCCGCTCCTCTGATGGCGCTCGATAGCCAACCCGCACCCTGCAGGACCATGCGCCCCGGCCCCGCTGCCGTGAACTGATGCATGTGCATCGCGGTGCCCTCCCCGTCGATGAGCGGGCCCTCGACCGCTCCTGATGGTTCCACCGCCAGGGCCCGCAAACCTTACAGTCCGGCAGACCGGCGCGTGGTGCCTTTCGGCGGCCCGCGTCGCCCGCCGCTGGTGAGGCAGAAGCGGGGCCGGGCGCGCAGCCGGGGCTGCCCAGGTGCCGGCGGGGAGGCGGCCGGCTGCTGCGAATGTGTCACAGCACGTGAGGCGTTGTCAACAGGAGAAGTGGTACTGTTGGCCAGTGAATCTGTCACTCCCTAACTGGCCTGTGATTCTGTCACCCCATGAGGGAGACAGCGATCTTGAGCATCAGGGAACAGCAACGGGGCCGGGTCATCGCGTGGGCGCTGGCGGGGAGGATCACCAATGCGGAGGGAGCACAGCTCGCCGGCGTGTCGCTCCGGCACTTCCTGCGCCTGAAGGCGTGGTGTCAGCGGGATGGCCCTGTATGATGCGCTCGGCGACGTGACGTGCACGGCCTTCCTCTCGGGCGACGGCACGCAGGCCGCCGCAACGCAGACGATCTACGGCCTGACGCCCTTCAACTGGACCATCAACTGGACCATCAACTGTGACGGGAACCTCAACGCCACCACGCAGGTGCGCGACCCGGCGGCGCGCATGCTCGTCGTCAAGCAGCTGGCGACGGCGCCGGGCGCGACCTGCACCACGCCGGCCAGCACGTACGACACGGCGTATCGGTACGACGCCCTCGGCCGGCTGATCTTCGTCACCGATGCCAAGGGCAACCAGACGACGATCACCTACGACCTGGCGGGCCGCAAGATCAGCATGCAGGACCCGGACATGGGACACTGGACCTACGCCTACGACGCCGCCGGCAAGCTGACGCGGCAGACGGACGCCCGCGGCATCACGACCACGCTCACCTACGATGCGCTGGGCCGGCTGCTCGGGAAGTCCTACTCGGACAGCACGCCGGCGGTCCAGTACACCTACGACGCATACCCCGCCGGCAGCCCTTGCGCGGCCGGGCCGACGGCCATCGGCCACCAGGTCCAGATGAGCGATGGCGCAGGCGTCCGGCAGTCCTGCTTCGACCTGCGCGGCAAGGAGGTCCTGACGCGCCGGACGCTCAACGCCGACGCCTACAGCAGCGCCGCGACGTACGACATCGCCCGGACCTACGACGATGCCGGCGAGCTGCTCCAGCTCACCTACCCGGACGGCGAGGTGGTCAAGTACTCCTATACGGCGGGCGCCATCAGCGGCCTCACGTCCGCCACGTATGGCTCGCCGATCATCGCCGGCGCCGCCCTGACGCCCGCCGGCACCCCGGCCGCGCTCGGCCTCGGCAACGGCGCGACCACCACCTACACCTACGACTTCCGGCAGCGCGTCAGCGGCATCGCGACCGGCACGACGACGGTGGCCGACCAGAGCCTGACGCTGACCTACGACGCGGCGGGCAACGTCGCGACGCAGGCCGACACGCGCCCCAGCGGCAGCGAGCAGATCACCT
>JAGWOC010000145.1 GCA_028872875.1 Chloroflexota bacterium | reverse complement strand
TACCGAGCGGCCCCTGTTCGAAGGGACCCTTGGGACCGGGTAGGGCTGTTCGTCCCAGGTGGCGCGCTCGAGAAGGCCGCCGTCGCGGGGCCTAGTGTATCGCGCCGAAAGTATATTGCATAACGCGCTGAGTTCTGCTAGGGTGGTCGCGATGCCGCGCCGGGTCCTGCCGCTGCCGCTGGCTGAAAGCGAACGCGATGCCCTGCGGGATCTCCGCCGGGCGCGCACCAGCGAGCATGGCCTGGCTGATCGCGCCGCTATCGTCCTGGCCGCCGCGGACGGCGAGTCGCACGCCGCCATCGCCCGCCGCCTCGGCTGCAGCGTCCCGACGGTGATGCTGTGGCGCCGGCGCTTCGCCGAGCGCGGCATCGCCGGCCTGCGCGACGAGGCGCGCTCCGGCCGGCCGCCGAAGTACGGCGAGGGCTTCCGAGCGGAGCTCATCGCCAAGACGCTGGAGAAGCCGCAGGCCACCACACACTGGTCGACCCGCCGCCTGGCCGAGGAGGTCGGCGCCTCGCCGAGCACGGTGCGGCGGATCTGGAAGTCCGAGCGGCTCAAGCCCCACCGGGTGGAGACCTTCAAGTTCTCGCGCGATCCCCGGCTGGTCCAGAAGGTCATCGACGTCGTGGGCCTGTACCTGCACCCCCCGGAGGGCGCGATCGTGCTCTCGGTCGACGAGAAGACGATGATCCAGGCCCTCTCGCGCACCCAGCCGATGCTGCCGCTGCGCCTCGGGCAGGTGGAGCGGCACACCCACGACTACCGCCGCAACGGCACCACCGACCTGTACGCCGCGCTCGAGGTGGCCAGCGGCAAGGTCGCGACCCAGAACACCGAGCGGCACCGCGCCAAGGAGTTCCTCGGTTTCCTGGGCCTCATCGACCGCCGCTACCCCAAGCGGCGCCACGCCGGCGCCGAGATCCACATCGTGCTGGACAACAGCTCCACCCACAAGGCCAAGGAGGTCGAGCGCTGGCTCGCCGAGCGTCGCCACGCCCGCTTCAAGCTCCATTTCACCCCGACCTCGGCCTCCTGGATGAACCAGGTGGAGACCTGGTTCGGGATCCTCACCGAGCAGGTCGTCCGCAGAGGCAACGACGAGAGCGTGCGGGAGCTGGTGGCGCGCATCGATCGCTTCGTCCGCGAATGGAGCGAGGGCGCGACGCCCTTCAAGTGGGTGAAGACCGCCGACGAGATCCTCGCCAAGGCCGTCCGCAAGCCACAAGAGACTTCCGGCGCGGGACACTAGCGCCCGCTCAGGCCAAGCTCAAGGGACGGCATCCGCACGGAGCAAAGGTCGCTGCAGGCGAGCGCGACCTTCGTCGCGTAGGTGAGATCGAGGGTGCGACCGGCGATGTAGGGGCCGCGGTCGATCACCGGAACGGTGACGGTGCGGCCGGCCGGAGAGGTGAGCGTGACCATCGTCCCGCAGGGCAGCGCGAGGTCGGCCACGCCCAGCGTCTGTTGCGTGAGCGTCAGCCCGCACGCCGTCCGGTCGCCATAGAAGCCCGGCCCGTACCACGAGGCGAGCACGACCGTCCCGCCGCCCGAGGGCACGGGGACGGGCGCGAGCGCGACGACGCGCGGGGGCGGCGGCGCGGCGGGCTCGGGCGTCGGCTCCGGTGCCGCGGCGTCCGCCGACGCGACGAAGAACGCCTCACCCCGCGCGGTCGGCGACGATCGCGCCACCGCGCGCATCTCCGCGAGCTCGCTCGCGACGTCGAAGGGCGCGGCGACGCCCAGCGCCGGCGCCACGGCTGCGGCGTCCGCGAAGATCGACACCGGCGCGCCCGAAGGTGGGAGCGTTGCCGGCATTCCGAGGATGCCGGCGAACACGAAGGTCCCCACCTTCGCCACGAGCGCCTTCTCCACCCTGCGCTGCATCGACGGCCGCGCGGATGCAGGCTGGGTTCCAGCGCCTGTCCGGCAGGTGGACACACTGTCGCTCGCTCGACGATCTCGTGCTCACCGAGCGCTCGCTCGCTCCCGCATCTTTCTCGCGATACGCGAGCCTGAAGGCGCGTCAGGCGGCCGGACGCAGAGCGGCCGCTCGAGCGACGCCGATCACGAGGCGGGCTTCGCGATGACGACGGATCGGGGGTCCTGCGGGACCGGTCCCGTCGACGTCTGCAGCGTCAGGCGCTCGTCGGGGGTCTCCTGCGTGACCGACACGTCGTCGGGCGGCACCGCCGGGATGACCTGCGTCACCGCGTAGCGCAGCGTTCGTCCGTCCGGCGTCGTCACGATCACGTCGTCGCCGACCTCGGCGTTCCACAGCACGAGGAACA
>JAGWOC010000144.1 GCA_028872875.1 Chloroflexota bacterium | reverse complement strand
CTGCTGCCAGCAGAAGTCCCACTCCAAGACCCATCGGTGTCTCTCCTTCCGTCGGAACGACCCCGTTGGGGGGTCGGCAGGGAAACGGAGAAGGGGCGCATCCGGGTGCGCCTCCGCGCCGATCTTTGGGTTCCGTCGTCGCGGTTTCGACTAGGCTCCCCGGCGGATGCGCAGGGGCTCCGTTCTGGCGCTCGTCGGGATCGGCGTCGTCGCCGGTGGCATCGCCGCCGCGGTCGCCGTGTTGCTGCCGTGGCTGCCGACGCCCGCGTCCCGCGAGGCGGGCCGGATCGACTTCGTCTTCTGGTTCGTGATCGGGATCTGCATCTTCATCTTCTCGATCGTCGTCGCCGCGCTGCTCTACTCGATCGTCCGCTTCCGCGCCGCGCCCGGCGACGACTCGGACGGGAAGCCGATCCACGGGCACACCGGCCTCGAGATCGCGTGGACGATCGTGCCGACGGTGCTCGTGACGGCGATCGGGATCGCCAGCGCGATCGTCCTCGCCCAGAACGACGCGCAGGGCAAGGACGTCCTCCACGTCGACGTGACGGCGCAGCAGTTCGCGTGGACGTTCAGCTACCCGGACGAGGGCGGCGTCACGTCGTCCGTCCTCCGCTTGCCGAAGGGCCGCTCGGTGCTGCTCAGCCTCCACTCCAAGGACGTGATCCACGCGTTCTGGGTGCCGGACTTCTCCCAGAAGCAGGACATCGTCCCCGGGCTGACGACGACGCTCCACATCACGCCCACGCGGCTCGGCACCTTCCCCGTCGTCTGCACGGAGCTCTGCGGCCTCGGGCACGCGCTCATGCGCTCCGAGGCGATCGTGATGGACCCCGGCGCCTTCGACGCGTGGGTGAAGGGCCAGGCGCAGGCGACGACGTCGGCGAACCCGGCCACCGCCGGGAAGGCGGTCTTCCAGGACAACGGCTGCGGCTCGTGCCACACGCTCACCGCGGCCGGCGCGAGCGGCACGGTCGGACCGAACCTCGACAAGCTCGCCACCTACGCGGCGCAGTTCCACCAGGCGCCGGCGAGCTTCGCGCTGACGCAGATCACGCACCCGGACACGTTCCGCCAGCCCGGCTACCCGCAGAACGTCATGCCGCGCACGTTCGGGAGCTCGCTGTCGAAGCAGCAGCTCGACGCGCTCGTCCAGTTCCTCGTCAGCTCCAGCAAGAAGGGGTGAGTCGAAGCCCGTGACCGCAGCGACCGTCAACGAGGTCCACGCCGCTCCCGCGCCCGCCGGCGGCGGAGGCGGCCTGCGCCTGCTCTACCGCGCCGGCTGGATCCGCGCCGCGTGGATGTTCTGCCTCTTCGGCGGCATCGGCTTCGGCCTCGTCGTGCTCGCCCGCTGGGGCGGCGGCTGGCATCCGCTGCTCGCGTCGCAGCCGATCGTGCTCGTCTCGCTGCTCGTCGCCGCGCCGATCGGCTTCCTCGGCGGCATCGGCGCCTTCGACTACTGGACCTACTACGCGCTCGGCTTCCCGACGCGCGCCGAGGACCACTCGGGCCACGGAGCGCGGAGCTGGCGCGACTACTTCCGGGTCAACACCGACCACAAGGTGATCGGCGTCCAGTACCTCGTCACGACGATGGTCTTCTTCCTCGCCGGCGGGATGCTGGCGCTGCTCGTCCGGGTCCAGCTCGCGCGGCCGGGGATGCACTACTTCGACCCGCAGACCTACAACGGGCTCTTCTCCGTCCACGCCTCGCTGATGATCTTCCTGTTCGTGATCCCGGCCTTCGCCGGGCTCGCGAACTTCGTCGTGCCGCTGATGCTCGGCGCCCCGGACATGGCCTTCCCGCGCCTGAACGCGCTCTCCTTCTGGCTGCTGCCGATCGCGGGGATCATGATGCTCGGCTCGTTCCTCGTCCCCGGCGGCGCCTTCGCGTGCGGCTGGACGGGCTACGTGCCGCTCTGCTCGACCCACCAGCCGCTCGGCGCCGTCTTCTTCAACCAGGGCGTCCAGTGGGCGGGCGCGTCGTCGATCATGACGGCCCTCAACTTCCTCGTCACGATCATCACGATGCGGGCGCCGGGGATGACCTTCTGGCGGCTACCGCTGCTCGTCTGGGCGAACTTCACGACCTCGCTGCTCGTCGTGGTCGCGACGCCGTTCATCGCCGGGTCGCAGTTCTTCTCGATGTTCGACCACGTGCTGCACACGGCGTTCTTCGACCCGGCGAACGGCGGCTACCCGCTCGGGTACCAGCACATCTTCTGGTTCTACTCGCACCCGGCCGTCTACATCATGATGCTGCCCGGCTTCGGGATCATGAGCGAGGTGATC
>JAGWOC010000080.1 GCA_028872875.1 Chloroflexota bacterium | reverse complement strand
CGGTGCGCCTGTCGGCAAGAGGGTCGTCGTAGCGGCCGGTGCATCTGCCACAGGCGTCGATTTCGTCATTACGAATATCGGTAACGAGACCGTCGAGGGGCCCGCGACCACAGGAGCCGACTTGGGGCTCCCCTCTACTGGGTCGGCCCATCCGGTTGCGGGTGCGGGACAACGAGGCGCCGGACTGTTGCTCGTGCTGCTGGGTTTCGGCATCACAGCGGTTGCGGCGGGGACCGCCGCCCTGGCGTGGCGACGCGTTCGACGGTAGTCATCCGGCGTGTGGCCGAAAACCGCCATCTGCGAGGGTCTCGTCGACCTGCCCCGTGACGACTAACGCCCGCCGCGCCCCAGACCCCCGCAGATCGATCCCGGTGACTTCTACAATCGCCTGCCTGACACCCCGGCGCCGCCGCCCTCGCCCTCTGCCACCGCGACCCGAACGCGGGGTACCCCCGGCCCCGGCTTCACCCCGACGCCCGCGCCGTAGCCCGCGGCCGCAACCGTCGCGATCGCGCGAGGAGCGCAAGCGCATGCGCGGCCGGCACGCCCGGCGCCCTCGCCCGTGGTTCGAGGGCTGGCAGGGATCCGAACCGCTGGCCGGCCCCCGAGACGCACGTGTAAGCCGTCGCCCGTCGGTCGGGCGCCCGTGGGTCAGCACCCGCCGGCGAACGGTTTGCCCGGAGCCCACATGTTCCACCGCGCCGCGGTCGCCCACCGCTGGGCGCCCTCCGCCCAGTCGTGGAACAAGGCGTTGTTAGTCCCGACGTCGGCGGCGTGGGCGAGTCCGACGTACACCATCACCATCGGGAGGTTGTAGTCGGCCCCGTCTGGCCCTCGCCACAGCGGTGCGGCGAGTGTGTCGCCCGCCGCGTCGGTCCGCGTCACGTCGTACCGCAGGTACACCTGTCGCCCCGGCGGCAGGAAGTAGTACTGGAGGGCGGCCTTCGCCCAGTCGGCGCCGCACTGCCGGCCGCCCGGCGCGTCCATCTGCAGCATCCGTACCCTGCGGCCGTCGGTGCAGGTGAAGGACTCGCCGTCAATCACCGTGGCGACCGTGCACGGATCGCCCGGCGGCCTGTTTCCCTGCACGGCGGTGAGCGCTGCCAGCATGTTGATGCGTCCCGAGCCCGCCCATCCCGGCGTGCTACCCGGCGGCACCGCCGTCGCGCTCTCTTCGATCAAGTTCGTGAGCTGTGCTGGCGTGAGGCTCGGGTTCAGGGAGAGCATGAGGGCGGCGAGCCCCGAGACCTGGGGAGCCGCGAATGATGTGCCGTCCCCGGAGGCATACGCGCCGGCCGGCAGACACGGCAGGAAGAACCCACACCGCGACGGCGGTATCGGCCCGATGATGTCCTGTCCGGCCGCTACGACTCCGATGCCCGTGCCCCAATTGGAGAACGGGGCGCGCTGGCCCGGATCGCTTCCTGAAGCGCCCACCGCAAGCACGTCCGGCAGCCGCGCCGGAAATGCCACGGTCGCCGTCCCGCCGTTGCCCGCCGCCGCGACGACGAGCGCCCCTTCCCGCACGGCCTCACTGATGGCATCCGTAACGACCTGCGCGTCCCGCAGGCCGCCCAGACTCAGATTGATGACGCGCGCCCCGTTGTGCGCGGCGTAGAGGATGCCGCGCGCGGTCGCGACGGAGTCGCCTTCGCCGTGACAATCGAGCACCTTCACCGCCATCACGCGGACGTTCCGGGCTACGCCTACCATACCTGTGTTGTTCGCCGCGGCCGCGATCACTCCCGCCACGAAGGTGCCGTGGCCAATGTCGTCGTTGACGTAGCCGTTCGCGACATTCTGGCATCCCGGAGAACTGTCACTCACGAACGAGCAGCCGTTGACGTCGTCAATGCAGCCGTTGCCATCGTCATCGACGCCGTTGTTCGGGATCTCGCGCGGGTTGACCCACAGATTGGGCTGCAGGTTCGGGTGGCGAAGGTCGATGCCCGTGTCCACCACGGCCACGACGATGCTGGGCTGCCCCTTCTCGATATCCCAGGCCGCCGGGGCCTGCTCCGCTGCCAGGTACGGATACTGCTCGCCGAACAGCGGATCCGGCGGCATGTCAGCCGCAGCCACGTGCACGATGGGCTCCGCGTAGCGCACCCCGGGGACGCCCCGCAGGCGCCGCACCGCCCCGGCCGTATCTCGCCCCGCCACGCCGACTTCGACCGCATGCAGGTCGCTCATCTGTCTCCGGACCGCGAAGCCCTGCGAGCGCAGGCGCGGGACGACCTGCGCAAAGGAGGCGCCGCGGTCCAGGGCCACCACGAGAAGATGGGAGTCGACGGGCCCGCCAACAGGATGCGTCGAGCCTCTGCTCGCAGCGAAGATCAGGATAATGACGCCGATCAGCAAGATCTTGGCCATAACGCATCCCCTTTCATCTTGAACGCGAACGTTCTCAGGAGTATGATAGCGCTCATCTCGTCTATGAGGGGGAGGATAGCCATGCTCGGACGAAGCCCTTTGTCACGTGTGAGGCGGAGCAAGCGGGTCGCCACCGTCTGCGCTCTGGCCCTTGCTGCCGTGCTCGCGTTGGGAGCACGCTGCATCGACCGTACCCACACCTACGTCGATAGCGACGGCTACACGCACATCACCGGCGAGATGGTCAATGATACGAGTGTGCAGGGCGTGCAGGTCATGCTCCGTGGCACCCTGTTCGACGCCCAGGGGCGCGTGGTCGCGCAGAAGGATGCGCCGACGTGCCCTCCGGATACCCAGCCCAACCAGCAGACCGTGTTCGACATTCGCTTCGACAATCCGAACGTCCCCCCGTGGACGACCTTCGACGTGCGCACGATCTCCGGCAAGGCGCTGCCAGTGCCGTTGCCCTCGCCACAGGTGGTCCTCTTCTTTGCTGATGCCGCGCGGTTCGTGGGCCTGCCCCCGCTCCCCGGCGTTGGCATCACGGACAAGGATGTCATTCTTGCGTTCAATGTCCGGAATCAGTCGGCCCAAACGTACGACGGCATCCAGGGCTGTGCTGCCGTCTACAACCAGGCAGGCAACGTGACCTTCGTAACGAGTTCCGAAATCGTGCAGCGGGACGCGAGTGGCAACGTCGGGCCAGCCGTGCTCGGCAACGCGGGCCCCGGCACCGTGTTCATGATCGCGAAGAACGTCCCGCCCGGTCCTATCCAGGTGCGGGCCTGGCTCTGGTTCGGTCCGAAGGGTGCGCCGACCTCCCAGTACCAGTTCGTCGCCACCAACCTGATCACGATCCAGACCATCACGGGTCCCTGACGTCCTGGGTCATCGCCCTCGCGGTGTCCGTGACGGCGACCCCCGCCCCGCCGGCCGTCCGCCGCCGCCCCCTGCGGCGCCCACCCCGCGTCGTGGTGGGCGCCGCTCGCTCCCCGCTGGCCCGCTCGTCACTGCTCGCCGCCTCAGCGCGAGAGTCGCGCCGGCTTACGCCCGGCGCCCTCGCCCGTCGCCGGATGGACTGCTAGGATCCGAACCGTTGCCCGGCGCGGCGCGCGGTGCCGGTCCCGGAGCGGCGGCCGGGTGCGCATGCGGACGACGGAGCAAGACGAGGGAGCGACGAGCATGAGCGTGCTGGTGGACAAGGACACGCGGGTGCTGGTGCAGGGCATCACCGGCAAGGAAGGCAGCTTCCAGACGCGGCGCTGCATCGACTACGGGACGAAGGTGGTGGCGGGCGTGACGCCCGGGCGCGGCGGCGAGACGGCCGATGGCGTGCCGGTGTTCAACACGGTGTCGCAGGCGGTGCGCGAGACGGGCGCCGGCTGCGCGCTGATCTTCGTGCCGCCGCCGTTCGCCGCCGACGCCATCCTCGAGGCGGCCGACGCGGGCATGCCGCTCGTGGTGTGCATCACCGAGGGCATCCCGACGATGGACATGCTGAAGGTAAAGCGCGCGCTCGACGGCGGCGCGACGCGGCTCATCGGGCCGAACTGCCCGGGCGTCATCACGGCGGGCGAGTGCCGCGTGGGGATCATGCCGGGGAACGTCTTCTCGATGGGCAGCGTGGGTGTGATCTCGCGCAGCGGCACGCTGGTGTACGAGGCGGTGGACCAGCTCACGCGGCGCGGCATCGGCCAGTCGACGTGCATCGGCGTCGGCGGCGACCCGATCATCGGCACGAACCAGCGGCAGGCGCTGGAGCTGCTGAACGATGATCCGGACACGGCGGCGGTGGTGCTGATCGGCGAGATCGGCGGCAGCGCCGAGCAGGAAGCGGCGGCCTACATCAAGCGCCAGATGCGGAAGCCGGTGATCGCGTTCATCGCCGGGTCGACGGCGCCGCCGGGACGGCGGATGGGGCACGCCGGCGCGATCATCAGCGGCGACAGCGGCACGGCGGCGGCGAAGAAGGCGGCGCTGGCGGACGCGGGCGTCGTGATCAGCGAGTCGCCAGCGGAGATCGGTGCGACGGCGGAGCGGGTGCTGCGGGAGCGCGGCCTGCTGTAGGGCGGCGGGGCCGCGAAGAACACAGAACAAAGAACCAAGAAACAACGCACCAGAGAACAGCGAGCAGACGCACAGTACACCGAGCACCGGCACGCCAACACGTCGCGGGCTGACAGTCACAGGTAGAAAGGATCGTCTGGATGCCTGCGGCCGCGCTGGCACTGTTGCTCGTCGCGGCGGTGGCGCACGCGAGCTGGAACTACCTGGCGAAGGGCGCAACGGGCAGCGTGGCATTCACGTTCGCGTTCACGGCGCTCGCCCAGGTGCTCTACCTGCCGCTGGCGGTCGCGGCGTTCTGGTGGACGCGACAGTCGCTGGGGCCGCAGGTCTGGCTCTGGGTCGGCGTGTCGGGTGCGCTCAACGTCCTCTACTTCGTCGTGCTGATCGAGGGCTACCAGACGGGTGACCTCTCGCTCGTCTACCCGCTGGCGCGCGGCACGGGGCCGGCGCTCGCGGTCGCGGGCGCGGTGGTGCTGCTCGGCGAGCGGCCGTCCGGGCTCGCGCTGGCAGGCGCCGGGTTGGTCGTTCTGGGCATCCTGGCGATGTCGCTCTCGCCGCACGCGCTGTCCGGGCCGCACGCCGGGCGCTCGATCGGCTTCGCGCTCGTCGCCGGCGTGTGCATCGCGACGTACACGCTGTGGGACAACAAGGGCGTCACGTTCGTGACGCCGGTGCTGTACAACTACGGGCTCGACCTGTCGCGGGCCGTGCTGCTGGCGCCGGTGGTGCTGGCGACGGAGAGCGGGCGGGCGTCGGTCATGTCGGTGTTCCGCGAGCAGCGGCGGGCGGTGTTCGGCGTGGCGCTGCTCAGCCCGGGCGCGTACATCCTGGTGCTGGCGGCGCTGACGCTGGCGCCCGTGGCGTACGTCGCGCCCGCGCGCGAGATCAGCATCCTCTTCGGCGCCCTGCTGGGGCTGCGGCTGCTCGGCGAGCGCGACGCCCCGCGCCGGCTCCTCGGCGCCACGGCGATCGTCGCTGGCATCTTCGCGCTCGCGCTGGGGTGAGGGAGGCCTCGCTACACTTGGACGCGATGGATGACAGCACGCTGCCGCGGGCGCTGGCCGACATGCACGGCGAGCGCCAGGTGCTCGTCGCCGCGATCGGGGCGCTCCGCGAGGGGGACCTCGATCGCGCACGGCCCGGCGGCTGGACGGTGGGCCGCATCCTGGCGCACGTCATCGACTCCGAGCAGGCATACGTGCGGCTGCTCGCGCAGATGACCGGCCGCAGAGCGCCCGAGACGCCGGCGGCGGAGGCCGGCACGGCCGCGGAGGCCATCGCGCAGCTTGCCCGGACGCGCGCGGCCGTGCACGCGACGATCGACGGCATCGACGGCGCGACGCTGTACCGCCTGGTGCGCTTCGGGCACGAGGAATACAGCCCGCTCAGCGTGCTGGAGAACATCACCGCGCACGACCGGGAGCATCGCGCGCAGATCGCGCAGGTGCTGGCGTCGCCGCCGGCGGCGCCCGGAGCGCGCGACGGCGCGCCTGCCGTGGACGTCGACGTGCGCGCGGCGGCGGCGGCGGACGTGCCGCGCCTGACGGAGATCTACAACCACTACGTCGTGCACACGCCGATCACGTTCGATCTCGAACCCTTCTCGATCGAGCAGCGGATGGCGTGGTTCGCGCAGCACGGCGAGAGCGGGCCGCACCGCCTGCTGGTCGCCGTCCGCGCCGGCGAGGTCGTCGGCTATGCCGGCACCGGCCAGTTCCGCGCGAAGCGCGCCTACGACACGACGGTCGAGACGACGATCTACTGCGCCCCGGGCGCGACCGGCCTCGGCATCGGGCGCCGCCTGTACGCGGCGCTGTTCGAGGCGCTGCGGGGCGAGGACGTGTGCATGGCGGTCGCCGGCATCACGCTGCCCAACGAGGCCTCATGCGCGCTGCACGAGCGCTTCGGGTTCACGCGCGCCGGCGTCCTGCGCGAGGTCGGACGAAAGTTCGGGCGCTACTGGGACGTCGCGTGGTACGAGCGGCGGTTGGCGTAGCCCGCAAGCGGGGTGCGTTGAAGTGGTGGTATCATTATTCGCTATGGCACTGCGGAAGCCGACCGGTCGTGAACCAGCCAGGACGCTGTCCCGCCGCAGGAGCGGGGATCAGACGCTCGCGGAACGCATCGCCGCGCTCGGCGAGGGTATCCCCGAAGACGAGCGCCGTCGGCACC
This sequence comes from Chloroflexota bacterium, assembly GCA_028872875.1. Classification (GTDB taxonomy): domain Bacteria; phylum Chloroflexota; class Dehalococcoidia; order DSTF01; family JACRBR01; genus JADMII01. Next base: position 6,263 of record JAGWOC010000080.1, on the reverse strand, counting down.
CGTCAGACTTCTCTCGCAACTATCACCACTATATGCATGGGCACGCCAAACAGGATCGCGACTGATTGGGGCGTGTCTTCGCGGACGCGGCCTATTACACGGCGCTGCTTCTTCCGGGCGACGACCTCCACTCGATCGCTCTCGGCACGGGGCGGGAGCTGCGCACGACCGAGATCGTCACGTCCGATCCGGTGCTGGTCGAAGTGTTCGCGCACATGTCGGGGCTTGGCCCCGTTGCTCGTTCGCGTGCCGTCTCCCTGCTCGATGAGCTACGCGCCGACCCGCGCGTCCGGATCATGCGGCAGACGCCGCACCTGTTCGATGCTGGTGTCGAACTCTACCGCCAACGCAAAGATAAGGCGTATAGCCTGACGGACTGCATGTCCATGATCGTGTGCCGGGAGGGGCGCATCACCGGTGTGCTGACGCACGATCGCCACTTTCAGCAAGAAGGGCTCGCGATTCTACTGTAGAGTCCAGCGCTCTGGCCCTACGGCGGCGCTCCAGCGGCGCGTTCGGGCGCCGACTCGACGGTCGCAGGTGGCGCCTGCCGCCGCCCGCCCCACGAGAACACCTCCGAGAGGCTGATCCGCAGCCACCACATCGCCGCGAAGCCCATGACCGTGATCCAGACGATGTTGAAGACGTGGGCGGCGATCGCGAAGCCACCGGCGATGCCGGCGTTGATGCCCAGCGCCTTCAGCGTCTCCGTGACGGCGACCTCGTAGGCGCCGATGTTCGACGGCGCGACCGGGAGCGAGCTGATCATGTTCGCAACCACCATCACCAGGAGCCAGGCTGGGAACGAGAGGTGGATGCCGAAGGCGATGCCGAAGAGCATGAACATGACGGCCTCGATCAGCCAGATCGCGAAGGATAGGGCGACGGCTGGCGCCGCGAGGCGCAGCTCCTTGAAGACGGCGAGGCCGTCGATGAAGTGCGGCACGGCTGTCTCGATGAACCGCTGGGCGCGCTCCGGCAGCCGGCCCAGCAGCGCCCCGCACGTCCAGTCCTCCTCCATCTCGATGTGCGACAGCGGCACCACGGCGATGAGCGAGCCCGTGACGAGCCCGAGCAGCCCCCAGAACACGCCCGTCGGAAAGCCGTGGACGTCGACGAGCCCGAGGCCGATCAGCCCCAGCGCGGTCATCGCCATGCCGTCCAGGAGCGATTCCGTGGCGAACACGGTCGCGGCGAGCCGCGCCCGGCTGGCGCCGTAGCGCTCCGCCGGTACCTGCACGCGGATCAGGTCCCCGATGCGCGCCGGCACGACGTTGTTCGCCAGGTTCGAGACCAGCAGGACGGCGAAGAGCGAGCTCAGCGGCGGCACCTCCTCGAACTGGGCCATCATCAGCCGCCAGCGGCGCGCGACCAGGAACTTGGCGATGCTGAACAGCGCGAGCGCCGGGATCACGTAGAAGTAGTTCGCGGTACGCAGCGCCGTCGCCGCCCGCTCGAGGTCGATGCGCCAGAGCAGGAACCCGAGCAGCGCGAGGCTCAGCGCGAGCCGGATCATCGACCGCGTGTTGAAGAGGCGAGACATCACTCCACCGTACCTTGCGGGAACGGTACCATAGTGAGTGCGCCCGGCTCAGCGAGCACGCGCAGCGGCCACGGCGCGGGCCCGGGCGCCGGTCTTGCGTCCGCAGTCATAGTCGCTGAGAATAGCTGCAATAGACGAGACACTCAGCAATGCGGGTGCGGAGGGGATGCCATGGTCACCGCCACGAAGGTCAATGCAGAGCGCGTGTACTACAACTATGAGGGCCAGTTGCCGCCGGTGACGCTCGATCCGGAGCCGGTGACGCCGCCGCCGGCGCAGGACGGCCTGCCGAAGCTGCTCACGGACACGACGCTCCGCGACGGCGCCCAGGACAGCCGCTTCGCGATCTTCCCGCCCGACGTGCGGCTGCGTTACTACGACCTGCTGCACCGCCTCGACAACGACACCGGCGCGGTCTACGCCGTCGAGGCGTTCATCTACCAGAAGCGGGACGTCTGGACGATCGAGAAGCTGCTGGAGCGCGGGTACGCGTGGCCGCGCGTGACGACGTGGACGCGGGCAACGCCGAAGGACGTCAAGCTGCTGGTAGAGGTGTCGCAGGGGAAGGTGCAGGAGACGGGCATGCTGGCGTCCGCGTCCGACCACCACATCTTCGACAAGCTGGGGCACGCGTCGAAGGAAGAGGCGATCGAGAAGTACCTGCAGCCGATCCGGACGGCGCTGGAGCACAACATCACGCCGCGGGTCCACCTCGAGGACTGCACCCGCGCCGACATCTACGGCTGGGTGATCCCGTTCATGCAGCGTGTGCTGGAGGAGAGCAAGGGCATCGCGAAGTTCCGCGTCTGCGACACGATCGGCTGGGGGAGCCCGGACCCGTACGCGTCGCTGCCGTGGGGGGTGCCGCGGCTGTTCACGGTGCTGCGCCAGGAGACCGGCGCGGAGCTGGAGTTCCACGGCCACAACGACTTCGGGCTGGCGACGGCGAACTCGATCGCGGCGTGGCGCTACGGCGCGAAGAAGGTGAACGTCGCGTTTGCCGGCCTGGGTGAGCGCACCGGCAACACGTCGCTCGAGCAGATGGTGGCGGCGCTCGTCCGCCACTACGGCGACCCGGGCCTGGACCTGAAGGCGCTCGAGGAGATGAAGCAGCTCGTGGACCGCGAGGTGACGCCGCTACCCGACCGCGCGCCGATCATCGGTGAGGTGTTCACGACGACGGCGGGCATCCACCAGGCGGGCGTCGGCCGCCAGGGCGACGCGCCGGGGGGGCTGATCTACCTGCCGTTCGCGGCGTCGCTGTTCGGCCGCAGAGAGGTCGAGCTCAGCCGCGTCGGCTCGCTGTCCGGCGCCGAGGGCATCATCTCCGTCCTCAACCGCGAACTCGAGCGGATGGGCAAGAGCGAGCGCGTGTCCGCCACGAGCCGCGTCGTCAAGCAGATCTACGACCGCATCCAGGACGAGTACGACGGGCAGTACGACGCGGAGCACGATCACTGGGTGAACGCGCGGCGGACGTTCTTCACGTCGGAGGACATCATCGCCCTGGCGCGGGAGTTCGGGGCGCTGTAGCGACGGGGACAGCCTGACCCCGCGTACCGCCGCTCACAACGGAACGGGCCATCCGGCGCCGAAGCGGCTGTCGCTGCTACGCCTCGTAGCGGCGGACGATGATGCAGGCGTTGTGGCCGCCGAGGCCGACGGAGTTCGAGAGGGCGACGCGGACATCGGCGTGGCGTGCGACGTTGGGGACGTAGTCGAGGTCGCAGTCGGGGTCCGGCACTTCATAGTTGATCGTCGGCGGGATGATCCCCGTCTGGACGGCGCGGACGGCGGCGAGGCCTTCAAGGGCGCCGGCGCCGCCCATCAGGTGGCCGTGCATCGACTTCGTGGAGCTGACGGCGAGGCGATAGGCGTGCGGGCCGAAGGCGAGCTTGATCGCCGCGGTCTCGGCGCGGTCGTTCAGCGCGGTGCCCGTGCCGTGCGCGTTGATGTAGCCGACATCCTCGGGGCCGATGCCTGCCTTGCGGAGCGCGCGCCGGATCGCCTGCGCCGACGCGCGGCCGCTCTCGTGCGATGCCACCATGTCGTAGGCATCGCTGCTCGTCGCGTAGCCGATCACCTCGGCGTAGATGCGCGCGCCGCGGGCCTGCGCGTGGTCGAGGCGTTCGAGCACGAGCGCGGCGGCGCCCTGCGAGACGACGAAGCCGTCGCGGCGCGCGTCGAACGGCTTGTTGGCGCGCTCGGGATGCTCGGGGTCGTTGGCAAGCGCGCGCAGGGCGTGGAAGCCCGCCATCAGCACGGGGAGCAGGGCGTTGTCGGCGCCGCCGGTGACGATCGCGTCGGCGTCGCCGCGGCGGATGGTCTCCCAGGCCTCGCCGATGGCGCCGGTGCCGGTCGAGCAGGCGGAGACGACGCCCATGTTGGGGCCGCAGGCGCCCGTGGCGATGGCGATGTGGCCGGACGCGGCATCGGGCAGCATGTTGCTGATCAGGAACGGGCTGACGCGCCGGTAACCGCTCTTGCGAAAGATCTCGTCCTGCTCGAGCAGCCAGCCGTAGCCGCCGCCGGCTGAGCCGAAGATCACGCCGACGTCGTCGCGGTTGGCGTCGTCGATGACGAGCGCGGCGTCGGCGACGGCCTCGAGCGCGGCCACGACCGCGAACTGCGCGTGGCGGTCCATGCGGCGCAGGTCCTTCGTCGCGATCACTTCTTCGGGGTGGAAGTCGCGCACTTCGCCGCCGATGCGCACCTCGAAGGCACTGGCGTCGAACTGCGTCAGCGGGCCGATGCCGGAGCGGCCTTCGACCAGCGCGTCCCAGGCGTCGCGGGCGTTGTTGCCGAGCGGGCAGACGGCGCCGAGTCCCGTGACGGCGACGCGATGATTCGGGAGGTGCTCGGGGCGCTGCGGCGTCGTCAGGCTCAAGGCGCGGCGACCTGCGTGGCCCCGGCGGCGAGTGGCGGCCCGGCGAGGATGAGTTCGCGCCACTGCGACTCGTCGAAGAGGTCGACGATCTCGGCGTCGCGGTCGACGCGTTTGCAGATGTTGGCGAGCACGTGCCCCGGGCCCATCTCGAAGAAGGTCGACGCGCCGGCGCGGCGCATCTCGCGGAACGCGCGCATCCAGTTGATCGCGCCGGTCATCTGGTCGGCGAGCTCCTGGCGGACTTCTTCGGCCGTCGTCAGCAGGCGGCCGGTCAGGCTGGAGACGACCGGCTGCTTCGGGTCACGGAAAGCGACGCGGTCGATGGAGGCGCGCAGCTCCTCGCGGGCCTCGGCCATCTTCGGGAAGTGGCCGGGCACGGAGATCGGGAGCTGGACGACGCGGGCGCCACGCTCGCGCACGGAGTCGATGGCGCGTGCGAGGGCGGCGAGCGTGCCGGAGATGACGGTCTGGCCGGGGGCGTTGATGGCGGCGACGGCAACATCACCGTCGGGCGAGACGCGCGTGCAGACGTCGCGCACGTCGTCATCGCTGGGGCCGATGACGGAGGCCATGCCGCCCGGGCGGCGCTTCGACCACTTCGTCATGATGCGGCCACGCTCACGGACGAGTGTGAGCGCGTCGGCAAAGCTCAGGGAGTCGGCGGCGGCGGCGGCGGAGAACTGGCCGAAGCTGTGGCCGGAGACGAGCGACGGACGGAGCTGACGCCCCATCTCGGCGGCGCGCTCGCGCAGGTAGGCGAGGTAGGCCCAACTGACCGCGAGGATGGCGGGCTGCGTCGTGGCGGTGCGGGCGAGGTCCTTCTCGGAGCCTTCCATGACCATGCGAGAGACGTTGAACTTGAGGATCTCGCTGGCCTCGGCGAAGACGCGGCGGGCGGCGGGGGAGCGGCCGGCGACGCGCCTGCCCATGCCCGCGTGCTGCGAGCCCTGGCCGGGAAAGATGAGCGCGAGGCTGCGCTCGTGGGGCGGGGTGGGGTCAGCCATGGTCTTCAAGCACGCCTGCGCTGGTTCGTGCGGCGAGTATAGCACAGGGGCCGCGCCCGCGACTGCGGCCGCATCTCCGCGCCTTGCACCAGCCCCGCGGCGCGGCTAGTGTCATCCTGCGGCGCGTTCATCGTTGGCGCACGCGCGTGACAGCAGCATCGGGGGTGAGGTCCATGGAGATCAGCGGCAAGACAGCCATCATCACCGGCGCCGGCTCGGGCATCGGCCGCGCCACTGCCCTGCGTCTCGCGCAGGAGGGCGCGCGCGTCGTCGTCGCCGACCGCGACGACGCCGGCGCCGCCGCTACCGTCTCGATGATCACCGCCGCGGGCGGCACCGCCGCCGCTGTGCACGTCGATGTCACCCAGCACGACGACATCGACGCCATGTTCGCCTTCGCCGCGAAGACGTACGGCGGCTTCGACATCCTCTACAACAACGCCGGCATCGGCACGGGCCAGCCGCGCTTCCCTGACTGCCCGGAGCAGCAATGGATGCGCGTCATCTCCGTGGACCTCGTCGCCGTCATCGAGGGCATCCGTAAGGCGATCCCCCTGCTCAAGCAGCGCAGGGGCGGCGTCATCATCAACACCGCGTCGATGGCCGGCCTCTTCGGCTACGCCGCCGACCCCGTCTACGCCGCCGCCAAGCACGGCGTCGTCGGCATCACCCGCGCCCTGGCCGGCCTCAAGGACGAAGGCATCCGCGTCAACTGCGTCTGCCCCGGCGTCGTCAACACGCCGATGGTCACCGGAATCCTCAACAGCGTCACCGGGCCCGAGCGCGAGGAGATCGAGCGCGTGCTCAGCCGCATGCCGATGATGCCGCC
>JAGWOC010000013.1 GCA_028872875.1 Chloroflexota bacterium | reverse complement strand
CGCGCCGGTGCGCGTCGGCGATCAGGCGGTCCATCGTCGCCAGGTCGCCGAAGTCGGGGTGCACGCCCTCGTAGTCGGAGACGTCGTACCCGAAGTCGGCCATCGGCGACGGATACGTCGGCGAGAACCAGATCGCGTCGACGCCGAGCGAACGCTCCGTGCCGTCGTTCAGGTAGTCCAGCCGGTCGATGACGCCCTGCAGGTCGCCGATGCCGTCGCCATTCGAGTCTTGGAAGCTGCGCGGGTAGATCTGGTAGATGATGCCGTGCTTCCACCACAGGTCGTCCGTCACGTGAGGTCCTCTCGCTGTTGGTCGGGGCACTGGCGGTAGTGCAACAGGTCGCGGGCTCTGGCGCAATCAGGCGAGGATACAGGAAGCGGGACGCGGGACGCGAGAAGCTGGCGGCGCAGCCCCCACTGCTCACGTCTCATTGCGCGCAACGTATACGTCGCTCGACCAGACCTCCCGCGGCGTCGCTTCCAGCGAGGCGCGGCGCGGGTCGCCGGCGACCGGCAACACCCGGCGCATCACGCGCGCGCCGAAGCGCTCGAAGTACGAGCACTGCTTGTGGAACGACTGGAGCGTGTGGCGGTCGCCGCCGAAGAAGACGTGCTCGATCTCGGCCTCGTACGGCGCCAGCTTCTCGCGGGAGGTCTCGCACGCCTTCCCGAACAGCTCGTCCGTCTGCTTCTCGCGGATGCGGTCGAAGCGGCGCTGCGACTGGCCGCCCTTGCGATGGCGGTTCTTGACGAAGCGCTGGTCCGTCTTCGCGTCGACCAGCGCCTCGCCGCGGAAGAAGCCGACGCTGAAGCCGCCGAGGCGGAGCAGCAGCACCGCGACCCCGCGCCGCCGCTCGAGTGACGCGCGCAGCGGCGCGGCGTACAGCTCCGAGTAGTCGATTGCCGCCTCGACGGGAAAGGGCGGCAGCACGAGGAGCGCCTCGCTCGCGCCGGCGAGCAGCACGCTGCCCGTCTCCGACGCGAGCGCGGCCTCCGCGAGCCGCTCGCGCTCGTCCGGTGGGAGCGGCAGGGCAGCGAGCGGCGGCGCCGTCCCCGGCGGCCGGTACGCTGTCGCGCCCGCTGCGCCGTCTTCGGCCAGTCGCGCCAGCAACTGGCGCCGCGTCAGGTGCAGGCGCTCGATCATGCCGCAGGATAGCGGGCGATCGGTCGGAGGCATGCACGAAGAGGGCTTGACGGCGGCTTGTCCGAAGGCTCCGGTCCAGGATGCCACCTCCGGTCGCCCGGCGAGGTTGGCGAGGGCGGGCCGTGCGGGAACGTTCCGGTCCTCCTGAGCGTCTGGGAAGTGAGGAGGTGCCATGCGTCATCCGGCTCCCTCGGCCCGCGTGCTCATGCTGGTCGCGGCGCTCGCAGCCGCCTGCGGCCCGCTTCGTGACCGGCCCGGCGGAAGCCGCGGTCTGCGCGCGCACCGCCATTACGCCGAGCGCCACCGCGACCTTCCCGCCGCCGCTCTATCGCATCCCCGAGTCCTCCGCGATGCTCGACCCGGCGTGGCCCATATCGACACCGCTGCCGTCGCCCACACCGGAGCCTCCGACCGCCACCGCGGGACCTCCCACATCTACGCCCACCGTCACGCCGACGCTCATCCCGCCGCCCCCAGGCTCGGCACCGCACCTCCCGCCCCCGTCGCACCTCGCGGAGACGCCGCGGCCGCCCCTGCCCCGGCGCGGCGATGTCCGCGTCGGCAGGGACGGCTGCTATTATGCCGAGGTCGGCGGCTTTCGCTGGGACGAATCAGCGAGGGGGGACTTGGACGGTCGGCTGTGGATCCACCTCACCACGCCGAGCCGATTCTGTGCGCAGGTGCTCTACGATCCGCTCACAAGGGACGTGCAAGGGATCCTCGGCGCCTGTGTGAAGGCGGAGTAATCGCTGAGGGCGGTAAACCCCGCGCCTGGCCCTACCGGATCGTGTGCGCCGGCGTTTTGGCCGGTGACACGTAGATCGCGCCGTCGACCACCCGCACCGCGTATACGACGGGCGGGCGTGCCGCAGGGCCGCGCACGATCTCGCACCCGCGCGCAAGGTCGAAGCGGCTGCCGTGCCACGGGCAGGTCAGCACCGTCCCTTCGACCGTGCCCTCGACGAGCGGCGCGTTGCCGTGCGGGCAGTGCGCCTCGATGGCGTAGAGCCGCCCGCCGGCGTTGAACACGGCCACCTGCTCGCCGCCCGCGTACGCCGTCGTCGCGGCGCCTGGCGGCAGCTCGTCGATGGCGGCGACGCGCGTCCAGCCGCCGGCGTCGCCTGCGGCCCCGGTTGCGAGCGCGTCGCCGGGCGCGCCGAGCGCGTCGAGCATGCCGCGCACGGTCGTCGCCACGCAGGTGAACGTCGGCGTGTCGCGCAGCGTGTAGAGGCTGGACTCGGCCCCGCGCAGCTCCATCACCAGGTCGAGGAAGTCGCCAGGCTCGTCGGTCTCGAACGCCACGACGAACTCCTGGTCGTCGAGCCCGAACGAGTACGTCGTGTTGAGCTTCACCGTCGGGTACTTGCGGCCGACGCGGATGTGCACGTCCATCATGCGCTGGCGCTCCTCGGCCGGGAGCGCGTACCACGGACGCGTCTTCACGAAGGGATAGACGAACAGGTACTTCGCCGTGCCCGGCGTCAGCCGCAGGCGCCGCGACGGCCCTTCGCGCTCCGTCTTGTCGACGTAGACGCTCTTGCGGGTCATCGCCAGGTACGAGTAGGGCGTCGAGAGGTAGGGGCCGAGGCCGGTGCTGAGCAGCCGTGTCGCCGCATCCTGGAACGACTCCAGGCCGTCGCTGATCTGCCAGAGCAGGAAGTCGGCGTCGCCGCGGATGCCGACGAGGCTGTACGGCCGCACCTGCATGCGCTCCGAGGCGGCGGCGACCGCTGCCTCGACCTCGCGCTTCGCCGCCTCGCGCGCGCCCGGGGGCAGGCGGCGCCATGCGGGGTCGACCTTGTAGAACGCGAACTGGACGTACTGGCGCATCGCGGGCGGCGCGCCGTTGTCCGCTGCGCCGCTCATGCGCGGCTCCCCGCGGGCTCGCCCTCCGCCCGGAAGTCGCGCGCGTACAGGTCCGCGACGCGCGCCAGCTCGCCGGGCGTGAACGCCGGCGTGTCGGACGCCGCCGCGAACTCGACGAGCTGTTCTTCGTCGTAGATGTTCGGCAGCGTCGACGCGACGCTCGGCTCCGCGAGGATGAACTGCAGCGCCGCCTGGCCGATCGTCCGGCCGCGGCCCTCGGTCAGGAAGCGCAGCGTCTCGATCTTGCGCAGCCCCTCATCGAACCACTCGCGCGTGCGGTGGCGCCGGTGGTCGTTCTCTCCGAAGACGGTGTCCTTCGTGTACCTGCCTTCGAGCATGCCGGAGGAGTGCGGCACGCGCACGAGGACGCCGGTGCCCTTCTCCCGCGCGACGGGGAAGAACGCGCGTCCGGGGTCCTGCTCGAACATGTTGTAGATCGTGTGCAGCACGCCGGTGTCGCGATGCTCCATTGCGTACATCCCCTCGTCCTGCCAGCCGATCGCGGGGCCGAGCGCGACGCCGTAGACGCCGATCTTCCCTTCGTCCTTGAGCCGCGCGAGCTCGTCGAACGTGTCGTCGCGCGTGAGGCAGTCCATCTTCGCGTTGTGGAGCTGGTAGATGTCGATGTGGTCGGTGTTGAGACGCCGCAGGCTGCCCTCGACGGCCTTGCGGATGTAGCCCGGCGACCAGTCCTGCGGGATCTCCTTCTGGCCGCGGCGCTCGTCCCCGTGGCGGTACCAGTCGTAGCCGCCCTTGGTCGCGATGACGACCTTGTCGCGCACGTCCCCGAGCGTTTCCGCCAGCAGCGTCTCGCCCTTGCCGTTGCCGTAGGTGTCGGCGGTATCGAAGAAGGTGATGCCGAGGTCGTACGCGCGGCGGATCAGGCGCCGCGCGAAGTCGTCGTCGTCGATGCCCCACCAGCCGGTGCTGACAGTCCAGACGCCGAAGCCGACGGCGGAAACCTTGAGCTGCGTGTTGCCAAACGGGCGGTACTTCATCGCTACTCCGTTACTCCGTGGGCCGATCTCGCCGCGCGCACCCGCGCGCGGCACGTTGCGGGCGCTGCGGGCCGATGCCGCGCCGTCGTTACAGCGTAGCGCGGCGCCCCGCCGCCGGCAGCGCCCCGCGGGCGCCCGCCCGCCGCCGGCGCGAGGTTTGCGCACGTTCGGGTAGGTCGCCGCGCGATCGGCGGCGGCGACCTACCCCCGCCCCTTCCCTGCCAGGGAAGGTGAGTGCCGCCACGGCGATAGAGGACGCGCCGATGCGTTACGGTCGAGCGTAAGGGAGATCGCCCATCTCATCGAGCCGCTGCTCTCCCTCTGCACACTGTGGAGAGGGGGCTGGGGGGTGAGGTTGACGCACAGCGGCTAGAACACCGATGCGGCGGCCTGGTGCTTCTTCGTGCGCTGCGCCACGCCGGTGCGGGCGGCCGCGGCGGCGACCGCCTTCGCGACGTCGCGCGCGACCGCGCGGTTGAACACGCTGGGGATGATGTACTCCTCGTTGAGCTCGTGGCGCGTCACGCGCGCGGCGATCGCCTGAGCGGCGGCGAGTTTCATCTCCTCGTTGATAGCGGAAGCGCGCGCGTCGAGGACGCCGCGGAACATGCCCGGGAAGCAGAGCACGTTGTTGATCTGGTTCGGGTAGTCCGAGCGCCCGGTCGCCATGACGCGCACGTGTGGCAGCGCCGCCTCCGGCGTGATCTCGGGGTCGGGGTTGGCCATGGCGAAGACGATCGGGTCGCGCGCCATCGTCTTCAGGTGCTCGACCTTCAGGACGCCGCCGACGGAGACGCCGATGAAGAGGTCGGCGCCCTCGATCGCTTCGTCCATGCCGCCGCGCAGCCCGCGCGGGTTGGTGTGCTCGGCAAACCAGTCCTTCGAGGCGTCTCCCCGGCCCGCTTCGCGCCCGGCGTGGACGATGCCGTATTCGTCGACGCCGACGATGTCGCGTACGCCCCACGACAGGAGGATGCGCGCGCAGGCGCCGCCCGCCGCGCCGACGCCGGAGAGCACGGCGCGCAGCTCCTGCGGCCGCTTGTCGACGATCTTGAGGGCGTTGATCAGCGCCGCCAGCACGACGACCGCCGTGCCGTGCTGGTCGTCGTGGAACACCGGGATCGGCAGTTCGCGGCGCAGGCGCTCCTCGATGTAGAAGCAGCGCGGCGCCGAGATGTCCTCGAGGTTGATGCCACCGAATCCGGGCGCGATGCGCTTCACGGTCTCGACGATGGCATCCGGGTCCTTCGTGTCGAGGCAGATCGGCCAGGCGTCGACGCCGGCGAACTCCTTGAAGAGCATCGCCTTGCCCTCCATGACGGGGAGCGCCGCCTCCGGCCCGATGTCGCCCAAGCCGAGAACGGCCGTACCGTCGGTGACGACGGCGACCGTGTTCCCCTTGGTCGTCAGGTCCCAGACGGTCTGGCGGTCGCGGGCGATGGCGCGGCAGACGCGCGCGACGCCGGGCGTGTAGACGACCGACAGGTCGCGCCGGGTCGTCACGTTCACCTTGTTGTGCACCTCGATCTTGCCGCCGAGGTGGGTCAGGAAGACGCGGTCGGAGACGCTGCGCACGGTGACGCCGCCGGCGCGCCGCAGCGCCGTCACGATCGACTGCGCGACGGTATCGTTGAGGGCGGCAATGGTGAAGTCGCGGACGATGCGCTCGCGGCGCGATTCGACGATGTCGATGGCGCCGATGTCGCCGCCCTGCTCGCCGATCAGCGAGGCAATCCTGCCGAGCATGCCGGGCCGGTTGGCGTACTGGGTGCGGACGGTGAACGTGTACGCCGCGCTGGGGGGAGCGGCTTCAGTCGGCGGAGGACTGCGGCGGGCCATGCTTCAGCGTAGCCCGCGCGACGGCGTGCCGACAGGTGCCATCCGGCCCGCGGGCCGAGGGTGGAGGGCAGAACACGGCGGGGCTACTCGTCGGGCGGCGGGGGCTCCACGTGGACGCGGCCGCGGCGGCGTTCCAGCTCGCGGGCGACCATCCGTTCCTCCGCCTCGTGGCCCCAGAGCGCGGGCGCGACGAAGGTGCTCAGGAACTCGAGCGCGAGGAAGCCGCCCCAGATCGCCGCCAGCCACTGCACCCACCAGCCGCCGCCCGTCGCCCAGTCGATGAGCGCCAGTGCGCCGACGATCACCACGAAGTACGCGACGTTCCGGTAGAAGTTGAGCCGCTGACGCACGCGCCTGCGCGCCCGCCGGTACTCGTCGCCTTCGCCGTCATATCCGCGCCCCACGCGCACGCCTCCGCGGCCGATGCGGATGCCGCCCCACGGCCCGTCGATGTCGATGCCCGCGAAGTCGTCGTCGTCCGCCATGGCGCCGGCCTCCCTGGATGCAGCATACGCCGTGCGGGCGCGCGCGGGGTAGCGGCGGGGCGCTGCGGATTCCGGAGATCTCGCGCCGGGTGCCGCACGGGGCTACCGCGCCGGTGGCGCTTGCCGCGAGCGTCCGATACAATCGCGCCCAAATCCAGGGAAGGTGGCTCCGTGGCCGAGTTCGTGCGCGTCTGCAGGCTGTCCGAGATCCCGCCCGGGTCGATGAAGGGCGTGAAGGTGCGCCGGTCCGTCGCCGTTCCGGATGTGGCCGCGCAGTACGGGCCGGCGAAACTGTTCGTGAACGAGATCCTCGTCGCCAACATCGACGGCCAGGTGTACGCCATCGGCGACGTCTGCACGCATCTGCGCGGGCGCCTGCACGACGGCACGCTCGAGGGCACGGTCGTCGAGTGCGCCAACCACGGCGCAAAGTTCGACGTGACGGACGGCGGCATCTGTAGCTGGGTGACGCACCCGCTGTGGTACAAGCTGCTGATGGATGCCACGTTCCCCGGGTTCCTCAAGCGCAGCGTCCCCTCCTATCCCACGCGTGTCGAAGGGGACGACGTGTACGTCCAGGTCTGAGCTCCGTGCCGCGCCCGCCAGTGCCGGCGGCTATGCCCCGCCTGGCGGCGGTGCACTCCCGGCCCGAAGCTCCGCCCTCGTCGGCAGCCGGCGCAGGCGCAGCTTCACGAGGTCGCTGCCCATCTGCACGATGTCCTGCGGAAAGCGCACGCGCGTGTCCGGGTCTTCGACCCAGCGCACCGGCACTTCCCTGAGCCGGTAGCCAGACTTCTCGGCGGTGATCAGCAGCTCGGTGTCGAAGAACCACGCGCCGTCCTGGATGCGCGGCAGCAGCTCGCGCGCAGCCTCGCGCGTGATCGCCTTGAAGCCGCACTGCGCGTCCGAGAACTTCGTCCAGAAGAGGAGCTTGATGAAGGCGATGTAGCCGCGTGAGTTGACCTCGCGCTTGAGCGACCGCTTGATGTCCGCCGTGCCGGCGACGCGCGAGCCGTACGCCAGGTCGTAGCCGTCATCGAGCACCGCGCCGAGCAGCGGCCGGATGGCGGCAAGGTCCGTCGAGAGGTCGACGTCCATGTAGCACATCGCGTCGGCCGTGCTCCCGAGCCAGGCGCGCTTGAGCGCGCGGCCACGCCCCTTCTGGTCGAGGTGGACATAACCGACATCGGCCGGATGCTCCTCGGCGAGGCGCCGCGCCACAGCGAGCGTGCCGTCGGTCGAAGCGTTGTCGGCGATCACGATGCGCCAGGCGTACGGCAGCTCCGCCGCGCACCAGGCGCGCAGCTTCGCGAGGCTGTCGGGCAGCACGCGCTCCTCGTTGTAGCAGGGGATCACCAGCTCGGCCGATTTCATGCCGCGTGCAGCGTAGCGGACATCGGCGTTACCGGCAGCGTGCCGCGGCCGGCGCTGCGCGATGCGCCGCAGGCGTCAAGCGGCGGGCGACGGCGTCGCCACGGGTGTGGCGGCGGGCGCCGTCGTGGGGGATGGTGCCGGTGCGGGCGTGCTCGTCGCGGGCGCGGGCGTCGGCGATGCGGCGACGGTGGGGGAAGGCGAGGGCGACGGGGCCGCCGTCGCCGTCGGCGTGGCGGTGATGGTGGCGGTCGCGGTGGCCGTCGGCGTGATCGTGGCGGTAGCGGTGGGCGTGGGAGTGGGCGTGGCCGATGACAGCGCCGTCGGTATCGGTGTCGGTGTGCTCGTGGCGGCCGCCGTGGCCGTGCCGCTCGCTGCGAGCGCGGGCGGCGGCGGCGCTTCCATGAGGGAAGGGTTGAGCGGCGTGGCCATGGGATGGAAGGCGCGCGGTACCCGGTGGCGTACCAGCCAGACGGCGTGCAACGAGCCGGGAGGGTAGTTCTGCGAGGCGTACGATGCGCCCTCCTGCGGGACGCCGTCGTGCGCGGAGATGTCATCGAACGCGATCGGCAGCGACTGCGTGTAGTACTGGCCAGCTTCGGTGCGCTCGACCTGGAAGTGCAGGTGCGGGCCGGGGTGCCGGTCGTCCGCGGAGCAGGTGACGCCCGTCTCGCCGGACGTGGCGATGGGCTGGCCCCGCTGGACGACGTCGCCCGCGTGGACCAGCACCGAGTCGTACGCGAGGTGCAGGTACAGCGCCGACGTGCCGTCGCCGTGGTCGATGACGACGTAGTTGGCGTCCGAGGTGTAGGCGGGGTCGCAGCCGCCGCGGCTGGAGTCGGCCTTCACCATCGTCACCTTGCCGGAGCGGGCAGCGACGACGCTGTCGAAGACGAGGTCGAAGTCGAAGGCGTAGGCGGCGAAGCCGTTGTGCGTGAAGGGCGTGTCCTCGCCCTGCGTCACGCTGTGGATCTCGCCACCGGGCCACGGCAGCAGGTAGCCGGGCGGCGCCGGGTAGAGCGGGGGATTCCGGCTGTCCGGGACGCCGGGGATGTGGAGTGGTGGGAGAAGGGCGGCGACGATCGTCACGGTCGCCGCGAGCGCTGAGGCGAGCAGTGCCAACCTGTTTTAAACCTTGCCTGGCGGGGGATGACCACGGCGGCGGCCTCGGAGGGCAGCGCCGTCGCTTACCATAACGTATCACCGCCGCGTCCACCAGCTCGCCGGGGGCCGCGACGCTGCGGCTGTCTACATGGCCGAACGCGGGCGCGGCGGCACCGTTACGCTTGGACGCACCTCCCGCCCGCACCAAACGTGACATAACCGGCCCGCTGAGCCCCCAGCTTCCAACATCTAACATCCAACTTCTGATTTCAGCCGTGCCACGTCAGCAACAACTGGTAGAGCCGGAACAGCAGCCGTGTGCTGTCGACGGCGATGATCTCCGGCCGCTGGTCCAGGTTCGGCTGCACGTGCTGGAACAACTGCAGCAGGTCGACGTGGACGTTCTTGCGTCCGCCGACGACGGACCTCAGCTCGAGCGTCTGGGTGTAGGGGATGTAGGGGTCGCCGCGGTCCGCAATGATGAACAGCTCCGCCTTCACGTTGGCGATGCTGGTGCGCGGCGAGAGATAGTTGAGCTCGCGTATCGCGCTGGCGGGCAGCCGGTCGATGATCGCCTGGACGCCGGCAGGGTTGCGGTTCGTCAGGAAGTCGTAGGACGTCTGCCCGAGGGGGCTCAGCGTCGCCAGTTGGGCCGGCGTTCTCGGATCGCCGTTGATGAACCACTGCGTGAGCAGGTCGCGGTCGTGCGCGTTGCCGACGATGTCGATCATCTGCTGCGCGACCACATCCTCCGCGTGCGGGTTCGGCGTCCACGCCTGGTTGATGCCGTCGTAGACGATGCGGTGGGTGGCGATCGCGGCGAAGGTCTGGAGCGCGTCGAAGTAGCCGCCGACCGACACCACCTGCGCGATGTCGTCCCGGATGCGCGGGTCGGCGGCCGCCACGAGCGCCAGCGACCCGCCGACGCTGGCGCCGAAGAAGCCGATGCGCTTCGGGTTCACCTCGGGCAGGCCCTGCAGGTACTGCACCTCCGCGACGAGCGCGTCGATCTCTTCCGGCTCGATGCGGTCGGCGTTGAGCCGGTCCGAGAACGGTACCAGCATCACCACGCCTGACCGCGCGGCGTCATCGGCGATGCGCACCAGGCGCGGGTCGTCGAGCGACAGCGGCGGCGCGCCCATCGAGAACACCACGCCCTCGTGCTGGCCGCCCTGCGCCGGAAGGTAGAGGTCGGCATCGATCGTCCGGGGCCCGTTGCGGCTCACGTAGCTGATCGTCACCCGCTCGCGGCGCGGCGGGGAGGAGATCAGGTCAACCGTCCGGAAGGGGAGCGGTACCTGGAGCACCATGTCCGGCAGGTAGATGGCCGCGTCGACGGCGACGCGCCCGTGGCGGTTCAGGCTGATCAGCGCGGGCAGGCCGGCCAGCACGGCGAGCGCCGCCAGCAGCGGCCAGGTGCGGACGAGGAAGCGCCAGAGCCGCCGGGAGATCGCGTGCATCGCGAGATGCAGTCTAGTCGATCGTCCCGCGAGCATCAGCGGGGCGGCACGCCCTCCCGGCCCGTCGCGGGCCGCCGGAAGCTGCGCCACGGGGCGCCCAGCTTGTTACGTCCGTGTGAAGCCGGCGGGCAGGGGCCGCGGAACCCTTGCGCCCGCGTTATATAAATTGTTATATATAGCTGTCGATACACAAGCGACCCAGGTTCGGTATCGGCAGAGGAGGCCCCGCATGTTTGACTACGCAATCGGCATCGCACCGGAGTGGTACGCCGCCACACAGCACGCCCGGACCTACGAAGCGGAGCAGCACGCGTGGCTGCGCAAGCTGCGCGAGATCCAGAAGACCGAGCGCCGGCGCAAGCGCACGGGTGCGCGCACCGTCATCGTCAGCAAGCCCGCGAGTCTCGCCGGCGTCCACAAGATGTGGTTCTAGTGGACAGCGTTCGAATGAGCGTGCGTCAAGGCGGCGTGGAGCCCAGACGCGCCTGTAGGCGTGGAGCACAGCCGCCCTCGGCTGTGCGTCCGGCGAGGCGGGACCGCCGCGGTGCCCGGCCTCGTCTGGCAGACTCCCCGCGCGTGCGAGGCCTCCCGGCGGGCCGCCACGATAAAGAAGCGTTGGCAGCACGACACCAGCGCGGTGTGTCCGATCCTCCGTCCGCTCAACGGTGGTGCGTGGTCACTGTGCTCGCCCACGACCAGGCCCCCCTTCTCTTCAGGGAAGGGCCGGGGGTTAGGCCCGGGTAGCCCTCGACCGGGTAGAGATCCTCATGTCACTCAAGCACGCCCTCCTCGGCATCCTCACGTACACGCCGATGACGGGCTACGAACTCAAGCAGTTCTTTGACTCGTCGGTGCAGCACTTCTGGAACGCCGAGCTGAGCCAGATCTACCCCACGCTCAAGAGCCTCGAAGAGCAGGGGTTCGTCGACAAGCACGTCGAGGTCCAGGAGAACCGGCCGAACCGCAAGGTGTACGAGATCACCGGCCCTGGGCGCGAGGAGCTGGCGCGCTGGATGCGCGAGCCCGCGCCGCCGGCCGACATGCGCGACCCCTTCCTGATCAAGATCTTCTTCGGGTCGGACCTGCCCGTGGAGGACGTACTGATCGTCCTGCGCCGCCAGCTCGAGGAGCAGCAGAAGATGGTCGCGTTCTCCGAGACCGTGCTGCGCGGCCGCATCGAGCATGCGAGCAAGGAGCACCTGGAAAGCGGCCGCGCGCCGACGTTCTGGGCCCTCACGCTCGATATGGCGATCGCCTACCGCAAGGCGTATATCGACTGGTGCGAGCGCTCGATGCAGCTCCTCGAAGCAGCCGCTCTCGATGAGGAGCCCGCTGACGCCGCCGCCGCACCGGCCGTCGAGGCAGCGCCGCGGGACTGACTACTTCGGCGGCGCGGCGTCCTGCTCGATCACGTGCTCGAGGATCGCCAGCCCCTGCTCGAGCTCCTCGTGACTGACGGTGAGCGGTGGGGTGAGGCGCACCGCGTTGGGCCGCACGTTGTTGACGATGAGGCCATTCTCCAGCGCCGCGTTCGTCACGCGCTCGCCGAGATCGCTGCCGAACTCGATCGCCCACATCAAGCCCTTGCCGCGCACTTCCGTCACGTGCGGGCAGCGGTCGAGCAGCGAGTGGAGGCGGCGCTCGATGATCTTGCCCTTCGCCGCGGCCTGCGCCGGCAGGTCCTGCTCGATCATGTAGCGCATCACCTCGTAGCCGACGCGCGTCATCAGCGGCTCGCCGCCGTACGTCGTGCCGTGGTCGCCGGGGGTGAACACGGCGGCGTGCTCCTTCGCCAGGAACGCCGACAGCGGCACACCGCCGCCGATGCCCTTGCCGAGCGTCATGATGTCCGGCTCGATGCCGAAGAGCTCGTACGCGAACAGCCTGCCCGTGCGGCCGCACCCCGTCTGCACCTCATCGAGGATGAGGAGGATGCCCCGCTCGTCGCACCAGGCGCGCACCTGCTTGAAATAGCCGTCGTCCGGCACGTTGATGCCGCCCTCGCCCTGGATCGGCTCGAGAAAGACCGCGACGGTGTCCGGTGTCGTCGCGCGCCTGATCGCGTCGGCGTCGTTGAAGGGCACGTGGACGAATCCGGGCGGCAGCGGCCCGAACGGCGCCTTGTACCGCTCCGTCCCGCCGGCCGTCACCGCCTGCAGCGTCCGCCCGTGGAAGGCGTTGTCGGCGGCGATGATCTCGTACGCGCCGCCCTTCTTCTCCTTGCCCCACTTGCGTGCCAGCTTGAGCGCGCCCTCGTTCGCCTCGGCGCCGCTGTTCATGAAGTACACGCGGTCGAAGACGGAGTGCTCGATCAGCAGCTCGGCGAGCTGGATCTGCGGGATCGAGTAGAACTGGTTCGAGACGTGGATCAGCTCCTGCGCCTGCTCGCGGAGCGCGTTGACGATGACCGGATGCGAGTGCCCGAGGCTGATCGTCGCCGGGCCGCCGAAGAAGTCCAGGTAACGCTTCCCCGTATCGTCGTACAGGAACGAGCCCTCGCCGCGGACGGTGAGCAGCGGCATGCGGCGGCCCGCCCGCAGGAAATACTTCGCCTCTTTCTCGCGCCAGTTGGTCATCGTGGGCACCTCTGCAATCAGGATATCAGACCGGGCTCCCTCTAGAAATCTTGTTCTGGTCATGCTACAGTCGCCACCGGGGACATCATGCCGGTGCAGTGCAAGAGCATCTACGAAGACGCATCGCCTGACGACGGCATGCGCGTGCTGACCACGAACTACTGGCCGCGCGGCGTCTCGCGCGAACACGCCGGCACGTACTTGCGCGTGCTCGCCCCGACACGCGACCTCCTGCGGGCCTACCGCGACGGCGAGATCAGTTGGCAGGAGTACGAGGTGCGCTACCTCGCCGAGATGCAGGATGAAGCGCGGCAGCGCGAGATCGCGCGCCTCGCCGAAGCCGCGGCGGACGGGACGGTGACGGTGATGTGCGTGTGCAAGGACGAGGCGCAGTGCCACCGCCGGCTGCTCCGCGACCTCATCGGCGAGCGGATGGAGCGGGCGTCATGAACGTCTACACCGCCGGCCACAGCACGGCGGGACTCGACGACTTCATCGCGCTGCTCGTCGAGCACGGGGTCGAGGTGGTGGTTGATGTGCGCAGCAAGCCGCGCAGCCGTCTGCCGCACTTCGACCAGGCGCCGCTCGAGGCGGCGGTCGAAGCGGCCGGCATGCGGTACAGATTCCTCGGCGACCGCCTGGGCGGCGTGCCGCACGACCCGCGCATCGCCGCCCGCTGGCGGCAGGGCCATCTCGACCCGATCATCATCGACCATCTGCGCTCGACCGACGAATGGGCGGACGGCATCGCGGAGCTGACGCGCATGGCGCGCGCGGGCGGCGGCACGGCCGTCTGCGTCATCTGCAGCGAAGCCGATCCGGACGAGTGCCACCGCAAGGCCGTCGCGCTGGACCTGGCCGAAGCGCTCGGCGACGCGCGGATCGTGCACCTGGCTGTCAACAGGCGGCCGCCGACGGAGGTGGGAGTCCAGGAAGTCCTGCTGTGACGCGGGAGATCCTGCTGCTCGACGTCACGGAGATGTCCGGCGCGCACGTCTGCGTCGCCGGCATCGATCCGGCGTCGTGTGAGCAGATCCGGCTCGCCGACCCACCCGGGCCATGTGCATCTTCCCAGGGCCCGCCCCGAACCCCCATACTCAGCGCATGGACGACCAGGCGTACCGCGAGCGCCTCGCGCGCGATGTCGCCGCCTGGCGGCGCGCAGCGCTGATCTCCGGCGAGCAGGAGCGCGCGATCCTCGCGCGGATCGGCGCCGGCGAGCGGCGGGCGGTCGGCGCGCTGCGCCTCGGCTGGCTGGTGAGCGCGGTCGCCGTCATCGCCGCGATCGTGCTCGGCGCGGGCATCGTCCTGCTGTTCGCCGCCAACTGGCAGACGATGCCGGGCGTGCTTCGCGTTGGCGCGCTCTGCGCCGGCATCGTCGCCTCCTATGGCGCTGGCTACGCGCTCATCGAGCGCTACCAGATGGAACGCATCGGCGCCGCGCTCCTGCTTCTTGGCGTCATCCTCTACAACGCGTCCGTCTTTCTCGTCGCGCAGGTCTACCACGTGCCCGTGGACAGCCCGCTGCTGTGGCTGCTCGCGGCCGCGGGTACGCTTCCCCTCGCCTACCTCTACGCGTCGCGCATCCTCCTGCTGATCGCGATTGCCGGCGTCACGGGCTGGGTGGTCGCGCAGATGGTGGCCTGGTACCCGGACAGCCCGAAGTCGCAGTCGGCGGCGCTCGTCGTCGGCGCGCTCGCGGTGGCGCTGTACGCGGTGGGCCGTCTGCACGGCGACCGCGCGTCGCTGCGCCGCTTCGCCGATG
Organism: Chloroflexota bacterium; assembly: GCA_028872875.1. GTDB lineage: Bacteria > Chloroflexota > Dehalococcoidia > DSTF01 > JACRBR01 > JADMII01. The sequence continues at coordinate 43,555 of JAGWOC010000013.1, read as the reverse complement.
TGTACGCGCTGAGCGGCCTGCTCGTGCTCCTCGGCCTCGTCTACGTGTTCACGTTCGCGGATGTCTGGGATGCCGTGATCGACTCGGGTGTGCGTCCTGCCGCCGCGCCGCCGGTCGTCTACGTCGCGGTCGGCGTGGCCGCGCTCGTCGCTGCGGCCGCCTGGCTTGCGCGCCCTGCCGACCCGGTGCGCCGGACCGAGGCCGCTGCGCAGGCGGGCGTGCTCGCGCTCGCGGCGGTGGTCGCGACGTGGCCCGCGTGGGCCGGCTACGCGCTGGTCTTCAACGCCGTCTACTTCGCGCTCGCCTTCGCGATCATCGCGCGCGGCTCCCTGCTGGCCGATGAGCCGTACATCAACCTCGGGCTGGCGACGCTGGCGATCGGGCTGCTGACCCGGTACGTCGACGTCTTCTGGTCGCGGATGGCGACGTCGGCGTTCTTCATCGTCGGCGGCCTGCTTCTCTTCGCCGTCGCGTTCGCCGTCGAGCGGCTGCGGCGCTCGCTCGTCCGCGAGATGCGCGATGGCCGTGAGCCGCCTCCTGCCGGCGGCGCGACGGAGGCGGCCGCATGACGCGCGGCTGGAAGCTCGCGCTCGTCGCTGGCGCGCAGATCGTGATCCTGCTCTCAATCATCGGTGTCAGACAGTGGGCCGTCTGGACCGGGCACACCGTTGTGCTGAAGGTGGCGACGGGCGACCCGCGCAGCCTGCTGCAGGATCAGTACCCGTACGTGCGCTACGACATCTCGCAGATCCAGCGGTCGAGCGTGCGGATCGCCGGGAAGGCTGACGGGGAGGTCTACGTCGAGCTTCAGCGCGGCAGTGACGGCTACTGGCACGCGGTCGCTATCCACGACAACGGTGACCATGCATTCAAGGGCACCGTGCTGATCAAGGGCCACGCGCTCCGTCCGCCCCTGTACCCTACCCAGGCTCCGGGCAGCGCGGACGTGATCTACGTCACCTATGGCATCGAGGACGTGTCGATCGCGCAGGACGCCGCGCGCGATCTGCCTGCGGATGGCGGCCACGACATTGCCGTGGAGGTGCGCATCGACCGCTTCGGCCAACCGCAGCCGCGGCGCTTCATCGTCGACGGCCGCGCGTTCGACCTTCATCGCCGTTAGATGGCGGCACGGCGGGCGCTTCCGGCGCTGCACAGGCGCTGCCGTGTTATCGTTTGAGCGCATCAGGACCTGTGTGCGGGAGCGGCGTTGGAGAAGGTCGGCGTCACCTATCACCCGAAGTCGGACGCGGCGCGCCGCGTCGCCGAGGAGATCCGCGCGCGCCTCCTGCCTCGCGTGCACGAGGTGTGGATCGCGTCGGCGTGGGACGACGAGAGCCGCGGCGAGCACGTGCCCGGCACCGAGCTGCTGTTCTGCTGTGGCGGCGACGGCACCGTGCTCCGCGCGGCGCGCGCCGTGATCCCGCACGAGGTGCCGCTCGTCGGCGTGAACCTCGGGCGCGTGGGATTCCTGACGGAGACCGCGCCGGCGGACCTCTTCGAGCATCTCGACGCGATCCTCGCCGGCGAGGGGCGCGTCGAGACGCGGGCGATGGTCGAGACGGAGACGGTGCGCGGGGGCGAAGAGCTGCGCGAGCACTTCCACGCGCTGAACGATGTCGTCGTCGGACGCGCGGCGATCGGGCGGACGGTGCAGTTCAGCGTCCGCACCGACGGCACGACGATCGGCAACTACCGCGCCGACGGCGTGATCGTGGCGACGGCGACGGGGAGCACGGCGTACTCGCTGAGCGTCGGCGGGCCGATCCTGCACCCGGAGTCGCGCGAGATCATCGTCACGCCGGTGGCGCCGCACCTTGCGCCGGATAACAGCGTCATTCTCCCGGAGGGCTCGCACGTCGAGGTCGAGATCGCTTCCGGGCAGAGGGCGATCCTGAGCATCGATGGCGAGCCGGACCTGGACCTGGCCGGCGGCGACGTCGTCCGCGTGCGCACGAGCCCGCACGCCGCGCGCTTCCTGCGGCTGGGGCCGCGCGGCGAGTTCTTCGAGCGCGTCGGCCGGCGCCTCAACTGGCTCCACGAGTAACGCGCTCGCGCTCACCCGCGCGCAGCGAAGCGGGCGGTGGCGCGGAGCAGCTCCCGCGTCACGCCGTCGCCGTCCGCGGCATGGCCGGCATCGTCGACGATGACGAGCTCAGCCCGCGGCCAGGCGCGGGAGAGCGCCCAGGCGTTCGCGATTGGCGCCTGGAAGTCGAAGCGGCCGTTGATGAGGATCACGGGAACGTCCGCAAGGCGACCGGCGTCGCGGAGCAGCGCGCCGTCTTCGAGCCAGGCGTTGTGTCGCACGTAGTGCGTGACGATGCGCGCGAACGCGAGCGCATACGCCGGATCGGCGAAGCGCCTGGCTAGGCGGTCCGAGGGCGGCCATGCTGGCGTTGCGGACTCCCACAGGCACCAGTCCTCCGCCGCGCGCCGGCGGACGGCGGGGTCGGCGTCGAACAGGAGTCGGTGGTACGCGTCGACGACGTCGCTATCGCGTGCGGTCGCCGGGACGCCCGCCCGGAGACGCTCCCATTCCGCAGGGAAGAGGACGGCCAGGCCGCCGCGAAACAGCCAGTCGAACTCGGCACGACGGCCGGTCGTGACGCCGAACAGGATGGCCTCGGAGACGTGCTCCGCGTGCGCCTCGGCGTACGCAAGGGCGAGCGTGCTGCCCCACGAGCCGCCAAGGAGCAGCCAGCGGTCGACCTCGAGGCGCTGCCGGAGGCGCTCGATGTCTGAGATGAGGTGCGCGGTGGTGTTGGCGGCGAGGTCGGCGCCTGTATTGGCCGCGTGCGGCGTGCTGCGGCCGCAGCCGCGCTGGTCAAGGAGGATGACCCGGTAGGCGGCCGGGTCGAAGAGGCGGCGGTGCCACGCGGTGCAGCCGGAGCCCGGCCCGCCGTGGAGGACGATGGCGGGCTTGCCACACGGGTCGCCGCAGGTCTCCCAGTAGATGCGGTGCCCGTCGCCAACATCGAGCATGCCGCGGTCGTGCGGCTCGACGGGCGGATACAGCGCGATTCCTGTCATCGGCGGTCTCACCATCCGCTGCCTACACGGCACCGCGGGCGCGGTCGCTTCGCGGACATGCTACAGTGATCGAGGCGGGCGCAGGAGCCCGCTTCTTCATCGGGAGCGCGATGACGACCACCACGTTTCAACTCGCGCGCGCATCCGTCGCCGACGCGCAGGCGATCCACGATCTCGTGAATACGTTCGCCCGTCGGGGGGAGATGCTGCCGCGCACGATGTCCGAGGTCTACCAGAACCTGCGCGACTTCTACGTCGTGCGGGATGGCGGCGGCGAGACGGTGGCCTGCGGCGGCTTGCACATCCTCTGGGAGGATCTCGGCGAGGTCAAGTCGCTCGCCGTGCGCGAGGATCTGCACGGCCATGGCCTCGGCGCGCGCATCGTCGAAGCCTGCCTCGACGAGGCGCGCGCGATCGGCCTCTCGACGGCGTTCGCGCTCACCTACCGGCCGGGCTTCTTCGAGCGTCTGGGCTTCGTGCAGGCCGACGTGATGACCCTGCCGCGCAAGGTGTGGGGAGAGTGCTACCGCTGCCCCAAGTTCCCCACCTGCAACGAAATCGCCATGGTGCGGGATCTCACGCCGCCGTGAGCCTGGAATCGTGAGTCCCGAAACGCCCGGTCACGCCGATGACGGCATGAGGATGCCCCGGGTCGTCGCGTCACGGCGCGTCTTCGATGGGAAGATGATCGGCGTGCGCGTCGACACGCTGCGGGCCGCGGATAGCGCCACGTACGAGCGCGAGGTCGTGGAGTACGGCCAGGCGGTCGTGCTCGTGCCGGTCGACGCCGCCGGCCGCCTGCTGCTTGTACGCCAGTACCGCCATCCGGTACGTGCCTGGCTGCTCGAGCTGCCGGCGGGCGGCGTCGACGCGCGCGACGCGTCGCCGGAAGACGCCGCGCAGCGCGAGCTGCGCGAGGAGACGGGGCACCGCGGCACGCTGCGGCGGCTCGGCGGCATGTTCCTCGCGCCGGGGTATTCGACCGAGTACCAGCACGTCTACGTGGCCAGCGAGCTCGTCGAAGACCCGCTCGACGCCGACGAGGACGAGGACCTGCGCCTCGAGCGCCTGACGCTCGGCGAGGCGCTCGCGGCCGTCGACCGCGGCGAGATTCGCGACGCCAAGAGCATCGCGGCGCTGCTGATGTTCGTGCGGCAGGACTCAGTGATCGGTAATCGGTAGGCGGCGGCCGCTCGTCAAGGACTGCCGACTGTTACGTCGCAACGGGGCGCGGCAAGCAGCGCCCCTACGACCGTGATTCCTGACAACTGGTGACTGCTGCCGGTCCCTACGGCAGCACGTCCGCGATCGTCAGCCTGCTCCCGCCGGTGCTCTTGAAGACGAGGGCGAGCGGATTGCCCGGGTGGACGGTACTGACGGCGGGCAGGTCCACCGTGAGCACGACGTGCTCACCCGCATCGATGACGCGGTCGCCGTTGCCGTCGAGCCAGCTCAGGCTGAACTTCGCCGGCACCGCGGCGGCCGCCGTCGGGCTCATGTCGGTTTCGGCGCGGAGGACGGTGCCGTCGAGCGAGACCCCCTGCTGCCCGCGCAGGGTGATGGGGACGACGAGCCGCGTCACGACATTGCCGTCCGTCCGCACCTGCACCCGGCCATCGACCACCAGCGGCCCCCCCGCGGCGGCGCCCGATGCGCCCTGCAGGTGACCCCATGGCAGGATGAGCCAGAGCGCGATGCCCGCGGAGGCGGCGAGCAGCAGGAGCGAGACGGGGCGGGTGCGGAAGCGGGGGCGGCTGGACATCGCTGGCTACCTCATGACGTGTATGCCCCGGGCGGGGTGTACGGCTGGTGTCAGAAGGTAGAACGCTGTCTCCCGTGAAAGTGTTACCCGGCCCGGGCGCGGGATACGAGAGAACCAGTGCCGGCCTTGCCCCGCGGCCGGCCCAGCGTCACCCCCCGGCCGACGCGATCAGCTCGTCCGCGCGATGCTGGATCGCGTGGCAGAGGGCGACGGCGAGGGCATCGCTGGCGTTGAGGTCGGCGGGCGCTTCCGCCATGCCGAGCTGGAGCCGGAGCATCTCGCGCACCTGCGCCTTCTCTCCCTGGCCGTAGCCCGCCACCGACGCCTTGATGCGCGCCGGCGCGTAGTGGTGCACCGGCAGCCCGGCCAGCGTCGCCGCCAGCATGGCGACGGTCCGCGCCTCGCCGACCGCCATCGCCGAGCGCACGTTCGTGCCGACGAACGGCTCCTCGATCGCCATCACGGTCGGCTGGAAGCGGGCGATGACGTCGCCCAGCTCCGAGAAGATGTGCTCCAGCCGTTGTTCGAGGGGGAGCCGCGCCTTCGGCACGATGACGTCGCAGGCCAGCGCGCGGGGCTCCGCGCGGTCGAGCGCGATGACGCCCCAGCCCGTGGAGCGGGTGCCCGGGTCGACGCCGAGGATGATCGCCGGGGGCGCCGCGCCGCTCACACGCTCAGCTCGTGTACGACGCGAGCACGTCGTCGCTGAACTCGGCGTTGAAGTAGACCTTCTGCACGTCGTCGAGCGCCTCGAGCTTCTCGACCAGGCGCAGCACCTGGACCGCCTGCTTCTCGTCGAGGTGGATCGTGGTCTTCGGGACGCGCGCGGCCTCTGCGGACTCGACCGGCACGCCGTGCGCCTCGAGCGCCTTCTTGACGGCCTCGAGATCCGCCGGGCCGGTGTAGATGTCGATGCTGTCGTCGCCGATCTGCACGTCCTCGGCGCCGGCGTCGATCGCGTAGAGCGCGACCTGGTCGGCGTCCCTGCCGTTACGCGCGACGTTGATGACGCCCCGCGCGTCGAAGTTCCAGGCGACGGAGCCGGCCTCGCCCAGATTGCCGCCGGCGCGCGCAAAGACGTTGCGAATCTCCGCGACGGTGCGGTTGCGGTTGTCCGTCGCCGCTTCGACGATGATCGACGTGCCCGCCGGCCCGAACCCCTCGTAGGTCACCTCGGCCAGCTCCGCGCCCTCGCCGCCGCCGGCGGCGCGCTTGATCGCCCGCTCGATGTTCTCGGCCGGCATGTTGTTGTCGCGCGCCTTCTGGACGGCGAGCCGCAGCCGGAAGTTGGCGTTCGGGTCAGGCCCGCCCGCCTTCGCGGAGATGATGATCTCCTTGGTCAGCCTGGTGAAGAGCTGCCCGCGCTGCGCGTCGGCGGCGCCCTTCTGGCGCTTGATCTGCGACCATTTCGAGTGTCCGGACATGCGCCCGCCCCCTCCCGTCCCCGGGCTCCTGCATCCAATGATGGGAATGCCCCATGGTACCGCCGCCGCCCGCGCCCGGCCAGAATCGGCCGCGGCGCACGGGCGCGCTGCCTGCCGCGCCTACTCCGCCCCGAGGATGCTGTTGTCGATGAGCCGCGTGCCGCCGATGCGCACCGCCAGCGACGCCAGCGCCGGCCGGTCGATCGTCTCCAGCTCGTCGAGCGTGTCCGGGTCGGCGATGCTCACGTAGTCGACGGACGCGCGCGGCTCGGCGCGGATCAACGCCTCCATCTCCGCGCGGATCGCGTTCGCGTCACGCACGCCGTCGTCGGACATCCGGCGGGCCAGCGCGAGCGCGTGGCTCAGTACGAGCGCCGCCTGCCGGTCGTCGCCCTGGAGGTAGACGTTGCGGCTGCTCAGCGCCAGGCCGTCCGCTTCGCGCACGATCGGCAGGCCGACGATCTCGACGTCGATATCGAGGTCGCGCACCATGCGGCGCACCACGGCGAGCTGCTGTGCGTCCTTCTGACCGAAGTACGCGCGGCGGGGCCGGACGATCTCCAGCAGCTTGGCGACGACGGTCGTGACGCCGCGAAAGTGCGCCGGGCGGCTGGCGCCTTCGAGCCGCGCGGTCAGCCCTTCGACCTCGACCCAGGTGCTGTACCCGGGCGGGTACATCTCCGCGACGGACGGAGCGAACACGGCGTCGGCGCGCTCGGCTTCGAGCAGTGCGAGGTCGCGAGCCTCGTCGCGCGGGTAGCGCGCCAGGTCCTCGCCGGGCGCGAACTGCGTCGGATTGACGAAGATCGAGACGGCGACGTGCGCATCGGCGGCGCGCGCCGCGCGCACGAGCGAGAGGTGGCCTTCGTGCAGGTAGCCCATCGTCGGCACGAGGCCGAGGTCGCCGGCGAGCTGCCGGCGCCACGAGCGGACCTCAGCGACCGTGCGGAAGACGCGCAAGGCCGGTCAGCGGCGCCGGCGGCGCATCATGCGTCGAGCCCGAGCGCGTGGCGACGCCCGATCGTGCCGGCGCCGCCCGGCCGCAGCTCGGCGAGCGCCGCGGGGTCCATGCGGAAGCTCTGCTTCTCGGTCGGGAACGCGCCCGAGCGGACGTCCTGGGCGTAGCGGCGCACGGCGTCCCGGATCGCCTCGCCGATCTCGGCGTACCGCCCGGCGTGCTTCGGGACGAACGCCTCGAACATGCCGAGCATGTCGTGGAAGACCTGCACCTGGCCGTCGCAGCCGGCGCCGGCGCCGATGCCGATCGTCGGAACGCTGAGGCGCTGCGTCAGCAGCTCCGCGAGCGGCGCCGGGATCGTCTCGAGCACGATGGAGAAGGCGCCGGCCTGCTCGAGCGCCTGCGCGTCGTGCATGAGCTGGACGGCTGCGGCGGGCGTCTTGCCCTGCACCTTGAAGCCCCCGAACTGGTTGACGGACTGCGGCGTCAGGCCGATGTGCCCCATCACCGGGATGCCCGCTTCGACGAGCTTCTGCACGGTCTCGGCGGACCGCACCCCGCCTTCGAGCTTGACGGCGCCGCAGCCCGCCTCCTGGATGAAGCGCGCGGCGTTGCGCATCGCGTCCTGCCAGCCCGTCTGATAGCTCATGAAGGGCATGTCGCCGACGACGAGGGCGTGCCCGGTGCCGCGCACCACCGCCTTCGTGTGGTGGATCATGTCTTCCATGGTCACCGGCAGCGTCGAGTCGTAGCCGAGCACGACCATGCCGAGCGTGTCGCCGACGAGGATCACGTCGGCGCCCCCCTGCTCGACCAGCCGCCCGGTCGGGCAGTCGTACGCCGTCATCATCACGATCTTTTCGCCCCGTTGCTTCATCTGCCGCACGTCGGTGGTGCTTACCCGGGTCATGCTGCCTCCTCGCTCAAACGACGGGCGCCGGCTCGACGTGGCTGCCCGTACGCACGATGCGGTTCTGCGCGTCGACGTACACCAGTGCGGGGCGGGCGCGCCGCGCCTCGGCGTCGCTGGCCGTCGTGTAGGTGAGGATGATGACGGTGTCGCCGGGGTGGACGAGGCGCGCGGCGGCGCCGTTGATGCAGACCTGCCCGCTGCCGCGCGCGCCTTCGATCGCGTAGGTCGTCAGGCGGCTGCCGTTGTCGACGTCGAGGACGTGCACCTGCTCGTACGGCACGATGTCCGCGGCTTCGAGCAGCAGCGGGTCGATGGTGATGCTGCCCTCGTAGTGGAGGTCGGCCTGCGTCACGCGGGCCCGGTGGATCTTGCTCTTGAGGATGGTGCGCACCGCGTGTCCCCTGCCCTGCGGACGAAGTTCAGGCTGCGTCCCTGCCGGCACAGGAAATGCCTCTCCGGTGACCGGACAGGCACGGCGGTACGAGGCTCTGCTCGCGCTATGTGCCGTCTCGGTCACGCCGGATCCAAGCAGCCTGATGTCCGTCCCGTCTTCCCGCGCTCGCCGTCCGCAAGGCGGATCGACGGCGCACTTCAGTATAGGCATGCACGCAAGGCTGTCAATCGCCTGTCAACGGCGCTGCGCCCGCATCCCTCGCGCCCCGTTTGTGCATCCGATCACGACCGTGGTCGGTATGCTGGCCAAACGTGTTGGCCGCGGCTATACTCGCCCGGAATGGACGACGTCAGCCGTGCGACCCGTGGCGGGGTGGGTGCGGTGCTGATAGGGCTCGCGCTCGCCGCGGTCGCGATGGCTGCCGGTTGGGCCTCGGGGTCCCTCTACGCCGGGCCGCTCGCGCCGCGCGGCTGCGACGGGTGCACCACTTCCGCCTCCGCCGCCGAGTCGAGCCCGCTGCGTCTCGCGGCCGTGGCTGCCGTTTCACCGACGCCGGCGCCCACGCCGCCTCCCGGCTTCCCCTACGTCAGCGCCAAGTCCATCGCGCTCATCGACAGCGCGTGCGGGGCCGTCATCTACAGCCGCGACGAGCACGCGCATCTTCCCCCGGCGAGCCTGACGAAGCTGATGACGGCCGTGGTCGCCATCCAGCACGCCAGCACCAGCAAGATGATCACCGCGAACGTCGATGGGGCGCAGCTCTACCAGGAGACCGGCTCGACGATCATGGGCCTCAAGCCCGGCATGAAGCTCTCGCTGCTCGACCTGCTGTATGGCCTCCTGCTCCCGTCCGGCAACGATGCGGCGATCGCCATCGCCGAGGGCGTCGCCGGCTCGCAGCCCGCCTTCGTCAAGCTCATGAACGACAAGGCGAAGGCGCTCGCCCTCAACGATACCCACTTCGCGAACCCCCACGGGCTCAACGACCCGAAGCTCTACTCGAGCGCCTACGACATGGCGATGCTCGCCCGCTACGTGATGCAGAACACAACGCTGCGGAAGATCGTCTCGACCGAGGAGTGGCAGCCGAAGTGGGACGGGCCGCCGGTCTGGAACGGCAACCGGCTCCTCACGGAGTACCCCGGCGCCGACGGCGTGAAGATCGGCTACACGGAACAGTCGCAGCAGACGATGGTCGCTTCCGCCACGCGCAACGGCCGCAGCATCATCGCCGCGCTCATGCGCAGCCAGGACCGCTACGCGGACGCCCAGCGTCTGCTCGACTGGGGCTTCGCGCAGCCCTCGCCCTGCCCGTGACCTGTGTGCACGGTGAGCGGCGAGGACCGCCGCGCGATGCACGATTCACCATGAACTATCCACCATGAACGATTGACTTCGCCCGCTCCTCTTCCTGGTGCACGGTGAGCACCGCGTAGATCATGTTCTGCGCCGCGCGTGTCATGGCGTCGATGGCGCCGACCGTCTTCTGTAGCTTGCGCTCGTCCACGCTGATCGCCGTCAGGCTGACGGTCCGCCGCCGCTCGTCGATGGCGATCGTGGCCACCTGGTCGGGGCGCAGCCCGACGGTATCGAGCCAGCGCGACTGGTTCGTCAGCGCCTTGCCCGTACGCTCCTCGCCGGCCATCTGCGCCAGCGCCAGCGCCGCCGTCTCGCCCTGGTCGACGGTCGTACGCAGGTCGATGAGCATCTGGTGGATCGCGCGGTCGAGGTCCTTCACGTCGCCCTTCGAGAGCGACGGGCAGCGGCGTGCGATGTCGTCCTGCCGCGGGATGCCGAGCGCATCGAGGAGCTCCGCGCCCGGCGTCGCGCGCACGTCCCGGAAGAACGCCAGCGCCGACGCGCGGTCGAGCCGGAACGCGAGGAACGCGCGCATCACCGCCGTGTGCCCGCGGGCGCGCAGCGCGTGATAGAGGCCGATGAGGTCGCCGGCCGCCTGCACGTACTGCTCCATGATGTGCATCGCCAGCACCTTGCGGTGTGGCGGCGGCGCCATCACCAGCGCCCGCAGGCTCGTCTCGGCGATGATGCGCCGGCTGGCGACGCCCAGCTCGGCGTAGCTGCTCAGGAACTCGGCGTCTCTGTGGCGCAGAAAGCCATCGAAGCACGCGGCGCAGCGTGCCGGCCCGTGCTGCTCGCCGTGGAGCGAGAGCGGTCGCCCGCAGTCGCGGCAGATGGATTCCAGGGAGCGTGCGTCGTCCATGCGGTACGCCGATCGCCTGCGCGGATGGGTGTGATCCCACCAATCGTGGATGGCGCGGCGGCGCCTGTCAAGCGCCTCGTCGCTCTCCCATCACACGCGCCAGAGAGCCCTGGTGGCCGGTGCTCGGGCGTCCGGCGCCCCTGCTCCTTCGCCCGGCGGCGCCCGCTGCCCCGCGCCCGCTGGCTCAGCCAGGCCGTTCCAGCTTCACGATCCGCCAGACGCCGTCGACCTGGCGCACGGTCTCGCGCATCGTCACCGTCGTGCCGCCGTCGCCCGTGTAGGTAACGTCGAAGACGTCGTCGCTGTCGTCACCGGCCACCGGCGCGATGGTGTAGCCTGTCGGCGGATTGGGGCCGCCGGCCATCAGCGGCATGAGCTGCTGCATCGCCTCCGGCGTCAGGTCGCCGAGGATCTCCGGGATGCGCCCGGTCGATGCCTTCTCCGCGTGGCCGCGCATGAACTCTTCCGCGTTCATGTGGTGCTCCTCTCGTCGCGGGCCGGCCCGTGCGACCGCCCCTACTGCTCCACGGCCAGGGCGGCGATCTTCCACTGACCGCCGACATCACGCCACGTGGCGAGCGCGGTGAAGTCCTGGTCGCCCTCGAACTTGATCTTGAAGACGTGGTCTTCGCCCTGCGTATCGTGGCTCTGGATGTCGAACGACTTGAGGGCGGGCATGGCGCCCATGGCGCCGCCACCCTGCATCACCTGCGCCATCGCCTCTGGCGTGAGGTCGTTCATCACGCGCATGAGGTCGCCGATCAGCAGCGCCTGGCAGTTCTGCTTGACCGCTTCCTCCACTGTCATGTCGGGCATCCCACATGCTCCTTCCGCGTCCCCGGACGCGCTTCGCCTTCACTTCGCCGCCGCTCCGCCGCGGCGGGCAGCGGACCGGCGGCGATCGACCTCTTGCCTGCGATCGCCGCGAGATCATAGGGATCGGGTCGCGCTCTGTCAATCCATTACAGGTTCGACATGAACCCGGGGCGTTGCTTGACATGCCGGATCCGCCGCGGATACGCTCCGGGCAGTGTCAACCGGCGATCGGACCTCCCCCGCACATTCGACACGAAGTCAGCGCGCGCTCGTCGCCTCGGCGATCGGTCTCTTCGCCATCGCCTCCGTGTACCTGGCGCTCGTCATCATCACCCACGCGATCCCGATCTTCTTTCCCGGCAACCCTGTGCGGATCCCCGGCGGTTCGGTGCTGCAGCCGCTGGTGCCGGGCATCGACCTCACCGGGAGCAGCGCGTCCGACGCGCCGATCAACATCCTCGTCGTCGGCATCGACCGCCGCCCCTACGAGACGGCGTGGACGCGCACGGACACCATCGAGGTGGTCAGCGTCAACCCGAAGACCAAGTCCGCCAACATCCTGGGGATCCCGCGCGACCTCTGGGTAGAGATCCCGCTCAAGTCCGGGGGCTACTACCACGACCGGGTGAACACCGCGCTCGTGCAGGCGGAGACCCAGCACTACCCCGAGGGAGCCATCGGCCTGATGAAGGAAGTACTCCAGCGCAACCTCGGGATCAAGATCGACAAGTACGTGCTGATCGACTTCAACGGCTTCAAGAAGATCATCGACGCGCTCGGCGGCATCGATGTGAACGTGCCGACGGAGGTCTACGACCCGTACTATTCGGCGTCGGAGCTGCCCGGCGCCTACAACCCGCAGCACTTCTACCCCGGTATCCAGCACATGGACGGCGCGACGGCGCTCGCCTATTCGCGCATCCGCTACAGCAGCGATGACCTCGACCGCATCCAGCGCCAGCAGCGCGTGATCTTCGCCGTCATCGCCAAGGCGAACTCGCTCGGCGTGCTGTCGAAAGCCGTTCCGCTCTGGAACGAGTACAAGAGCGCCATCCGCACGGACATCCCGGACAGCCTTATCCCCGGCTACGCCGTCCTGGCCAAGCAGGTCGAGGGGAACCTCCACGCGGTATCGCTTGGGCCGGCGACCGTGCCGTGCACGAAGGCCGGCGGCGCCGAGGTGCTCTGCTGGAGCAAGGCATCCGTCGACCCGATCGTGCAGGCGGTCTTCGCGAACGAGACGCCGGCCGCCGCCGCTTCGGCGACACCGCCGGCGCCCGTGCGCGTGCAGGTCGAGAACGGCACGACGACCACCAACCTGGCGAAGGACATCGTCCAGTACATCGCCTCGAAGGGATACCCGGTCAACCAGCTCGAGACGACCAACGCCTTCGACGGCGCGACGCATTCCCAGTCGATGATCCTGACCATGAACGGCGGCTCGGACGCGAACGCGCGGCTACTCGCCACATGGCTGAACATCCCGGCGGCCCGGATCCGTAGCGCGACGGCCGCCGAGAAGGCGCAGATTAGCGGCACCCCTGACATCGTCGTCCTGCTCGGCTCCGATGGCAACTTCGCCAGCCTCATCCAGTCGGCCGCGACGTCGACGCCCGGCGGCTAATCCGCGCGCGTCGCCAGGTATGCCTTGAGCGATGCGAGCGTTGGCGTGGGCGACGGGTGCACGTCGTTGAGCAGCGCCAGGTAGTAGCTCACGTAGTCCCCGAAGTACAGCGCCCAGAACACCTCTTCGATCGGGTGGCGGCCGGGAATCGCCACGACGCCGCCCGAGACCCCGGCCCGCTTCAGCTCTTCGAGCGTCGCGTCGACGCGGAGCCGCAGGCGCGGGTGCAGCGACTCCTGTCGCAGGAAGACCGCGTGCAGCAGGGGCACGACGCGGCGCGGAAGCCCGTAGCCGGCGTGCGCGTTGTGGTCCATCTCCGGCAGCTCGTCGACGATCGCCCAGCTCTTCGCGTTCTCGTTGACCTGCGTGCGCCAGCGGTAGGCCACCGGCGCCAGCGCTTCGGCGCCGACGAACACCGGCAGCCGCCCCTCCAGGACGCGGGCCAGACGCTTGGCCGGGTTCACCGCCTCATCCACGCTCCGCGTAATCTGGGTGCCCAGCGCCCGCATCGACACGAGGGCGTCCCCGCGCGCGGCGTCGAGCCCGGGGAGCACCCCGGCCGACGAGCAGATGCCCAGCAGCGACGCGAAGCTCCAGCCCAGCGCCGCGCGCGGTTCGCCCGTCCACGCGTACGTCAGGGCCGGCAGGCCCCGTTCCCGCGCGATCTCCAGCAGCCGGCCGCCCGTCGTGATGACGACGCAGCGCGCGCCATGCTCGACCGCCTGCGTGAGCGTGGCGACCGTCTCTTCGGTCTCGCCGCTGTTCGACGAGGCGAGCACGAGCGACCGCGCACCAGCGTATTCGGGCAGCGTGTAGCCGCGCACGGTCGCCACCGGCACCGGTGCGCGCATCTGCACGGCGAGCGCCTGCAAGAGCGCGCCGCCGATGCCCGAGCCCCCCATACCGAGCACGACCACCCGGTCGATGTCCCCGTACTCGCGCGGAAGGACGAGCCGCTGGCCGGCATCCCACGCCTCCTCGACCTGGCCGGGGAGCCGCGCGATGCGGTCCATCAGGCCTTCGGGGTCGAGCCGCGCGTACGTCTCCGGGAGGTCAAGAATCGAGTCGGGCACGGGTTCGTTGTAGGCGATGCACGATCCGCGGTCAATCGCCGCACCGCCGCTCGTTCTGGACACTCGTGGCCGCGGGCGCGAGAATCCGCCTATGCGCCGGCCACTCGAGGGCATCCGCGTGCTGGATCTGACGATCTGGCAGCAGGGGACGTACGCGTCCGCCGTGCTGGCGGACCTCGGCGCCGACGTCATCAAGGTCGAGGAGCGCCGGTCGGGCGACCCCGGGCGCCACTTCGACGTCGCGCCGGAGCTGGGCCTGAGCGCGTATTTCGAGGCGCACAACCGCGGCAAGCGCTCGGTCGCGCTCGACCTCAAGCACGAGCACGGGCGCGAGGCCCTGCTCGCCATCGCGCGCGGCGCCGACGTCTTCCTCACCAACTTCCGCGCCGCGGCGGTCGAGCGCCTGGGCCTCGGATACGATGCGCTCGCCGCGGCGAACCCGCGCATCGTCTACGTGCAGGCGTCCGGCCACGGCGCCTACGGAGATGAGGCGGATCTCGGCTCGTTCGACATCCTCGCGCAGGCGCGCAGCGGGCTGATGAGCGTCACGGGTGAGCCGGACGACCCGCCGCTGCCGGCTGGCGTGCCGGTCGCCGACCAGGTGGGCGCGCTGCACGCCGCGGTCGCCGTCCTCGCCGGCCTGCTGGGCCGCGGCGCGACCGGGCGCGGCATGCGGCTCGACACGTCGCTGCTTGGCAGCCAGCTCTCGCTGCAGGCGTTCAACATCACCCGGCACCTGTTCACGGGCCAGCTCCCGCAGCGCCGCGAGCGCGGCGGCGCGACGCCGTTCTGGCGCGCGTATCGTGGCGGCGACGGGCACTGGTTCGTCATCGGTATGCTGCTGGACCGCGGCTGGCCCGCCGTCGCCGGAGTCATCGGCCGGCCGGAACTGACCGCCGACGCCCGCTTCGACACCTACCGCAAGCGCACCGTCGAGCACGCGGCCGAGCTGGTCGCGCTGCTCGATGAGACGTTCCTGGGTGCCCCCGCGGGCGAGTGGGTGGCGCGGCTGAACGCCGCCGGCATGTTCGCCGCACCCGTCCAGGACTACGCCGAGGTGGCGGCCGACCCTCAGGTCGCGGCGAACGGCTACATCCAGCAGGTCCCGCATCCGGGCTATGACCCCGTGCGCATCGTCGGCACCGGCATCGCCGTCGACGGCGAGCCCGTGCCCATCGAGCGCCTCGCGCCGCAGCTCGGCGAGCACACGGAGGACGTGCTGCTCGAGGCCGGGTATTCCTGGGATGACGTCGTGCGGCTGCGGGGCGAGGGCGCGATCGGGCCGCCCGCAGGTTGAGCGGCGGCCCACGAGGTGTGGTCGTCCGCGGCACGTTGCGCACGGTGCGCGGCGGCGTCCGGCACGGTGCCGCTCGTCGCCAGCCGCCGGACGACGGGAAGGAGAGGAGATACGCGATGCAGATGCCGAAGGTGTTCGCGCCGGCACGCGGCTCGGACGAGGGGATCATCGACTGGTCGCGCCAGGTCGAGGCGGCGGGCATCGACGGCATCTTCGTCGGCGACCACGTGACGTTCTACGGATCCGGCAGCGACGCGCTGCTGAAGCTCGCACCGATCGCCGCCGCGACGACGAGGTTGGAGCTCCAGACGTGCGTGTACCTGCTGGCGCTCCGCCACCCGACGCCCGTGGCGCTCCAGGCGGCGATGGTCGACGAGCTGTCGCACGGGCGGCTGATCCTCGGCGTCGGCATCGGCGGCGAGGACCCCGGCGAGTGGTGGGCGTGCGGCGTCGACCCGAAGACGCGCGCGCGCCGGACGGATGAGTCGCTCCAGATCCTGCGCGGCCTCTGGACGCAGGAGGAGACGACGTTCCACGGCAGGTACTTCACGCTCGACCGCGTGCGCATGCGGCCCAAACCGCACCGGCCGGGCGGCGTCGTGTTGCAGGTGGGTGGGCGGTCCGACGCGGCGCTCCGCCGGGCGGCCCGCTACGCCGACGGCTGGACGGGGATCTGGGTCTCGACGCGCCGGTTCGTCGAGGCGGGCGAGAAGATCGCGCAGGCGGCGCAGGAGGCGGGCCGAGGCGACGTCACGCTCACGCGCGGCATGCAGTTCTGGATGGGCGTCGACCGCGACCGCGACGCGGCGCGGGTGAAGGTCGCGGGCAGCATGCAGGCCTTCTACCGCCTGCCGTTCGAGCAGTTCGAGCGCTACACACCGTACGGGACGCCGGCGCAGATCGCGGAGTTCATCGCGCCGTACATCGATGCGGGCTGCGCCCACGTCAACCTCGTCATCGCCGACGCCCCGGAGGCGATCGTCGAGCACACGCTCGCGGTGCGGGACGCGCTGCGCGCGGTCTGCGGCGCGGGGAGTCCTTAGTCGCTCGTCCTCGGTTCGACGCGCCTCGTGCCACACGGACTTGATAGCCCGTAGGGCGGACCCGCGTGTCCGCCTCGTCGAGGGCACTAACCGACAACCGGCTCCTCGGTCGTGATGAACGACGCCACGCGGCTGTGGTCGATGAAGCGCTTCTCGTCCTCGACCGCGGCCGCGACTTCCGGCGACTTCATCGCCGCGCGCAGCGCGTCAAGGTCGTCGAACCAGAGCTCGGCGGCGCCGTCGAAGGGCGGCGCGTTGCGCGCGTAGGTCTCGGGTACGACGTGGCACTGCACGTAGCGGCGCAGCCCGGGGATCGCGCCGGCGATCGGCGCGTGGACGTTGCGCCAGTACGCCTGGAACTCCTCGACGCTCATCTCCGGCTTCTTCGAGATGCAGTAGATCAGCTTGACCACGGTCACCCCCTCTGGATCAGGCCCTGTTCGACTGTGTACCCCGGTGTACCCATCGCGAGCCAACGCAGCGGGCGCGCGCCACGCGCGGCCACGCCATCACGGAGCCTGTGCGGCGGCTGCGGCCTGGGTATCCGGCTCCCCCGGTCCGCCCCCGGTCACAGCACCGCGTCGAGCTCGCCGCGGAACTCCGCGTACAGGCGCGCGATGTTCGGTTCGACGCGGTCAGCTTCGCCCCAGCCGGCGTACGCGCCGAGGTCGCACGTGCGCACTGCTTCCTCGACCGGCACGCCGGCGTCGTACGCCGCCCGGGCGTGGGTGTCCAGCAGGTCGAGGTAGCCGAGCATCGCCCGGAGGTCGTCCTTCGTGCCGACGGGCCCGTGCCCCGGCACGATCGTGCCGGCGTCGACCTCGTCGATGATCCGCCCGGCGATCCGGCGCCAGTTGCCGATGTGCCCTTCGAAGGCGAGCGGCTGCACGTGGAAGAACGCGACGTCCCCGGCGAAGAGGATGCGCTCCTCCGGCAGCAGCACCAGCACGTCGCCGCGCGTGTGCGCCGTCCCGAAGTGCAGCAGCCGCAGCCGCCGGCCTCCGGCCGTGATCTCGAGCGCGCCGCCGTCGAAGGTCACGTCGGGCAGGCGCAGCGACGCATCGGCGAGCTCCCCGGCGAAGTTGGGCACGAACCGCTTCAGCAGCTCGATCGGCAGCCCGACGCGCTCCATTTCCTCCTTCGCGCGCACATGCGCGACGATCTCGGTCTCCGGCGGGAAGCCCGCGTTGCCCAGCATGTGGTCGACGTGGTGGTGGGTGTTGATCAGGCACCGGATCGAGGCGCGGCTGAGGCGCGCCGCCTCGGCGAGGAACGCGCGCGTCATCGTGCGGGTGAAGAGCGCGTCGACGGCGCAGGCGTCGGCCGGCCCGGCGACGAGGCCGGCGTTGGCGATGCAGCGCCCGCCCGTCGCCTGTACGTAGGCGAAGACGCCGGGCGCCAGCTCGCGCGTGCCCGTCTCCCACCGCACGACAGGATCAGCGGGCGAGGGCACGCCGCACCGTCTCCCGCACGTCGCGCAGCCGGAAGGGCTTGGCGAGCACGTCGTTTTCGACGGTCTGCAAGAAGCCGCGCGTCTCCGGCGCGACGGTGTCGCCCGTGATGAAGATCATGCGCCGGGCGAGCGGGCTGCCGCGGTCAAGCAGTTGCTTGTGAAGCTCGGAGCCGCCCATCACCGGCATCTTGATGTCGCTGATGATCAGGTCGAAGGGCTCCCGCGACAGCCGGTCGAGCGCCTCGCGCCCGTTCGCCGCGATCTGCACGTCGTGGCCGTCCATCTCCAGCACCCCGGTGAGCAGCTTCTGGATGCTCTCCTCGTCGTCCACGACGAGGATGCGGCGGCGCTCGCGCGGGGCCTGCGCCGACGGCTCCGGGGCGGGCGCGGCGCGGCGCGCCGCGGCGGCGCCGCCGACGAGCGGCAGCTCGATGGTGAACGTCGTCCCGCGCCCCGGCGCGCTCTCGGCCCAGATGCGGCCGCCGTGCTCCTCGATGATCCCGTAGCTGATCGTCAGCCCCAGCCCCGTGCCCTCTCCCGCCTCCTTCGTCGTGAAGAAGGGGTCGAAGATGCGACGCAGCGTCTCCGCGCTCATGCCCGGCCCGCTGTCGGCAAACGATACCGAGACGGTGCCGGCATCGGACCACGTGCGGACGCGCAGCGTGCCCGCGGCGTCCTCACCCGCGGCGCGCATGGCCTGCTCCGCGTTGATGATGATGTTGAGAAAGACCTGCAAGAGCTGGTTGGCGTCGACCATCGTGTCGGGCAGCGCGGGGTCAAGCGCGCACTCCACCTCGATGTTCCGCACGCGCAGGTCGTAGTGCCGCAGATCGAGCACGCGCTCGATCAGCGTGTTGAGATTGGCCGGCTCCTTCTGCGCCCGGCGGCGCCGCGCGAACGTCAGGAGGTTCGACACGATCTTCGACGCCCGCTCCGCTTCCTGGTAGATGGTCTCCACCTGCCGCCGCGCGCCCTCCTCGAGATTGCCGAGGAGCAGGAGCTGGGCGAAGCCCATGATGCCGGTGAGCGGGTTGTTCAACTCGTGCGCCACGCCGGAGACGAGCTGGCCCACGCTCGACATCTTCTCGGACTGCAGCAGCCGCTCCTGGACGAGGCGGGTGCGCGTCCGTTGCGCGTCCAGCCGCTCGATCGCCTTCGAGACGTCGCTGGCGAGCGCGAAGTACACCGCGAGCTGCTCCCGCGTGGACGGCCGCCCGCGGTCGATGCGCAGCATGCCCGCGACCCGCCCGCCGACGACGAGTGGCGCGTCCTCGTACGCCTCCGGCTCGGCGATCGCGCGTTCCACCGGCTTGCCGAGAGGGATCACGCGCGGGTCTTCGGCCGGCCAGGCGGCATGGTCCTCGCCGGCCAGCTCGACGAACGCGGCGAGCGCCTGCACGTGCACGCCCTCCAGCACAGGCGGCGACAGGGTGCCCGCGGCGAACACCGGCACAACGTGCCGGCCATCCTCGCAGAGCACCGCCACCGCCACGTCGAAGCCGAGGGCAGGGCGCGCCGCTTCGAGCACGAGCTGGAGCAGGTCGACGGCGCCGAACCCGCCTGGCGGCGAGGAGGCATCGGGACGGACGAGAGGCGATGACACCATCTGGCGGCGATTATACAGGAGCGGGACGTCAGGGCAGACCGGCGCCCCTGTGTCCCGCGGTTATGTCAGCGTGCAGCCGGACGGCGAGCCGCGCACGGCGGCTGAGGAATCTCTCCGATTTCCGGCCTCCCGTCTTCAAATCGCAATGTGGCGGTGCGATACTATGCGCATCCGGCGCGGCCCCCGCCGCGCCATGGCCGCAGCATCGCCGTGGAGGGACCCGCCATGACCACACAGACCGCGCCCGGCCAGGAGAACATCGCCGACGTCGTCCGCAAGGAGGTCGAGCGCACGATCCAGCGCTCGGTGCGCGGCATCGACGTCCTGCTGAACCGCGACGAGCCCGATGTCGGCGTGACGCCTAAAGACGCCATCTACGCCCGTGGCACCCTCAAGCTCTACCACTACCGGCCGCTCGTCGATGAGGTGTACCGCATCCCCGTCGTGCTCGTCATGTCCCTGATCAGCAAACCGTACATCCTGGACCTGACGCCCGGCGTGAGCTTCGTCGAGTTCCTGTTACGGAACGGGTACGACGTGTTCATGCTCGACTGGGGCGTGCCGCGGCCCGAGGACTCGCGGCTCAAGCTCGAGGACTACACACAGGACCTGATCCCCGCCTGCCTCGAGAAGGTGCAGGCCGCGACGGACGAGACGGACGTCTCGCTCATCGGCTATTGCATGGGCGGACTGCTGGCGCTGATCTACGGCGGCCTGCACGAAGACCACCCAATGAGCAACCTCGTCTGCATCGCGACCCCGGTGAACTTCGAGGGCATGGGGCTGTTCAAGCAGTGGACCGATCGGCGCTGGTTCGACGTCGACCGCGTCGTCGACCGTCTGGGCAACATCCCGCCGGAGCTGATGTACCGGTCGTTCGAGCTGCTGCGGCCGGCCGACCGGCTCGTCGCCTACGTGCGGCTCTGGGACAACCTGTGGAACGACCAGTACGTCAAGCACTACCGGCTGTTCAACAAGTGGACGAGCGACCAGATCCCGTTTCCGGGCGAGTGCTTCCGGCAGACGACGAAAGAGCTGATGTGGGAGAACAAGCTGATGAAGGGCGAGCTGGACGTGGGCGGCGAGCGCGTCGACCTGCGGCGGATCACCTGCCCCGTGCTGAACGCGATGGCCCAGCACGACCACATCGCCCCGTACGAGTCCACGCACGAGCTGACGACCCTGCTGGGCAGCGAAGACAAGGAGGACGTCGTGCTGAAGGGGGGACACGTGAGCCTGGTCGCAGGCATGAACGCCGTGATGCGGCTCTGGCCGAAGGTCAACGAGTGGCTCTCGGTGCGCTCCGTATGAGCGCGCCCGCACTGCAACTCCCACGGACCCTGCGCCTGTCCGACGGCTCGGAGATCACGCTGCGGGCGCTGCAGCGTACCGACCGCGACGCGATGCTCGCGTTCACGGCGTCGCTGCCGGAGCACGACCTGCTCTTCCTGCGCATCGACATCGCCGATCCCGACGTGATCGACGTCTGGCTCGACAACATCGACCTCGGCGGCATCGTCACGATCGTCGCCGAGCGCGACGGGCGCATCCTCGGGTACGCCAGCCTGCACATGGCGAACGCGCACTGGTCGCGGCACGTCGGCGAGCTGCGCGTGCTGATCGGCGAGGAGTTGCGCGGCAAGGGCCTCGGACGCGCCCTGACGGAGGCGATCTTCGCCCAGGCGCTCGACCACGGCATCGAAAAGATGGTGGCGCAGATGACGATCGACCAGAAGGGCGCGATCGCCACCTTCGAAGAGCTGGGCTTTCACCCCGAGGCCCTGCTGCGCGACCACGTGAAGGACCGGCGCGGGGAAAAGCACGACCTGCTCGTCTACGCACACGACGTGGCCGCGTTCCAGTCCCAGCTCGACGCCTACGGCGTCACCGAAGCCGCGGGTGGCGGATGTTGAATGCCGTGAGGACTGCCCGGCGGCTGGCGCGCAGGTGTTCGTGGGCGTAGGGGCGGCCCCACGTGGCCGCCCGCAATGGTGGCTCTCGGCTGGATGAAGATGACTGGGACGTCACAGTTCGAACACCCGCGCGGCCCGCTCGGTCGCGTCGCGGGCTGGCTGATGTCCCGCACCAACGGCGGCATCAATCGCTTCGCGCTCGACGCGCTCGCCGCGCTGCCGGGCGACGCCGTGCTCGAGATTGGCTTCGGCCCAGGCGAAACGCTGCGGACGCTTGCGGCGCGGCCGGGCGGGTTTACGGCGGGCATTGACCCGTCGGAAACCATGGTGGATGCCGCGGCTGCCCGTTCGCGGGCGCTCATCGAGAGCGGCCGACTCGAGGTCGGCAGCGGCGCGGTTTCCCGCATCCCCTACCAGGACGCGCGCTTCGACCGCGCCTTTAGCGTGAATACGATCTACTTCTGGCCGTCGCCGGAGCAGGACCTTCGCGAGGTCGCGCGCGTGCTCAGGCCAGGGGGCCGGCTCGTGCTCGCCTTCCGCGTACGCCAGGATGGCACCGGCGAAGCGGCGGTGCCCATGGTGCGGGGCGACGCATCGCGGCTGCCGCTCTCGACGCTCCGCGCGTGGCTGGAAGGCGCCGGCTTTCGCAAGGTCGAGGTGAACCGGCGGAAGTTCCGCGTCTTCGACGCGGCGGTGGTGGGCGCAACGAAGGCCTGAACGACGCAGCCCCGCGTCATCGCCCTTCGCGCCGCGCGGCACCTCGGCTACGCACGGTACACTGGCGCCATGGGGACCTTCACGAAGCGGGTGACGCTGCGCGGTACGGCGACGAACGGGTCCGGGCGGCCATCACTGACCGTCGACGCGCTCGTCGACACCGGCGCCCTCTTCAGCTCCGCGCCTGCTGACGCGCTCGAGAAGCTTGGCGTGAAGCCCGTCCGCAGCATGCCGGTGCGGTTCGCGGACGGAGAGCTGCGTGACGTTCCAATCGGAGAGGTCGAGGCGGAGATCGATGGCTTGCGCATGCCGATCCTCTGTTTCTTCGGCGCACCGGATGTCCCGGCGCTCCTCGGCGCGCATGCGCTCGAGGCATTTCTCTTGACCGTTGATCCGGTTGAACAGAAGCTCGTCCCGCGCGAAGCATTCCTGCTGTAGGGGCGGCCCCACGTGGCCGCCCGCCGCGGCTTCCGGCTACCCGTCTTCCTGCCGCGCCGCCGCGGCGGCGGCGTTGAGGTCGGCGAGCGCGCGCTCGAGGCGGTCGAGCTGGTCGTCAGAGAGACGCCGCAGGATGTTGACGAGATAGGTACCGGCGATCTGCAGCATCGCCGTCACGACGACGCGCCCGTCGTCCGTCAGGAAGTTGCGGACGATGCGCCGGTCGGCGGCGTCCTCCTCCCGGCGCACGAGCGCCTGCTTGACCAGCCGGTCGATGTGGCCCGTGATCGTCGAGGGGTTGACCCCGAGCCGCTCGGCCAGCGAGCCGACCGGCAGGCCGTCCTCGTCGCGCAGCACCATCAGCAGGCGAAGCTGCGCGATCGTCAGCCCGCCCTCCGACCATCCCTGGATGCGCAGGGCGTCGATGATGCCGACGGCGTCCCCGTACAGGCGCGCGACGTGCCGCAACCGCTCGACACGCTGCGCAGCCTCTCCCGTCGCAGCCGTCTCGGCGAGGTCAGCCCGCGTCATAAGGTTCCTTCCGTGGCGGCCAATATTTGCCCTTTACTAAAGCATTCCGCGGGGAGTATAGTCGATCCGCATCGGGGCGTTCAACATGCCGGTGTGCCGGCAGACGCAGCAGGAGGCAAGTGCCATGAGCACGTTCGCGGAGCACGTCAGGCAGACCGAATCCCGGCGTGACCCACCCTATCGCCCGGCGGTGTACCTGTCGGACGACGAGAAGCGGGAGCTGGCCACGCGGATCGGCGATGCCGACCTGTACCAGGATCTGTTCACGATGCGAGACCTCGTGCGCCACCAGCCCGAGAACATCGAGCTGCGGAAGGCGCTGGTCAGCGGCATCGCCAGCGCGGAGTTCGCCGGCATCGACGCCTTCAGCCGCAAGGTCGTCGAGTGGCAGGAGTGGGACGTGCCGGCGACGCTGATCATGGCCATCGCCCGGCAGACGTGGGACGAGGTGCGCCACGCCCACCTGGCCCTCGGACTGATCGAGTCGTACGGCGGCCACATCGGCGAGTACCCCGACACGCTCGCAGGCGGCGGCCCGCCGCCGGGCGCGGCGCCGCAGGCGGCGGCGAAGACCCCGGCGGCCGCCATGCAGCAGGGCTACGCGTCGATGCCGGAGCAACTGCTGCGCGACCCTGTGGTCAGCCTGTCGATGACCAACGTATCGCTCGAGGGCGGCGCGCTGACGCTGTTCCAGGAGACATCCGCCGTCGGCGAGAAGATCGGCGACCACCTGATGGCGCACTGCTACGACTACAACTGGGCCGATGAGGTGACGCACACCGCGATCGGTGACTTCTTCGTGAAGGAGCTGACCGAGGACAAGCCCGAGGAAGAGGCGAAGGCGCTGCGCGTCCACGCGCTCGCGGAGGCGTTCCGCGCGCGGCTGAACGGCCAGCAGAGCGCGGAGCTGCGCGCGTTCTTCGCCGACGAGATGGCGCGCGCCAGCGCGGCGCTCGGCTAGCGAGACACAGGGGAGCGCCGATGGCGGTCGTGCGCATCGACCTGCGGGCGTGCATCAACTGCGGCTGGTGCCGGCGCGTCTGCCCGACCGAGACGATCAGGTACTTCTCGACGGGCCACCGCACGCACATCGTCGAGCGCGACGGCTGCATCGACTGCGGCATCTGCGTGAAGGTGTGCCCGGTCGCCTGCATCGAGCCGGAGGAGTACACCGTGCCCCGGGACAGGCTCGATGCGGCGAAGACGAAGGCGCGCGCGTACGCCGCAGAGCAACGGCGGCTGAAGGTGGAGCGGGAGGCGCTCGTGGCGCGCACGCTCGCGAAGCTCGCGGGGAGCGCGGCGCATGCCTGAGCTCGCGGTCGACCTGGACACCGTCGGCGGCGCCTTCAGCGTCGACGAGAACGCGCGCCGGCTGATCCACTATCGCTTCGCCGAAAACGTCTGCATGACAGCGGCGGGCGGCTGGGCGTCGTCCTCTCCGGCCGTGAAGGTGAAGTTCGCGCTCGGCCGCCACTGCTACGAGGACTCCATCCATGCACTCTGGCTCGGCCAGCGCTTGCCCGAGCTGCGCGTGACCGAGCAGATGGAGGACGCCCTGCCGCCGACGCTGCGCTGGTCGAACAAGGCCGAGCCGCCCAACGAGCAGTTCCTCAAGTTCGTCGAAGCGATGCAGATGCAGGACGACCAGCTCCTCCGGCTCGTCGGCCTGTACCGCGTGCTGAAGACGCACCTCGCGGTGTACTACCGCCATCACATCCAGGTGACCGACCGCGTCTGCGACGCGCCGACGGTGCGCATCATCGAGCACATCCTGCTCGAAGAGGAACGCCACCTGCAGTGGGGCCAGGCGATCTACGAAGAGCTGGCCGACACGCCGCAGAAGCGCCGCGCCGCGCTGGCATGGCAGATGGATCTGGAAGACCTGCTCGTCCGCTCCGGCGGCGTCACCGGCGGGAGATAGGTGTGGATCGAACAAGGACGGGGTCATGAAGTTCGGATTGTTTTTCGAGCATCAGTTGCCACGGCCGTATGACCGCGACGACTGGGATCCCGACGCTGAACACCAGGTCATGAAGCACGCGCTCGACCAGGTCGAGCTGGCCGACCGGCTCGGGTTCGACTACGTGTTCGAGGTCGAGCATCACTTCCTCGAGGAGTATTCGCACTCGTCCGCGCCTGAGGTCTTCCTCGCCGCGGCGAGCCAGCGCACGAAGCAGATCCGCCTCGGCCACGGCATCGCCCTGATGCCGCCCCGGTACAACCATCCGGCGCGCGTCGCCGAGCGCATCGCGACGCTCGACCTCGTCTCGGACGGGCGCGTCGAGTTCGGTACGGGAGAATCGGCGTCGGAGATGGAGCTGGGCGGCTTCGGCGTGCCGCGCGAAGAGAAGAAGCTGATGTGGGAAGAGGCGACGCGCGAGTGCGTGAAGATGATGACGCAGTCGCCCTACCCTGGCTACGAGGGCGCCTACTTCGGCATGCCGCCCCGCAACGTCATCCCGAAGCCCCTGCAGAAGCCGCACCCGCCGCTCTGGGTGGCGTCGTCTCGGCGCGAGACGACGATGGTCGCCGCGCGGCTCGGCATGGGCTCGCTGGGCTTCGCGTTCGAGACGCCGGAAGAGGCGCACGAGCGCGTCGAGCAGTACTTCGAGCTGGTGCGCGAGGAGTGCACGCCCATCGGCGTCGCGATCAACCCTGCGCTCGCCGTGCTCTCGTCGCTGTCGTGCTTCGAGACGGACGCGGAGGCGGTCGAGAAGGGCAAGGAGGGCACGCAGTTCTTCAGCTACTCGCTCGGCTACTACTACAGCCCGCTGGGTGCCGCGCACGAACCCTCAAAGACCCACATCTACCGCCGCTTCATCGACACGCCCGAGGAGCAGCGCATGGGCATCCTCGGCGGGCGCGGCTTTGGCGGATTCGGCGGCGGCGACGAGGAGGTCGAGCCGGAGGACGAGGTGAAGCGCGCGCTCTGGCGCGCCGCGAAGCGCGGCGGCTGCATCGGCTCGCCAGACTTTGTGCGGGACACCCTGCGCAAGTACGAGGACGCGCACCTCGACGTGATGATCTTCGTCGCGCAGGCCGGGGCGCGGAAGCACGAGGACGTGATGGACTCGATCTACCGCTTCGGCACGAAGGTGCTGCCCGAGTTCCAGGAGCGTCATGCCATGCACGAGCGCTGGCGCGCGGAGCAGCTCGCGGGCGTCGAGTTCCCCGTGAACTCGTCGATCTGACGCGTGCCGCCCCTCTCGGTGCGGGAAGGACTGAGCGCTGCGATGGCAAAGGTCGATCGCATCCAGGACGAACGGCTGCGGATCTCGATGCAGGCGGCGCACACATCCCTGCGCGCGGGCGACCACGCCGACGTCGTCCAGCGCGCGGGCGAGGCGTACATCGAGCTGCTGCGGCGCAAGCCGGAGCTGCTGCAGGGCGAAGGCTTCCAGCGGCAGATGCGGATCTTCATGTTCCCCCGCCTCGGCGCCCACCTCGAAGTCGAGGGCGGGATACCCGTGCGCGTCGCCTTCGACCGCCAGCACTTCGGATTCACCGAGGCGGTCACGTACTACGAGTTTGCGGTGGACAACCTGGTGCGCGAGGGGCTGTAGGCTCGGCACCAGGAGGGCGCAGACCAGATGCCGGCAGGCCCGCCGCATGCGGCGCCGCACGTGGTGCGTCCGCGCCTGATGGAAGCGTCGCGGCGGCCCGGCGGATCGCCGGCCGCCCACCGTCAGAAGTAGTTCACCGTGATCCCGCCATCCACCACGAACTCCGTCCCCGTCGTCCACGACGACTCGTCCGAAGCCAGGTACAGCGCCGCGTACACGATGTCCTCCGGTAGCCCGAAGCGCCCCAGCGGGATGCGGCTCAGCCGCTTGTTCTTCTCCTCCTCGCTCGGGAACAGGTCCGCCAGCAGCGGCGTCAGGATCGGCCCCGGGCAGATCGCGTTCACCCGCACGCGCTGCCGCCCGAACTGCACCGCCAGCGACTTCGTCAGCGCCAGCACCGCCCCCTTGCTCGCCGTGTACGCGTCCTGCGGCACCGTACAGCCCATCAGCGCCACGAACGACGCGACGTTGACCACCGAGCCGCCGCCCGCCCGCACGATCTCCGGGATGCCGTACTTGCAGCAGAGCATCACGCCCTTCAGGTTCACGTCGAGCGTGCGCCGGTACGTCGCCTCGTCCATCTCCAGCACGCTGCGGTCTTCATCCGGGAAGATGCCGGCGTTGTTGTACAGCACGTCGAGCCGTCCGTAGCGCTCGATGCCCGCCCGCACCCACGACTCGACGTCGGCCGCGCTCGACACGTCGCCCACGAGCGGCAGGATGCTCCCGTGTGCGTGCTCCGCGACGAGCCCTGCCGTCGCATCCAGCCCCTCGCGCGAAATGTCCGTGGCGATGACGTTCGCGCCTTCCTGCGAAAACAGCGTCGCCGCCACGCGCCCCATGCCGCTGCCGGCCCCCGTGATGAGCGCCGTCTTTCCTTCGAGCCGCATCGTCGTCCTCCTGCCTGCCCCGCGCATCGCCAGCATCCAAGTGTAGTGATTCCGAAGTCTTGACGTACCCGCCGGCGTGTCCTCCGGGAGAACCGCCGCCTCGCCGAGACGAGGTCCCCCTCTCCGCAATGTGGAGAGGGGGCTGGGTGTGAGGTTCCGGCGGTGCGTGCGAGGCGGCGGGCCCGCCAGCCGGCGCTCGGCGTCAGAACGAAAGGCTCACATGCCCGCCCGGCCCGTTGTACACAAGGACGAACTGCGCCAGCACGTTGCGGCCGATCAGCGCCAGGATGCCAAGCTGCGTCAGCGGTCCGCCAATGAAGTCCGTGAACGTGATGTTTGGGATCGGCGTGCCGGGGAAGGACAGGCTGGCTGGATACGTCGCCTGATTCGATGCCCCGGTTGCGCCAGCGACGTTTTGATAACCGAACGGGGGGATACCGAGCGCGCCGATCACCGATTCGTCGATCATGCACAATGATGCGCCCGTATCGATGAGCGCGCGGCCAGCGATGGCGGCGGGCGGCGCCCGGCCTTCTTTCTCGAGCAGATCCGCGAGCGCCGGCGTGACGCCCACCGCAACCGGGATCGTGGGCCCGCTCACGGCGAGCAGGCGTGCGCTTTCGCCGGTGTTGATCTGATTGTTGCCGTCCGGGTAGTAGTGGTTATAGACGGGCATTCGATGGCGTAACCGACAGCATCGGCACGACGCCGACCGGCTCATGATCGAGCACCTGACGCACGAGGAACGGCTGCACACCAAGCTTCTCCAGCCCGGCGACGTACGCCGCCTCCGCGCTCGGATATGCCCCGATCAGATTCGAGCCTTTGATCAGCACGTATTGGTTCCGATAGCGCGCAAGGAGCTCGCTCTTGTGCGTCTCGAAGTACGTGCGTTCCTCCTCCAGGACCATGCACCGTCCTCCTCCCCCATTATCGGCTGGGAGATATGATCAGCACCACTGATCGTATCGGCCGCCCACAGCCCGCCGCACCCCGCCCGCGGCGGACCGCCGCCCTTGACGTGAGGGGCTTGACAGCGGTGCTACGATCGCCTCATCCCAACGGTGGCTCGGACAGGAGGGGTGACCATGCTGAACGAGCGCATCCAGATTCCGGCCGAAGTCGTCGAGGCCATCCGCTACGTCGAGGAACAGTTGCCGCCCGAGACCTACGACCCAGAGACGGTGACCGCATTCGCCCACCACTTCGGGTTCCGGACGGCCGAAGAGTGGCTGCTCGGGCACCGCGACCTCTACTTCGCGGCGCTGCGCGAGGCGAACGCGGGCATCGTCCAGCTCACACCACGATAGACGCCGCAGGCCATCGCCGCTCGCCGCCTCGCGCCGCACATCCACGCCCTCGGGCCTGTCGATCCGCGCCGCGCCCGCCTGTGTAGCGCCCGTGACGCCCGCCCGCCTGCTATCGTGAGACCGCTCATCGGCCAGGCGGCGGCCGACGAGGTGCGGGGAGCCGCACCAGCGCCACGCCGCGGCGGGAGCGCGGCCGCACGTGACCACCTACATCATCGAGCTTCAGGCGGAGGCCGACGCGAGCGGCATCGACGAGATCGCGCTCGAACGCCTGGCGGCGCACGCGCTCGAAGCCGAGCACGTCGAACGCCCGGCGGAGCTCAGCATCCTCCTCGCCGACGACGCCGTCGTGCGCGAGCTCAACCGCACCTACCGCGGCGCCAACGCGGCGACCGACGTCCTCTCGTTCGCCCAGCGCGAGGGCGATGCCTTCGCGCGGCCCGACGGCGCGGTGCCGCATCTCGGCGACGTCGTCATCTCGCTGGAGACCGCGCGGCGTCAGGCCGCCGAATACGCGCAGGCGCTGCACGACGAGGTGGCGCATCTGCTCGTCCACGGCATCCTGCACCTGCTCGGCTACGACCACGAGCACCCCGACGACGAACGGGCCATGCGCGCGCGCGAAGACGCCATCCTCGGCGCCGTCCATCACCACTGACCGCGGGACGCGGCCGCCGGTCCGCCACGCGGCGGCCGCCCGTCCCGCCCCTCGCGGTCTCCGTGCCCGGCGGGCGATACTGTGCCATGCGCATCGGCATCGTCTCCGACGTCCACTGCAACCACCAGGCGCTGGCCATCGCGCTCGAACGCATGGGCCCCGTCGACGAGCTGCTCTGCGCCGGCGACGCCGTCTACCAGTTCCGCTTCTCTAACGAGGTCATGCGGATCCTGCGCGAACGCGGCGCGCGCTACATCACCGGCAACCACGAGGAGGTGCTGCTCGGCAAGTGGGGCGAGCGCGCGCGGGCCGCACCGTGGGTGCGCGCCGACGACCTCGCGTACATGGCCGCGCAGCCCTCCCGGATCGAGACGCGCATCGACGGCAAGCGGCTCCTGATGGTGCACGGCAGCCCCTTCGAGCCGCACAACGAGTACATCTACCCCAACAGTCCCGCCATCAGCCGGCTGGCGCGGATCGACGCCGACTACGTGGTCCTCGGGCACACGCACTACCAGATGGCGGAGCGCGTCGGCCGCGTGCTGGTGGTCAACCCCGGCTCGGCCGGCGAGGCGCGCGACGCGCGGAACGCGTTCCATCTCTCCTACGCCGTGCTCGACACCGCGACCGGTGAGGTCGTATTCGACGACTTCCCCGACCCCACCCGCGCCGCCGTCGACCGCTCGATCATCCCCGGCGGGCCCGCCGGACACGCCGCCGGCCGCAACGAGGCCCAGCCGCGCAACATCAACTTCTGGACGCCGGGCTAGCCTGCTGCTTCCGGACCTGTGTGAGTGAACGCGACGCGAAGCGTGGAGCATAGCCGCCTCGGCTGTGCGTCCGGCGAAGCCGGACCGGCGCGGCACCCGCCTCGCCCGACGGACTTCCGCCGCGCGCGAGGCCTCCCAGCGAGCCGCCTACACGGCCACACCGCCCCGCTTCGCCGTTCGCCCGGCTCACCCGTCGCTGATCGATGGAGCGGCATGACCAGGGACACACCCACCCACGACGCGCCACTTGCCCCACACAGGGATCTTGGCGATGCTGCGGCGATGTTCCTCGCCCGCGTCTACATCACGCTGAAGCCGACCGTCAACGACCCGCAGGGCCTCACGATTCGCGGCGCACTGCACGCGCTCGGATTCACGGGCGTCGAGTCCGTGCGCGCCGGCAAGTATATGGAGATCCGCATCGACGCGCCGGACCGCGGCGCGGCCGAGGCGCAGGTCACCGAGATGTGCCGCAAGCTGCTCGCGAACCCGGTCATCGAGGACTTCCGCTTCGAACTCGAGGACGTCCCCGTGCGCGCATAGCCGCCGCCGGAGTCACGCCCATCCTCAGCCCGCGGCCTCCTTGAAGCGGCGGATGGCGTCGATGTGCGCCTGCGGCGAGGCGAGCCCGGCGTTCATCGTGTTCACCGCCACGTGCGTCGCGCCCAGGCCGCGCCAGCCATCGAGCGCGGCGCCCCACTCCGGCTCCGGCGTGTTGGACAGGCTGATGCGCCCCTCCACGCCGACGTCTTCCGGCTTGCGGCCCGCATCGCGGATGTAGCCCCGCAGACGGTCGAGCGTCGCCTCCGCGTCGGGGCCCGGACGGAACTGCGGGAACCAGCCATCGGCGATGCGCGCGACGCGCCGCAGCACCGCGTCGACCCCGCCGCCCATCCACACCGGGATCGGACGCTGAACCGGCAGCGGGTTGATGCCAGCCTGCTTCACCACGTGGTACTTCCCCGCGAAGTCCACCAGCTCTTCCGTCCAGAGCCGCCGCAGCAGCGCGACCTGCTCCTCGATGCGCCGGCCGCGCGTCCGGAACTCCTGGCCCAGCGCCTCGTACTCGACGTGGTTCCAGCCGATGCCCACGCCGAGCCGCATGCGCCCGCCCGTCAGCACGTCCACTTCCGCCGCCTGCTTGGCGACCAGCGCGGTCTGGCGCTGCGGCAGGATGACGATGCCCGTGACGAGTTCGAGCGATGTCAGCGCCGCCAGGTAGCCGAAGAGCACGAACGGCTCGTGGAACGGCGTCTGGTAGCTGTACGGCGGCCGGAAGCGGCCCTCGAACCGGTCGGCATGCGCCCCGAGCACGTGGTCGAAGACGAGGATGTGGCGGTAGCCGAGCTGCTCCGCCGCCTGCGCGTAGTCGCGGATCGCGGCGGGGTCGCTGCCGATCTCGGTCTGCGGGAAGACGACGCCGAGTCTCATGGTTCACACCTCCATGCGCGTATCGCTCGCTTCGACGGCGGCCAGCGCGGCCCCGACCGCGCCCGCGAACCCTGGCCACGGCGCCGCCTCCGCCCGCACGCCGAACATCGCGGCCATCGATGTCAGGGCCGCGACCAGCGTCGGGTTCTGGTGCACGAAGCCGCCCGCCAGCAGGACGTACGGCATGCGCGCGACGAGCGCGCGCGAGGCGGCGATCTGCGCGATGTTCTCGCCATGCAGGTTCAGCAGCGCCGCCAGCACGTCGCCGATGCCCGCGTCACCCTGCTTCGCCAGGTGCGCCGCCGTCAGGTCCGGGCCGACCCGCCCCACGCCGTCCGGATAGGCGTCGGCGATCATCAGGTCGGCGCGGCAGCGGTCGCCGCGCTCCGCCAGCGTCACCATCGCCGCGTAGTCCAGCCCCGGCTCGAGGCGCCGCGCGATGCCCTCGAACGAGCCCCCGCCCAGCGCCGTCCCGCCCAGATGCGAAACCCTGCCGATGCCCCCACGAGCACCGGCGTTGAGCCGGACCGCCGCGAACGCCGTGCCCGTGCCGGCCAGCGCCAGCACAAACTCCGGCGGCGCCTCCCGGCCCGCCGCACGGAGCAGCGCCACGGCGCCGCGCACGGCCGCATCGATCTCCTCCGACTGCACCGCCGCCTCGACGCCGGCGTGTGCGATGCGCGCGCCCGTGGCGCCGGCCACCGTCCCGCCCGCCGGCGCCCGCTCCCCGAGCGCGCTCGTCGCGTGCACCGACAGCTCGATGCGGTCTCCCCGCCCGCGCGCGATCTTCGTCAGCGTCAACCCGGCGTCGATGCCGATGGCGCCGTCCGGCAGCACACCCGTTGCCCGTACCACGGCGTCTTCGACGGCCCGCACCTGACCCTCGCTCATGCGGCGCTCTCGATCAGCGCGCGCGCGGCGTCCGCCTGCGCGAGGAATGCGTCCGGCACCGTCCCCTCGTACGTGAGGATCAGCCCATCTGCCCCCGCGTCCCGCCAGCGCCGCGCCATCTCCTTCGCCGCGGCCACGTCCCCGGGCGGCGATGCCTGCGTCCAGACCGGGAACGCGCCACCGCGCCCGTACCGGCCGCGCAGCTCGAGCGCGCGCGCCCGCACCTTCGCGAGCTCCTCCGGCGACCGCGCGAGCGCGATGAAGCCGTCGCCGTAACGCGCGGCACGGCGCAGCCCCGCCTCCGTGATGCCGCCAACCCAGATCGGCGGCCCGCCCGGCGTCAGCGGCGTCACGATGCCCGCCGCCGGGATGTCGAAGTGCATGCCGTGCCACGGCTCGCCGGGGTGCGCGAAGAGATGCTTCAGCACGCGGATGACCTCGTTCAGGCGGCCGCCGCGGTCCTCGAACCGCACGCCCGTGGCGACGAACTCCTCGACCACCCAGCCCGCGCCGGCCCCGACGATCAGGCGCCCCTCCGACAGCCGGTCGAGCGTCACCAGCTCGCGCGCCATCAGCACCGGCGGCCGCAGCGCGATCTGGCTGACGCTCGTGCCGAGCCGCACGCGCCTGGTCACCGCGGCGACGTACGCGAGCGCAACCCACGGGTCGACCATCGGCTCGTACGGGTGCGGCCGGTCGAGCGGGGTGACGACGCGCTCGCTCAGCCAGACGGAATCGAAGCCGAGCCGCTCCGCCTCGACCGCCGCGCGGCCGACCTCCGGCCCGAGCGCCGGGCCGATCTTGACCCCGATCTGCATCTCGCCTCTCGCCTCCCGATGCGCTGCGGCGTACGCTGTCCCGCATTGTGGATCGGGCGCGGCGAACGGGCGAACGGCCGGGCGCAGGATGCGTCTCCCTCTGGTGCGCTCAGGTTGATACTGCACGGCCGCCTTGAGCATGGGTGGGCCATCTTCAAGGTTGTACTGGCAACCTTGAAGATGGCCCGGCGCTATGTCGTAGCGTGAAGCCAGCAGAGGGCGACGCATCCTGTGCCCGCCCCGCGCCTCGACGCCGCGGTCCGCGCGGGCCGGCACCCTGACGCCGCGTCAGCGGCCCGCCGTATTGACACCGCCGGGCCTCGTCCCGCAAGCTTTGGGATGCGGCCCGCCGGGTGGCCGCGGCGGGCGAGGAGTTGCGCATGCCACGAGCGATCTGGAAGGGCGCGGTCAGCTTCGGGATGGTGTCCATCCCCGTGAAGCTCTACACCGCGACCGAAGAAAAGGACGTCGCCTTCCACATGCTGCACCGCACGGACCACGCGCGCATCCGGCAGCAGCGCTACTGCCCCGAGGACGACGCCGTCATCGAGTGGAACGACATCGTCAAGGGATACGCGATCGCACCCGACCAGTACGTCGTCATGGAACCCGAGGACTTCGACAAGGTGCCCGTCGACACGACGCACGCCATCGAGATCACGGAGTTCGTGCCGCACACCCAGATCGACCCCATCTACTACCAGAAGACCTACTACCTCGAGCCGGAGAAGATCGGCGCCAAGCCCTTCGCGCTGCTGCGTGAGGTGTTGAAGGATTCGAAGCTCGTCGCACTCGCCAAGGTCACGCTGCGTCAGAAGGAACAGCTCTGCACGCTCCGCCTGTACGAGCACACGATCGCCCTCGAGACCATGTTCTACGCCGACGAGATCCGCGGCACCGACGAACTCGACGTCCCCGAAGCAGGCGCCCTCGGCGAACGCGAGCTGGCCATGGCGAAGTCGCTGGTCGAGATGCTGACGGGCGACTTCCATCCGGAGCGGTACACCGACAACTACCGCGCCGCGCTGCTCGAGCTCATCGAGCGTAAGGCGGAGGGCGAGGAGATCAAGCGGCCCGCGCCCGCGGCCGGCAAGGTCACCGACCTCATGGACGCGCTGCGCCAGAGCATCGACGCGGCGAAGCGCGAGCGCGCGTCCGGCGCGTCCGCCGTCGGACCGGGCGGGGAGGCCGAAGCGGAAGAGCCCGTAGCCAGGCCTGCACGACGCAGGCGCGCCGGATGACCATCACGGGACACGAGGACATCGAGCATCGGAACGTCGCCTCCATCGCGGGCCGCATGCCGCAGCGCATGCCGCCGATGCTGGCATCGTCGGCGCCGGAGCCCTTCGACTCGCCCGACCACATCTTCGAGCTCCTCTGGGGCGGCGTGCGCGCGCAGGCCCGCATCGCCGACGGCGCGCTGCGCCTCCTTGGACGCAACGGCCGCGACCTGCTGCCCGCGTTCGGCGAGCTCGCGCGCATCCCGGCGCTCCTGCACGCGCACGAGGCGCTGCTCGACGGCGAGGTCGTGGCGCTCGACGGCGATGGGCAGCCCGCCTTCGACCTGCTGCGCCCGCGCCTGCACAGCCTGCTCGCCGGCGCGGACGCCGGCGGCCCGCCCGCGGCGCTGAAGCGCCGGCCGCCCGGTCAAATCGCCTATCAAGCGTTCGACGTGCTCTGGCTCGACGGGCGCTCGCTCATCGACCGTCCGCTCTGGCAACGCAAGAACCGGCTGCACGAGATCATCTCCCCCGGCGCCGAGTTCGCCGCCGTCGACTTCGTCAGCGACGAGGGCATCGCGTTCTTCGAGGCGGTCGCGTCGCGCAAGCTCGAAGGGATCGTTGCCAAGGAGAAGGCGGGCGCGTACACGCCGGGTGCGCGCTCGAAGAGCTGGCTCCAGGTGCGGGCGCTGCAGAGCGGCGACTTCGCGATCGGCGGCTACACGTTCGGCGGCGCGCGGCGCAAGGGCGAGCCGTTCAGCCAGCTCCTGCTGGGTGCCTACGAGCAGGGGCGCTTCGAGTTCGTCGGCGCCGTCAGCGGCGGCCTCGGCGACGCCGAGGCGCGCGCGCTCGTCGCGCAGCTCGAGCCGCTCGTCGCCGAGCAGTCGAGCTTCAGCGACCCGCCGCGCATCCCCCGCCTCATCTACTGGACGCGGCCCGAGTTGGTGTGCCACGTGCGCTTCAGCGAGTGGTCCCGCGACGGCTACCTGCGCTTCCCGATCTTCCACGCCCTGCGGCCTGACCTCGCCGCCCAGGACTGCGTGCCGGACTGACCCAGGGGCATCGACGCGCGACCAGCGCGTGTGCGCGCGGCGGCGCCCCGTAGCCAAGGAGCTTCAAGCTCCGTCCAGCCTAGCGAAGGAGCTCCAGCTCCGCCCTCCGCATGCGCGCGGGACCTCGGCCACCCGCGCGCGCCCCGCCAAGCTCCTTCGCTACGCGGACGTGATGGTGGCCGTGGGCGGCGTCACGAGGAGCGGGGCTTCGCCACGGCGTCAGCCCGTGCGGGGCGGCCGCGCCTGCGTCGGCAGCCGGGCGCGCTTGCGGCGGATGCGCGCCAGCCGCGCCTGGAGCTCCGGGCGGGCGGCATCGGGGCTCGCCGTGCGCAGGGCGGCGACGACCTGCTCCGCCGCCGGGTAGTCGCGGACGCGATGCTCCAGGTGCTTCGCGAGCGCCAGGCCCGCCGCCGCGTCGCCCTGCTGCCAGAGGGCGCGCCAGAGCGCGGCTGCCTCGTCATGGGAGCCGGCGCGGCGGCTGAGGTGGGCGTGCCGATGGGCGGCCCACGACCAGTCGTCGCTGCCTTCGATCCATGGGAGTGCCTGACGGTAGAGCGCCAGGGCGCGGCCCGGCGCGCCCGCGAGCTCCCACCAGCGCGCGAGGGCGACGGCGTCATCGGGCGCGGGCTGGTCGTCCGAGAACAGACGCCCGAGGTGCACCAGCACGCCAACGAGCGAGAGCACGTCCTCGGCGTTGTGGCGGAAGACCGCGCGCAGCGGCGCGGCGCGGCCCGCGCGGACGTAGTCGAAGTAGAGCGCCGGGATGTGCGCGCCCGGCACGTCGTCGAAGCGCTCGACGCGCAGCAGGCGGCGCTCGGCATCGGCGAGCCGGCACGACTGCAGGCGATGGCGGTACAGGCGCCGGACGGCGTGGAGGAGGTCGAGATGCGGCATCTCGGCGCATGCCGGGCGGAGGCGCGCCAGCGTCATGCGCGTCTCGACCACGGGCAGGTCGAAGGCGCGGCCGTTGTAGGTGACGAGCGCGTCGCACCGGGCGAGGTCCGCGGCGAGGAGCGCGAGCATGGCCCGCTCGCCGTCGACGGCGGGCAGGAAGTACTGCCGCAGCCGGAAACCGCCGTCTTCGAACGAGCCGAGGCCGGCGAGGAAGGCGTAGGTGCCGGTGCCGCCCGAGAGGCCGGTGGTCTCGATATCGAAGAAGGCCAGGTGGGGTGGCGGCGAGGCGCCGGTATCCCGGCACTGGAGGGCGGACGGTGGCGGATTGAACGGGCGGCCCAGGACGGCTTCCAGCGCGTGCCGGGGCAGGGCGAGGGCAGCACCCAGGGCGACCGTCCCGTGGAGGTGGCCGGGCGCGAACCACGCGTCGCGGACGAAGGCGCGGCCGTGCTCTGTCTCCAACCAGGCGCCGCCGAGGATGCGGTCGATCGGCGGCAGGCCGTCGCACGCCGGGCGCGACGGCAGCGCGCCGCGCATGGCGGCGGCGTGCGCGGCGACGGCGGCGCGCATGCGCTCGGCGCGGGCGGCTGTGGCGTCGATGGCGGCGGAGCGCGTCATGGTGATGCGGGCTCAGTCATGAGCGCCGCCGTGGCTGCGCGGGCTGAAGGCCCGCGCTCCGGTACGTCGCTTCGCACCGGAAGGCCTCCGGCGCGCATGCGCTCGGCGCGGGCGGCTGTGGCGTCGATGGCGGCGGGGCGCGTCATGGTGATGCGGGCTCAGTCATGAGCGCCGTCGTGGATGCGCGGGCTGAAGGCCCGCGCTCCGGTACGTCGTCTCGCACCGGAAGGCCTCCGGCGCGCATGCGCTCGGCGCGGGCTGAAGGCCCGCGCGCCGGTACGTCGTCCCGCACCGGAAGGCCTCCGGCGCGCATGCGCTCGGCGCGGGCTGAAGGCCTGCGCTCCGGTACGTCGTCCCGCACCTCCGACCTCCGACGTCCAACCTCCAACCTCCGGCCTCCTCCTACTCCGACAGCCGACGCAGCAGCGCAAGCGCGGCGCGCTTGTTGGCGGGGTGATCGCCGATCGTCGGGCCGACGCAGCCGGGGCAGCCGGCGGTGCAACCGCAGCGCACCACCAGCTCGCGTGCGGCGGCCATAAGACGGGGGTGGATCTCGAACAAGCGGCGGGCCATGCCGACGCCGCCGGGCTGGTTCTCGTACAGGAAAAGGGTCGGGCGGCCGGTAAAGGGGGAGCGGAGCTGCGCCACCGCCTGCAGGTCGCGCGGGTCGCACATCAGGAAGATGGGCGCCAGGTGGCGGAGCAGGTGCGCCATGCCCCAGAGCGCGTCCTGCAGCTCGCCGCGGGAGAGCCCTTCGACCGCTTCGCCGGCGAGCGAGCACCAGTACGCCGTCGTGTGGCGGCTCTCCTCCGGGAGGCTGATGCGGCCCCAGCCGACGTTCTCGTTCGTGTCGAGC
This sequence comes from Chloroflexota bacterium, assembly GCA_028872875.1. Taxonomy (GTDB): domain Bacteria; phylum Chloroflexota; class Dehalococcoidia; order DSTF01; family JACRBR01; genus JADMII01. The sequence goes on along the minus strand of JAGWOC010000013.1, from coordinate 5,371 downwards.
TTGATCTTCTTGAAGATCGTCGCGACGTCGCGGACGGCGACCTCGCCATGGTCGACCCAGCAGCCCTTCGCGGGCGCGCCCTCGAACGGCTCCAGCACCTCGAGGTCGACGGCGAGGTTCGCGTCGGTGTAGTAATCGACGTCGACCCGGCGCACGTAGGCCTTCTTCTCGTGCCAGTCGAGGCGGTCGACGTGGTACTGCCTGCCGCCGTGCATGTAGATCGCTTCTTCGTGGATGAGCAGCGGCGCCGCCGGCCGGTCGACTTCGCCGATGACGCGGGGCTTTGGCCCCTGCTCGATGACGACGAAGTTGTCGATGGCGGCGGAGCGGAGGCTCACGGACTCGGCCGGGAAGACCTCGGCCATCCAGTGGTAGCGGCCGCCGGCCCTCACAAGGACGTCTTCGGACGCGAGCAGTTCGAGGAGCTGTGGCGCATCGGCCCCGAAGCCGCAGGGTCCGCCGGGCGGCTCCGCCTCCTCGACCGGCACCTCGAACGCGGCGCACTTCATGTGGCTGACGCGCACGAGCAGATTGTCGGGGTCGATGAGCCCGGCTTCGGGCGACGTCTCGAAGAGGTACTCGGGGTGGGTCGCGACGTACTGGTTCAGTGGCGACGACGATGCCACGAGCACGGCCAGCGAGAGCCCCTGGCGGCGCCCCGCACGACCCATCTGCTGCCAGGCGCTGGCGAGACTGCCCGGGTAGCCCGTGAGCACCGCCGCATCGAGACCGCCGATATCCACCCCCAGTTCGAGCGCGTTCGTGGCGACGACGCCGCGGATGCGGCCCTCGCGCAGGCCGCGCTCGACGGCGCGCCGTTCGTTCGGCAGGTAGCCGCCGCGGTACCCCTCGACCGGCGGCGGCTCGCCGGGCCGCTGCTTCAGCGACTCGCGCAGCGAGCGCAGCAGCAGCTCCACACGGATGCGTGACGGCGCGAAGACGATGGTCTGCACGCCCGCCCGCAGGAGGCGGTCGCCGATCGCGCGCGCCGCATCGACCGAGGCCTGGCGGATGCCCAGCTCGCGGTTCACGACCGGCGGGTTGTAGACGGCGACGACCTTCGGGCCGCGCGGCGCGCCGTTGTCGTCGATCAGCAGCACGGGCTTGCGGACGATGTTCTCGGCCAGCTCGCGCGGGTTCGCGATGGTGGCGGAGCAGCAGATGAAGACGGGGTCGGAGCCGTAGAACCGGCAGACGCGGTGCAGCCGCCGGATGACGTTCGCAACGTGGCTGCCGAAGACGCCGCGGTACTGGTGCAGCTCATCGATGACGACGTAGCGCAGGTTCTCGAACAGCTTCACCCACTTCGTGTGGTGCGGCAGGATGCCGGTGTGGAGCATGTCGGGGTTGGTGACGACGACGTGCCCGGCCTCGCGCACCTTGCGGCGGGCGTCGCCGGGCGTGTCGCCGTCGTACGTGAACGTCCTGATGTCGGCCCGGAGGTCGCCGACGAGCCCGTGCAGCTCCTCCATCTGGTCCTGCGCCAGCGCCTTCGTGGGGAAGATGTAGAGGGCGCGCGCCTCGGGGTCTTCGAGCAGCGTCTGGACGACGGGCAGGTTGTAGCAGAGCGTCTTGCCGGACGCCGTCGGCGTGACGACGACGACGTTCTGGCGCTGCGCTACGGCGCCCAGCGCCGCCGCCTGATGCGCGTAGAGTTGCCCGATGCCGCGCCGGGCGAGCGCGTCGATCAGGCGCGCGTCGGTACCGAGCGGCCAGGCGCCGTAGCGTGCAGGCTCCGCGGGCAGCTCGCGCCACTCGACGAAGCCTGCGCCCAGTTCCGGATCGCGGCGCAGCGCAGCGAGCGCATCCGCCAGCGGCATCCTGCCCTCCGTCCGTACGCCTGTTCGACTCGCGAGTATAGGATGAGAACGGGCGTTCGTCAATAGCGCGGCCGGCCGGGTCGTGCCGGATTCGGCGCGGGGCGCGGCAAGCGGCGCCCCTACGGCGGCAGGGTGGCAGTCTCGCCAGTCACCGTCGCACCGGCCATGCAGAATAGGGGTTCTTCCCCTAGCCGCGCTGGGTGCCAGCACCGAGGATAGATGCGGCGACATGGAAGCCAGGACGGCGCCTCGAATGCCGCAGGACGGCGCGACGACCCGCCTCGCCGGTGGGCTGGCGGCGCTCGCCCGTAGCGCGCGGGGGTTGCTGGTGTGGCTTGCGCCCGTCTCGCCGCGGGTGCGGACGCTGACGGTGCTGGCGGCGGCGGTGGCGCTCGTGGCCGCGGTCGCCTATTACGGGGCCGATACGTTCTCGCGGCGCGCCGTCGACCAGCGCGCGGCGACGGAGGCGGGTTCGCTCGCCGCCGTGACGGCGCATCTCGCGACGGGCGACGCCTTCAACACCTACATGGAGATGCTGCGCTACGCCGAGGACCCGCGTGTGCACCAGCGGGCGACGCCGCGAGACGTGCGAACCGGCGTCATGCGGCAGGACCTCTACCTCAACACCAACAATCTGGCGTCGCTGATCGTCGCCGACCGGTCGGGCACCGTCCTCGCTTCGACGGACCCGTCGGTGACGCGCGTGCTCGACAGCCCGGCGTTCCAGCAGGCGCGGAGCACACTGACGCCTTCGAGCTCCGACGTCGTGCTGCCGCAGGCCGGGCGGCCCGGCTACGTCGAGTTTGCGGTGCCGCTGAAGGACGGCGACGGCACGACCTGGGGGATGCTGCTCGGACGGGCGGACCCGGCGCGGCTCTGGAAGGCCACGCTTGGGGCGCAGGTCGATGGCAGCCGGAACGTCGTCATCAACGCGTCCGGGGTGTACGCCGCCGGCGTGCCGGACGCGCTGCTCGGGCAGCCGTGGCGCGGCCAGCCGCTCGCGGGCGGTGGCGTGCGCGCGGTCGTCGCGGGGGTCGACTCGATCTGCGGCCTGAGCCCGATCGGCAAGGGGTCGCAGATCGATCAGGGTTCGACGCTGGCTTCCTGCTTGCCGTCGTCGCTGGTGGAGGCGGAGCACGCACAGGCGATGGGCAAGCAGGGCTGGGTGACGGTGGCCGGCGCGGTCCTGGCGGTGGTGATGGGCGGCGTGGCGCTCTCCTTCGGGGACCGCCGGCGGCGACCGCTGTTGCTGCTCGCCGGGCCGCGCGAGGACGCGGCGCCGGAGCCAGAGGAGCCGGCGCCTGCCGCCGCGGCCGCGCCGGTCGCCGCAACGGTGCTGATCGAGGCGTACGAGCGGCGCAACGAGCGGCTGTCGGAGCAGTTGCGCGATGACGTGCGGGCGCGGCTGCTGCTCGCCGGCGCACAGGCGGACGAAGCATACCGGCGCATCGACCCCGAGTCCGCCGCCGAGGATGCGCCGTACGCCCCGTCCGGGCTGCACGCCCAGGCGATGGCCGAGCTCGAGGCCGTGCGCGACCGCGAGCTGCGCGCCATCGAGCAGGAGCTCTACCCCGGCATCGTGCGGCTCGGGCTGCCGAACGCGCTGAAGGCGCTGCGAAAGGAGCTGGAGCCTGTCATCGACCTGACGCTCGAGATGGATCCGCTCGCCGACGCGGTCGATGAGGCCAGCGACCGGGCGGCGATCGACGTGGGGCGGCGGCTCGTCCTCTATCGCTTCGTCCTCGAGGGCGCGCGCGCGCTCGCGGAGGCGGGGGCGCGCGAGGCGTTCGTCACGCTCGGCCGCGGCGAGGCCGCCGTGACGCTGGCGATCGGCGCGCCGCTCGACGAGACGGACGATGCGGCCGCGGCGGCGCTGGACGCGCGATTCGAGACGAGCCGGCTCGCCATCGAGGCCTACGGGGGAGCGCTCGACCGCGCGCGTGACGGCGCGCAGTACCGCGCGGTGGCGACGTTCCCGGCGTAGACCGCGACAGGGCGACTGCGGCCGATGACGCGCGGGGTTGATCCGGCTTCACCGGACGCGCAGCCGAGGGCGGCTGTGCTCCACGTCGACAGACCCCGTCTACGCGACACGCTGGGCACGGAGGGACCGGACCGCTTCGGGCGTGAAGCGCGGGGATAGGACAAGGCGCTGGCGTGGGCGGCCGCTCTGGCTGGCCCGAGACCTGGGAGGCGCTCCGACGGCCGCTGCTACGCCGCCCTGCGCTGGCGAGATTCGGGGTCCGGCGCGTCCGGGGCGCTGCCTTCGCCCTCCCGCAGGTAGAGCAGGACCGCCTTCACACGCGGGTGGGCGGCGCGGTCGCGGCTCAGGTTGAGCTGGCCGAAGATCGCGTTGATGTGGTTCTCGACGCTCTTCTCTTCGAGCACGAGCGCACGCGCGATCGCGGCGTTGTTGTACCCGCGGGCCATCAGCGAAAGGACCTCGAGCTGGCGCCTGGTCAACGCGGACAGGCGCGTCTCCCGACGGCCGAGGCTCTCGACCACGAGCGGGTCGAGGACGACGAGCCCGGAGGCGGCGCCATCGATGGCGCGGGCGAGCGTGGCGACGTCGGCGACGGACTGGCGCAGCAGGTAGGACCAGCCCGCCGCGCGAAACGCGGGCAGGGCGGCGAGCATGCGGGCGTCGGGGCGCTCGCCCAGAAACACGACGCGCGCGGCAGGATGGGCGCGGCCGATCTCCTGAGCGGCCGCGAGCGCGGCCTGCTCGCTGCGGGCATCGATGCCGATCAGCGTGACGTCCGCCAGCAGTGAGGCGGCGAGGCTCGCCGCCGCCGGCGGGTCGCCCGTGGTGCCAACGACGCGCAGGCGCGCGTCCGCGGCCAGCGCCGCGCCGAGCATCTCCCGCAAGAGACTGTCGGTCTCCACGACGAGCACGCGGATCGCGGAGGGTTGCTGATTCGACGGTTCCATCGGGTGGGTTATCGGACACGTCCCGCCACCGGACATGGGGGAGTGCGCTGATTCTGGCGCCGCGTGCGGCCCGGGCGGCGAGCGGGTCAGGGGCAGGCGGGCACGGCGGCAAGGGCGCGTTAGGTGAGGGCACCCCCAGAAGTCGGGGGGATCCACCATGCACCGGAGTTCCCGCGGACACGAAGCTTCAACGGTACACGGAAGTACCGGCAGGCCAGTGCACGGACGCGCCAGATCTGGTCCCCCGGGCGGATGGCGCCTACGGGTGCAGACGGCCGGGTAGCAATGGAATGCGCGACCAAGCCTGCGCAGTTCGGAATCTCACACAGGCTCGCGCTCATCAAAGGGGGTGACACCAGGGGAGCAACTGACATTCCGACTGCGCCTGGGGCCGCCGGCCCCACAACCTGAAACTGGAGGAGAGGCAATGAAGCGGATTCTGCAATTCGTCCGCCGCATGCGCGAAGAGCGCGGGATCACCGGTCTCGAGACGGCGATCATCCTGATCGCGTTCGTCGTGGTGGCGGCGGTCTTCGCCTTCGTCGTCCTGTCCACCGGCCTCTTCAGCTCCGAGCGGGGCAAGGAGGCGGTGTACGCGGGGCTGGCGAAGACGCGGGGCA